>CAMLGG010000030.1 GCA_946479475.1 uncultured Ideonella sp. | reverse complement strand
TTTGGCGCGGTGGCCAACGCCATCAATGAGGCAGGAGTCGTCGCCGGCTTTGACAGCTTCAGGCGTGACGAGATGGCAACCCTCTGGCTGGACCGGCATACACCCGTCGGACTCGAGCCTGACCATGTCACCTTCCCGAGGGCTTATGCCCTCAATGACGACAACGTCGTCGTCGGCGGCGGACAGGACGCCTTCGGCTGGCAGGCCCAGGTCTGGAAGGAGGGCGTGGTCACCAAGATCGAAGGCCTGGGTGGAAGGGATGTCCACGCCCGCGGCATCAACAACGCAGGCATCGTCGCAGGCTCATCCCTCATCGCCAACCAAGTGAACGTTCACGCGTACGCCTACAACATCGGGACCGGCCAGATCACCGATCTGGGAACCATCGACGGCGGGCACAGCCGCGCCTTCGCCATCAACTCGAACGGCGACATCACCGGCTCGGCGACGGTGCACAACGACGTCTTCCAGAACTGGCCGATGAGCAAAGCCGTCGACGGGGAGATGAAGAGTCTCGGGATGCTTGGCACAGGCAAGTCCGGAGAGGGCTTGGCCATCAACGACACGGGCGACATTGTCGGCAGCATCGAAACCCTTCCAGACGACGAGCTGAGCCGCCACGGCTTTCTCTACCACGAGGATGTCTTGTACGACCTCAACGACCTTGTTGAAGCCGACCAGTCGCAGGACTACACGGTGACTTCCGGGAGGGGCATCAACAACGCGGGGGACGTCGTGGGCGCGGCCAGGCGCAATGGCGACGGAAGATTGGTTGCAGTCAAGCTGGTGCGAGTCCGGTAGCCGCCGCTGCGGGCCGACGACTGACCCTCAGGCTGCTGCCGACATCTGCCGCATGCCTCGGACCGCCTCGACCACCAGCTCCTGCAGGCCGGCCTCCCGCGCCTCGTCGAGGCGATCGAGCAGCGCCTTGCGCATCCGCGGTTCCCAGTAGCGCCTGATGTGGGTGGCGATGCCCTCGCGGGCCTCGTCGCGGTCCGGCATGGCGGCGAAGAACTCGCCGATGCGGTTGGCCATGTGGACGAGGTTCTCAAGTTCCATGGGTCTTCCCGGGTTCCAGGCCGAAGCGTTCGGCAAAGGTGTAGGCCACGCCGTCATCGCCGCGGACGAAGCCGGCCAGCGCCAGGTTGAGCTCGGTAGCGGTGCGCACGGCCAGCGCAGTGGGGGCCGAGACAGCGGCGAGGGCGCCGACGCCCGCGGCGGCGGCCTTCTGCACCATCTCGAAGCTCGCGCGGCTGGTGATGACGCCAAAGCCGGACGAGGCGTCCTCGCCGGTGCGAAGCATCGCGCCGATCAGCTTGTCCAGGGCGTTGTGGCGGCCGATGTCCTCGCGCGCCATCCGCACGCTGCCGTCGAGCCCGCACCAGGCCGCTGCATGGGTCGCGCCGGTGACCTGCTGCATCGCCTGGTGCATGCGCAGCTCGCGCTGCGCGCGGGCGAGCGCGCCCGGCCCCACGCGCACCTCGGGCGCCTGCGGGAGTGTGCGCCGCACCTGCGAGAGGCTGTCGGTGCCGCACAGGCCGCAGCCGGTCCGGCCGGCGAGGGTCCGGCGGCGCTCCTTCAGGCGCCAGGCGCAGGCCGAGGAGACTTCGAGCTGCAGCGTGATGCCTTCCTCGCACGCGGGCATCACGTCCACCCCGTAGAGCTCCGCCGGCGAATCGACGAGGCCCTCGGTGAGCGCGAAGCCGAGGGCGAAGTCCTCCAGGTCGGCCGGGGTGGCGAGCATCACGGCATGCGAGATGCCGTTGAAGACCAGCGCCACCGGCACCTCCTCGGCGAGCCAGTCGGCGCGCTCGGCCGTGCGGCCGGCGCGCCACTCGGTCACCTGGGTGGTGCGGGTGCCTTCGGGCACGAGGGTGGCGTCTCGGGGCTTCACTTGCCGATGACCGCTTCGCCGCGAGCCTGGGCCAGCAGATCCAGCTGCTCCCGGTTGAAGTCCGCGTAGCCCTTTTGCCAGGCCGACAGCCCCCAGACGACCGCTTCGCGGCCGTCGCCCCCCGAGGGGGTCAAGGAACCTAGGGGCGGCCCGTCGGTTCCTTGCGCTGGTTGCATCACCTTCGTCACCTGGACCGCCGTCACCTTGTACTCCGGGCAGTTGGTGGCCCAGTCCGAGCTGTCCGTCGTGATGACGTTGGCGCCGGACTCGGGGAAGTGGAAGGTGGTGTAGACCACGCCGGGCTGCATGCGCTCGCTCACGTCGGCGCGCAGCACCGTCTCGCCGGCGCGGCTGACGATGCCGACCCAGTCGCCGCTCCTGATGCCGCGCTCCTCGGCGTCGGTCGGGTGGATCTCCAGCCGGTCCTCGTCGTGCCACTGGCTGTTGGGAGTACGCCGCGTCTGCGCGCCGACGTTGTACTGCGAGAGCACCCGGCCCGTGGTGAGGATGAGCGGGAAGCGGCGCGTCACCTTCTCTTCGGTGGCGACGTACTGGGTGTTGAAGAAGCGGCCCTTGCCGCGCACGAAGCCGTCCACGTGCATGAGGGAGGTGCCGGCCTCGTCGGTGTGCTCGTTGCAGGGCCACTGCACGCTGCCCAGGCGCTCGATCTTCTCGTAGGTCACGCCGGCGAAGCTGGGCGTCAGCGCCGCGATCTCCTGCATGATCTGCTCGGGGTGGGTGTAGTGCATCGGATAGCCGAGCGCGTTCGAGAGCCTGACCGTCACCTCCCAGTCAGCCAGGCCCGGCAACGGCGGCATCACCTGCCGCACGCGGCTGATGCGGCGCTCGGCGTTGGTGAAGGTGCCGTCCTTCTCGAGGAAGCTGGAGCCCGGCAGCAGCACGTGGGCGTACTTGGCGGTCTCGTTGAGGAAGATGTCCTGCACGACGATGCACTCCATCGCCGAGAGCGCCGCGGCCACGTGCTGCGTGTTCGGGTCGCTCTGCACGATGTCCTCGCCCTGGCAATACAGCCCGAGGAAGCTGCCCGCCATCGCGGCATCGAACATGTTGGGGATGCGCAGGCCCGGCTCGGGGCTGAGCTCCACGCCCCAGGCGGCCTCGAACTGCGAGCGCACGGTGGTGTCGCTGATGTGGCGGTAGCCCGGCAGCTCGTGCGGGAAGCTGCCCATGTCGCAGCTGCCCTGCACGTTGTTCTGGCCGCGCAGCGGGTTCACGCCGACGCCCTCGCGGCCGACCATGCCGCAGGCCATGGCCAGGTTCGCGATGCCGATGACCATGGTCGAGCCTTGCGCGTGCTCGGTGACGCCCAGGCCGTAGTAGATGGCCGAGTTGGGGCCGCTCGCATACAGGCGCGCGGCGGCGCGCAGCTCGCCCGCGGGCACGCCGGTGACCTCCTCGAAGGCCTCGGGCGAGTTCTCGGGTCGCGAGACGAACTCGCGCCACTCCTTGAAGCTCTTGGCGTCGCAGCGCTCGGCCACGTAGGCCTCGTTCACCAGGCCCTCGGTCACGACGACGTGCGCCATGGCGGTGATGACGGCGACGTTGGTGCCGGGCCGCAGAGGCAGGTGGTGCTGCGCGTGGATGTGAGGCGAGTCGACCAGATCGATGCGGCGCGGGTCGACGACGATCAGCTTCGCCCCCTCGCGGATGCGCTTCTTCATGCGCGAGGCGAACACGGGGTGGGCGTCGCTCGGGTTGGCGCCGATCACCATGATCACGTCGGCCTGCTCGACGCTCTTGAAGGTCTGGGTGCCGGCCGAGGTGCCGTAGGTCTGGCCCAGGCCGTAGCCGGTGGGCGAGTGGCAGACGCGGGCGCAGGTGTCGACGTTGTTGGTGCCGAAGGCGGCGCGCACCAGCTTCTGCACCAGGTACGTCTCTTCGTTGGTGCAGCGGCTGGAGGTGATGCCACCGACCGAATCCTTGCCGTGCTTCGCCTGGATGCGCTTGAACTCGCTGGCGGCGTGGTTGATGGCCTCTTCCCAGCTCACTTCGCGCCACGGGTCGGTGATCCTGGCGCGGATCATGGGCTTGGTGATGCGGTCCTTGTGGGTCGCATAGCCCCAGGCGAAGCGGCCCTTGACGCACGAATGGCCCTCGTTGGCCTTGCCGTCCTTCCAGGGCACCATGCGGACGACCGTATTCCCTTTCATTTCGGCCTTGAAGCCGCAGCCGACGCCGCAGTAGGCGCAGGTGGTGATGACGCTGTGCTCGCCCTGGCCGAGCTCGATGACGCTCTTCTCCTGCAGGGTCGCCGTCGGGCAGGCCTCGACACAGGCGCCGCAGCTCACGCAGTCGCTCTGCATGAAGGGCTGGTCCTGGCCTGCGGACACGCGGCTGTCGAAGCCGCGGCCGGAGATCGTCAACGCGAAGGTGCCTTGCGTCTCTTCACAGGCCCGCACGCAGCGGTTGCAGACGATGCACTTGCTCGGGTCGTAGGTGAAGTAGGGGTTGGACTCGTCCTTGGCCGACTGGGTGTGGTGCGCGCCGGCCGCCGCGCCCACGCCGTAGCGCACGTTGCGCAGGCCGGTGACGCCGGCCATGTCCTGCAGCTCGCAGTTGCCGTTGGCGCTGCAGGTCAGGCAATCCAGCGGATGGTCGCTGATGTAGAGCTCCATCACGCCGGTGCGCAGCTGCTGCAGCTTCGGCGTCTGGGTGCGCACCACCATGCCGGCCTCGGCGGGCGTGGTGCAGCTGGCCGGATAGCCGCGCCGGCCCTCGATCTCGACCAGGCACAGGCGGCAGGAGCCGAAGGGCTCCAGGCTGTCGGTGGCGCAGAGCTTGGGCACGCGCACGCCGGCGTCCACCGCGGCGCGCATCAGCGAAGTGCCCTCGGGCACGGTGACCTGCGCGCCGTCAATGGTCAGCGTCACGGTCTTCTCGGACACGCGGGCCGGCGTGCCGAAATCGATCTCGTTCTTCAGGTGTTGCAGCATGGTGTCCTCCTCAGGCGGCCTTCTCGGTCGGCGCCGCGACGCCGAAGTCCTCGGGGTAGTGGTCCAGCGCGGAGAGCACCGGGTAGGGCGTCATGCCGCCCATCGCGCACAGGCTGCCGGCCAGCATCGTGTCGCACAGGTCGCGCAGCAGATGCACCTGCTGGACGCGGTTGTTGCCGGCGATCACGCGGTCGATCACCTCCACGCCGCGCGTGCTGCCGATGCGGCAGGGCGTGCACTTGCCGCAGCTCTCCAGCGCGCAGAACTCCATCGCGTAGCGGGCCAGCTTCGCCATGTCGGCGGTGTCGTCGTGCACCACGATGCCGCCGTGGCCCACCACCGCGCCGAAGGCGGCGTAGGCCTCGTAATCCAGCGGCTCGTCCCACTTCGACTCGGGCACGTAGGCACCCAGCGGGCCGCCGACCTGGATGGCCTTGACCGGCCGGCCGCTGCGCGTGCCGCCGCCGAAGTCGAACACCAGCTCGCGCAGGGTCAGCCCGAAGGCCTTCTCGACCAGGCCGCCGTGCCTGATGTTGCCGGCCAGCTGGAAGGGCAGGGTGCCGCGCGAGCGGCCCATGCCGAAATCCTTGTAGAAGGCCGCGCCGCGCGCCAGGATGATCGGCACGCTGGCGAGCGAGATCACGTTGTTGATGACCGTCGGCCGGCCGAACAGGCCTTCGATCGCCGGCAGCGGCGGCTTGGCGCGCACGATGCCGCGCTTGCCCTCGATGCTCTCCAGCATCGCGGTTTCTTCGCCGCAGACGTAGGCGCCGGCGGCCATGCGCACTTCGAGCCGGAAGGCCCGGCCGCTGCCGCACACGCTGTCGCCCAGGTAGCCGGCGGCATTGGCCAGGCGGATCGCCTCGCGCATCACGGCCACCGCATGCGGGTACTCGGAGCGGATGTAGATGTAGCCCTGGGTCGCACCCACCGCCAGGCCGGCGATCGCCATGCCCTCGATGAGCATGTACGGGTCGCCCTCCATCGTCATGCGGTCGGAGAAGGTGCCCGAGTCGCCTTCGTCGGCGTTGCACACCACGTACTTCTGCACCGCCTGCGCCTGCAGCACGGTGCGCCACTTGATGCCGGCCGGGAAGGCGGCGCCGCCGCGGCCGCGCAGGCCCGAATCCAGCACCTCCTGCACGATGGCCGCGCCGTCCATCGCCAGCGCGCGCTTCAGGCCGGCCCAGCCCTCGTGGGCTTCGTAGTCGGCCAGCGAGAGCGGGTCCGTCACGCCCATGCGGGCGAAGGTCAGTCGCTCCTGCTTCGCGAGATACGGGATCTGCTCGACCGGGCCGTGGGCCAGGGCGTGGCTGCCGCCTTCGAGAAGGCCGGCATCGAAAAGAGACGGAACGTCCTCTTCGGCGACGGGGCCGTAGGCGACGCGACCCTGCGGCGTGGCGACCTCGACCAGCGGCTCCAGCCAGAACATGCCGCGCGAGCCGTTGCGGACGAGCTGCACTTCACGCCCGCGCCGGGAAGCCTCGGCGGCGATGGCCGCGGCGACCTCGTCCGCGCCTGCCGCGAGCGCCGCCGCGTCGCGCGGCACGTAGACGGTCACGGCATTCATGGTGCAACCTCCAGCGAAGCCAGCAGCCGGTCGAGCTTCTGCGGCGTCACGCGCGCATGGAGCTTCTCGCCGATCTGCACCGCCGGCGAGGAGGCGCACAGGCCCAGGCAGTAGACCGGCTCCAGCGTCACCCGGCCATCGGCGCTCGTCTCGTGGGCCTTGCAGCCGAGCGACTGTTCCGCGTGGGCCAGCAGCTCCTCGCCGCCGCAGGCCTGGCAGGCTTCTGCGCGACAGACCTGCACCACGTGCCGCCCGGGCGGCGTGCGGCGGAAGTGGTGGTAGTAGGTGACGACGCCGTGCACCTCGGCGCGCGACAGGTTCAGCGCCTTGGCGAGCACCGGCACCGCCTCGTCGGGCACGTGGCCCAGCGCTTCCTGCACCGCGTGCAGCGCCGGCAGCAGGCCGCCCGGCACTTCGCGGTGGGCGTCCGCGATCTCGCGGACGGTGGCTTGGGGCTCGGACATTCGGTGCGTCTCCAGCTTTCGTTCAAATAGGCGGCGTAGTGCATATGCCTGGGCCGCCAGGCTGGCGCGATGGTGCGGTCAAACGTCCTGGGCGGCAATATGATCCGGACTGGCGTTGCCATCGGCTGCCGACAGCCTATTTCCCATGTTCCGAGTCTCCATCGCCCCGCACTGGACCATCGAAGGCCCCGAAGGCCGCGGCCTGGGCGCGCGCGTGGTCGAGCTGCTGGTGCAGGTGGACGAGCACGGCAGCCTGGCGGGCGCCTGCACCGCGACCGGCGTCTCCTACCGCCATGCCTGGCAGCTGCTGCGCGAGGGCGAGTCGCTCTTCGGCCAGCCTCTGCTGGTGATGTCGCGCGGCAAGGGCTCGGAGCTCACGCCGCTGGGCGAGCGGCTGGTCTGGGCCCAGCGGCGCATCCAGGCGCGGCTTTCGCCGGTGCTGGATTCGCTGGCTTCGGAGCTGGGCGCCGAGATCGAGAAGGTGACGACGCCGCAGCCCGGCCGGCTGAGGATCCACGCCAGCCACGGCTTCGCCGTCCAGTCGCTGCACGACCACCTCGTGCGCGGCGGGGTCGCCCACGAGCTCAAGTACTGCGGCAGCGTGGAGGCGCTGGAGTCGCTGGCCACCGGCCAGTGCGACATCGCCGGCTTCCACCTGCCGCTGGGCGAGTTCGAGGCCTCCGCGATCGAGCACTTCCGCCCCTGGCTGGACCCGGCGCGCCAGCGCGTGATCCGACTGGCCACCCGCCGCCAGGGCCTGATGACCAGGCCGGGCAACCCGAAGAAGATCTACGGCATCGAGGACCTCGCCCGGCCCGACGTGCGCTTCATCAACCGCCAGGCCGGCTCGGGCACCCGCTTCCTGCTCGACCTGATGCTCAAGGCCCGCGGCATCGCCCCCACCGCCATCCGCGGCTACGAGCAGTGCGAGTTCACCCACGCGGCCGTGGCCGCGTTCGTGGCGAGCGACATGGCCGACGCCGGCATGGGCGTGGAGGTGCCGGCGCGCCAGTTCAAGCTCGAGTTCATCCCGCTGCAGCGCGAGCGCTACTTCCTGCTGTGCCACGCCGACCACGTCGACACGCCGGCGGTGCAGCAGGCGCTCGGCATCCTTCGCAGCCCGGCGTACCGCCAGGCCGTGGACGCGCTGCCCGGCTACTCGACGGACGAGACCGGCAGCGTGACGCCGCTCGCGGCCGTGCTGGGCGAAGCTCCGGCCGGGCGCAAGGCCGGCGCGCGAGCCTGAGCCGGAAACGAAGCCGCAATACGCCGCGCCGTCACCCGTAGCATGATGAAGCGATGAGCCGAGTGCATGCCTGGTGCGCGGGCCTGGTGGCGATCTTCCTGTGCCTGCCGGCATGGGCCCAGGGGGAAGCGACCACCTGGCGCCTTCAGCGCGAGGATGCGGCCACGTCCACCCAGGTGTGGGCGGGCCAGCGGCCCGACGGCGTGCCGGCCTTCCGCGCCACCACGGTGATAGATGCGCGCTTGTCGTCGCTGGCCGCCGTGCTGCTGGACAGCTCGCGGGCCGGCGAATGGGTCTACCGCCTGCGCGAAGCCACCCTGCTGCGCACGGAGGGCCCGGCGCGCGGCGTCACGCTGGTGGTCACCTCGTTGCCCTTCCCGCTGAAGGACCGCGAGTCGGTGGTCGCCTGGGAGATGACGCAGGATCCGGCCAGCCTGGCGGTCACGGTGACCTGCCGCGCGGCCGCCGATTCGCCCCCGCGGCACCCGGACCGGGTCCGCATGACCGTCTTCGACTCCCGCTGGCTGCTCTCGCCCCGGCCCGACGGCCGGGTCGACGTGCTCTTCGAAGGCATGGGCGACCCGGCCGGCAACCTGGCGTTGCCCCTGTTGCGCCACTTCGCCAGCGCGGCGGTCTCCGAGGGGCCGTGGCACACCATCCTCGCCCTGCGCCGGATCGTGCGCCAGCCGCCCTTTGCGCAGGCGCAGCTGCCCTTCATCCGGGAACCGGGCGGCTGATCGCGGGTTCGAGGGGCTGCAGCCGGCAATCGCCCGTGGCGTTGCAGGCCTGCAGCGAGTGCGCGCGCGCCCTCGGGAAGAGCGTGGGCAGGCGTGCGCGGCAGTCCGGCCGAAGAGGGCCACCGGCCACCACCAGGCGCTCGACCGAGGGCATGGCCGCGCGGCCGAGCGAGCGGGTCATGAGCTCGTGGAAAGCAGGCGCACCCTGGACGAGATGGACGCCGTGGCGAACGATCAGCGAATGCAGGCCGCGCGGGTCCACCACGCCGCTGCGGTCGACGAGGGCGACCGTGGCCCCCAGCATCAAGGGCGTCCACAGCTCCAGCAGGCTGAGCTCGCTGCCCAGGCGCGCATGGCCGAGGACGCAGCGCCCGGGCCCGACGTCGAGGCGGGAGTAGGCAAAGTCGGCCAGGCGCTCGAGCGCGGCGGAATCGACCAGGGTCGGCGCCTCCCCGCTGAGTTCGACGTAGCCGAGGCCCGCCAGCCGGGGCGGCACAGCCTCGGCGAGGGGGTCGTCCACCGATGCGATGGCAACCCAGCCTTCGCCCTCGCGCCATCCCACGAGGCTGCGGGCCGAGCCGGCGAAGCGGGCGGCCTCGGCCTCGGCCAAGCCCGGGCAGTGGAAGAACACGCAGCGGCCGGCAGCCAGCGCGCCCAGCGCCGCCGCGATCGCGCCCGGGCTGGCGTGGGCCGCCACGCACACCGGGCCCTCGGGCCATCGCGACAGCTCGGCGCCCTGCAGCACGGCGCTCCTGGCGAGCATGCGGTAGGTGACGGCTTCGCCGCGCCACCACAGCGCCGGTGCATCCGGCGCTCGCGCGGCGTGGCGGTGGAAGCTCTCGCCGAAGGCGGGACGAGCGGAAAACGGGCGGGGAAGCCGAGACTCGGTCATGACAGAGCGGGGTGGGTTTCGAAGGCGCCTGGCCGGCTCGAAACGCCCTCGCGTGGAGGGTCACCACTCTGTCTTTGTCTTGTACGGCAGGCTGACGGGTTACTTTAGCGCAGCTTCGACGCCGGCCCGTCAGGTCGGCGCGAACTGCGCCTGGTGCAGGCGCGCGTAGGCACCACCTCGGGCCAGCAGCTCGGCATGGCGGCCCTGCTCGACTATGCGGCCCTGGTCCATCACCACGATGAGGTCGGCATGCTCGATGGTCGACATGCGGTGGGCGATGATCAGCGTCGTCCGCCCGGCCATCAGCCCGGGCAGCGCCTGCTGCACCTGGCGCTCGCTCTCGTTGTCGAGTGCCGAGGTGGCCTCGTCGAGGATCAGCAGCGGCGCGTCCTTGAGGAAGGCGCGGGCGATGGCGATGCGCTGGCGCTGGCCGCCGGACAGGTTCAGGCCGTTCTCGCCGCAGGGCGTGTCCAGGCCCTGCGGGGCCTGCTCGATGAACTCCCAGGCGTGCGCCGCGCGGGCGGCGCGCTCGATCGCTTCGCGCGGCACGCCGGGGCGGCCGTAGGCGATGTTGGCGGCCAGCGTGTCGTCGAACAACACCACCTGCTGGCCCACCAGCGCCAGCTGCGCACGCCAGTCGGCCAGCGGCAGGGCATCGATGGGCGTGTCGCCCCAGAGGATGTGGCCACTCTCGGGCAGGTAGAAGCGCGCCAGCAGGTTGGTCACGGTGGACTTGCCGCTGCCCGACGCGCCCACCAGCGCCACCGTCTGGCCCGGCCGCAGCACCAGGTTGAAGTCGTCGAGCGCCGGCCGGGGCTGGCCGGGGTAGCTGAAGCCGACGTGGCGGAACACCAGCGGCTGCGCGTCCTGGTGGGCCAGCGCGGCCGCCGCGGCGGCCGGTTGCTCCGGCTCGATCGGCTCGTCGAGCAGGCCGAAGATCGCCTGCGCGGCGGCCAGGCCGCTCTGGATCGTGGCGTTGACGTTGGTCAGGCGGCGGATCGGCTCGAACAGCATCGACATCGCCGTCACGAAGCCGACGAACTCGCCCGGCGTGAGCATGTTGTTCGCCGACAGCGTGGTGACGAAGAGGATGATCCCCGACACCGCCGCGGCGGCCAGCACCTGCACCAGCGGCACGTTCGCCGCCTGCACCCTCACCGTGCGCATCGTGGCCTTGCGCAGGCGCTCCGCCAGGGCGTTGAAGCGGCTGGCCTCGTAGTCGCGCGCGCCGAAGATCTTGATCTCCTTCACGCCGACGAGCGATGACTCCACCAGCCCCGCCATCTGGCCGGTGAGCTGCTGCTGCAGCTGGTTCGAGCCGCGCAGCTTGCGGCTGGCGCCGCGGATGATGAAGGCGACGATGGGCGCCACCACCACGATCACGAGCGTGAGCTGCCAGGCGGTGTAGAGCAGGTAGGCGGTCAGGCCGACGATGATCAGCGAATCGCGCACCACGATGATCCAGGCGTTGGACAGCGCCTGGCCGACCTGCGGGATGTCGTAGAGCACGCGCGAGAGCATGCGGCCGTGGGTCTGCGCCTGGTGCGTGGAAAGCGGCAGGCCCGTCTGGTGGTGGAAGACCTGCTGCCTGAGATCGGTGATGGCGCGCTGAGCCACCCACTGGCTGCAGACGTTGGCGGCGTACTCCGCCAGGCCCTTGCCGACGAAGGCCAGCAGCAGGAAGGCCGGCAGCTGCCAGCCGGCCGTCCGGTTCTTGGCAATCAGGCCGTCGTCGATCAGGCGCTTGAGCAGGGCGGGCATGACCGGCTCCAGCGAGGCCGCGATCGCCATGGCGACCAGCGAGATGGCGACGACCTTCCAGTAGGGCTTCGCGTAGCCCAGCAAACGCCGGTAGAGCTGCAGGCCGTGCTTCATTCGCGGTGCAGCACCTTGTCGAGGAACCAGTCGCCGATGCCGTTCTCCTTGCGCAGGCGGTGGAAGTCCTCGTGCAGCGGGCCCTTCTCGTAGCGGGTGTGGACCCACTCGAGGAAGCTCATCGGCTCGGTCACGCTCTCGGCGAGGTAGCGCTGGAAGAAGTAGTCGAGCACGGCGGTCTGGCCGAAGTTGAAATGCCCGTAGCGCCAGTTCAGCTCGTGCCGGGCCTCGTCGATCGGCACGCCCATGCGGAAGTGGCGGTACAGCACCGAACCCAGGCCGGCCCTGTCGGCGCCGGACTTGCAGTGCATGAGCGCCGGGTATTCGATCGAGTCGAACAGCGCCTTGGTCGCGTCTATCGTTTCCACCGTGGGCGGCTGGCGCGAATACATGCGATGGTCGACCAGGGTGATGCCCAGTTCGCGGCAGGCCTCCTCCTCCATCGCATACGAGCCGTAGCCGTGCTCGCCGCGCAGGTTGACGATGGTCTTGATGCCGAGCTCGTCGCGGTAGGCGCGGATCTGCGCCGGGCTGGGTTGCGAGAGGCGGTACATGCCGCCGCCCAGGTCGTGGAAGTTGTTGTAGACCGCCCGCACGAAGCCGTGGTCCACCAGGTGCATGCTCAGCCAGGCGCGAAGGCGGCCGAGGCGGGTGGAGAGGTTCTGGGGCATCGAGGGGAGCGGACCGCGGCCTGGGGGACAACCCCGGGATTCTAGGCGGGGCCCCGGCGGCGGCCGGGCGGGCCTACCGCCGGGCGGCGTAGTCCTGCTCGCTCACCGGGCCCAGCTCGCGGTCGGCGTAGACCGAGCCGGTGCCGGCGTCCATCCGGGCCTGGCCGGCGGCCGTGCGGTAGCGCATGTGGCGCGTCGAGCCCGGCGTGAGCTGCAGGCTGTACTTCAAGGGCTCGCCCTGCGCCCGCCCGAGCAGCTTCATCTCGGGCTGCACGCGCAGCTCGTGCACGCCGGGCGCGACCTTGAGCAGCAACTCCTCGTCCGCATTCAGGCGGCCGACGGGAGCGCCGTCGAGGTAGACGTTGTGATTGGTGAAGTCGTCGCCGGGGTCGCCCAGGTGGACGCGGTAGAGCACCACGGTCGCGGCCGTGGACGCCTCGGGCATGGGCGCTGGCGCCGGGGTCGACATGTAGCTGCAGCCGGCGGCGAGCGCGGCCAGGGCCAGGGGGGCGAGGAGACGCAGGCGGATCGTCATCGGGCTATTGTGGCTCGCGGCTTCAATGCAGCTTGAGACGGCCGGACACCCGCCGCTGCAGCAGCCGTGCCAACGCCAGCACGAAGGTGCCGCCGGTGCCCAGGATGGCGCGGTGGTGCATCAGGTGCAGCGACATGTACATCCACTTGGCGATCAGCCCTTCCACGAAGAAGTTGCGCCCCGCCAGGCCGCCCATCAGGTTGCCCACGCCCTTGTTCTCGCCGAGCGAGACCAGCGAGCCGAAATCCTTGTAGACGTAGCGGCCGCTGCCGGGCTCGCGCTCGTGCAGCAGGCTCTTGAGCACCCCGAACAGGAAGCTCGCCTGCTGGTGCGCAGCCTGGGCGCGTGCGGGCACGAGCTTGCCCTCGACCCAGGGGCAGGCGGCGCAGTCGCCCAGCGCGTAGACGCCCGGCGCGGAAGTCTCCAGCCTCTCGTTGACCACGAACTGGTTGGAGCGCGTGGTCTCCAGCCCGAAGCCGGCGTTGGCCTCGGCCGCCTTGATGCCGGCCGCCCAGACGATCATGTCGGCCGCGATCTCGCCCTTGTCCGTCATCAGGCGATCCGGTTGCAGGGCCTGCACCTTGGTGCCGGTCATCACCCGGACCTGCTTGCGCTCCAGGGCCGTGCGCGCCTGCGCCGAGATGCGCTCGGGCAGGCCGGCGAGGATGCGGGGCGCGGCCTCGACGATGGTCAGGTCGAGCCGGAAGGCCTGCTCGGCGTCGAGGCTCGCGAGCGTCTCCTGGTGGGCCTCGATCAGCTCGGCCGAGAGCTCGACGCCGGTGGCACCGCCGCCCACGATGGCGATGCCCAGCCGCTTGTCGGCCGCGAAGGCGCTGCGGGTGAAGGCCGCCTGCAGGTGGCGGCGGAAGCGCTCGGCGTCGGCCGCCTGCTCCAGCACGTAGGCATGCTCGGCGCCGGGCGTGCCGAAGAAGTTCGAGCCGCTGCCGACCGCGAGCACCAGCCAGCGGTACGAGAGCTGCCGCTCGGGCACGAGCAGCCGGCCCTCCTCGTCGTGCATCGCGCCCAGCCTGAGGGTGCGGGCGGAGGTGTCGAGCCCGCGCATCTCGCCGAGCGAGAAGCTGAAGTGGTTGCGCCGGGCCAGCACGGTGTAGCTCAGGCCCTCCTGGTGCGAATCCAGGGTCCCGGCCGCCACCTCGTGCAGGGTGGGCTTCCAGATGTGGAAGACCGAGCGGTCGACCAGCATCACGCGGCGCGGGCCGCTCTTGCGCCCCAGGCCGCGCCCCAGGCGGGACGCCAGCTCCAGGCCCCCGGCGCCACCGCCGACCACCACCACGTCATGGTGCATTCGCCCCTCCGGCTCGCGTTGCTGCTCACGCCTCGGATGCTAACGTGCGCGGCTTCCTGACCTGCCGCACGCCCATGTCCACCGAGTCCCTGCCCCGGCATCGCCAACCCGGCCTCGACACCCTGCGCGCCCTGGCCATCGGCCTGGTCTTCCTCTACCACTACCAGGTCTTCGTCAGCCACCAGGCGACCTTCGGCTGGCTGGGCAACGTGGGCTGGACGGGGGTGGACCTGTTCTTCGTGCTCAGCGGCTACCTGATCGGACAGCAGGTCTTCTCCGGTCTCGCGCGCGGGCAGCAGCTGTCGATCCCCGCGTTCTACGCACGGCGGCTGCTGCGCACCCTGCCGGCCTTCTGGGTGGTGCTGGCGCTGTACTTCCTGTTCCCGGCGGTGATGGGCGGCAAGGCGCCGCCGCCGCTGTGGCGCTTCCTCACCTTCACGCAGAACTGGGGGCTGCAGCCGGGCACCGCGTTCTCCCATGCCTGGTCGCTGTGCATCGAGGAGCAGTTCTACCTGCTGCTGCCGCTGGTGGTCTGGGCGGGGCTGCGGCTGGCGGCCGCCTGGGGCCTGACGGTGCGCAGCGCGTGGGCGCTGATCGCGCTCGGCACGCTGGCGGCGATGGCCTGGCGCACCTGGCTGTGGCTGCAGTTCGGGCGCGAGGTCGAGGCGGGCGGCTCCGGCACCCAGGGCTACTACCCCGTCGCCTACTACGGCACCCTGGCCCGCATCGACGAGTTCCTGCCGGGCCTGGCCGTGGCGCTGTGGCGCGAGAAGCATCCGCTGGCCTGGACCCACTTCACCTCGGCGACGCGGACCTGGCTTCTCGCGGGCGTGATGGCGGTCGGCTTGGTCTGGTGGGGTGTCGAGCGGCATTACTACATCGACGGCTACGGCTACGGCGCCTTCATGACGATCGCTGGCTATTCGCTGATCGCCTGGGCCTACGCCGTGCTGCTGGTCGGCGCGGTGGCCTTCGATTCGCCGCTGCGCGAGGCGAAGGTGCCGGGGGCGAAGTTGATCGCGGCGACTTCGTACTCCGTCTACCTCACGCACAAGGCGGTGGCGGTGATCGTGGCTGGGCTGTTGGCGGGACTCGGCTGGCCCGAGCCGCTGCGTGTCCTCGTCATCGCCGTGGTGTGCTTCGGTGCCGGCTGGGCGCTGTACCGGCTGGTCGAGAAGCCGGTGATGCGCTGGCGGGACAAGGTCGTGCCGACGCTGTTCCCGCAGCCGGCCCCGGCCGGCGGGCAGATGGTGGCGGGCGAGTCCCGGCTCTAGCAGTGGCGCGGGCTGCGGTGCCCGCCGATGCAGCTGTCCGGCGCATGGGCCGCCGCCTGCGCGACGAGCACGGGCGGCTCGGCGTGCCGGGCCACGGCGACGCCGGTCAGCAGCACGGCACACGCGGCGGCCACGGCGGTCCAGGCCATCCGGTGCTCTCGCTCGTCGTGGTGCCGGTGCCAGTGGCGCAGCTGCGACCAGGCCCAGGCCCACGGGTACAGGGCGGCCGAGACCAGCCGGACGAGGAGCCACAGGAGCGTGCCACCGAGGGGGCCGAGCGCGCTGGCGAGCAGGCTGCGCAGGGGATCCCGCTCGAGGAGGAGTTGATTCACGACACTCAGGGTTGACGAGATGGCAGGAAGCTTACGGCTGGCGGCGGCGGATGGCCAGGGGAGGCGCCGTCGTCGCTGACGGGAAACTAATGCCGCCCCGCAGCCGTTCAGCGCTCGAGGAAGCGCTGGGCATCCAGCGCCGCCATGCAGCCCGTGCCGGCGGAGGTGATGGCCTGGCGGTAGACGTGGTCCTGCACGTCGCCGGCGGCGAAGACCCCGGGCACGCTGGTCATGGTCGCGAAGCCGTTCTGGCCGGACTGGGTGAGGATGTAGCCGTCCTTCATCTCCAGCTGGCCCTCGAAGATGCCGGTGTTGGGCTGGTGGCCGATGGCGATGAAGCAGCCCTTGAGCGCGAGCTCGGTCTTGGGGCCGCCGTTCATGTCGGCCAGGCGCACGCCGGTGACACCGCTGGAGTCGCCCAGCACCTCTTCGAGCGTCTTGAACAGGTGCAGCTCGATCTTGCCGGCGGCGACCTTGTCCATCAGCTTGTCGACCATGATGGGCTCGGCGCGGAACTTGTCGCGTCGGTGGACGAGGTGCACCTTGCTCGCGATGTTCGACAGGTACAGCGCCTCCTCGACCGCGGTGTTGCCGCCGCCGACCACGGCCACCGTGTCGCCGCGGTAGAAGAAGCCGTCGCAGGTCGCGCAGCCGCTCACCCCGCGGCCCATGAACGCCTCCTCGGAGGGCAGGCCGAGGTACTTGGCCGAGGCGCCGGTGGCGATGATCAGCGCGTCGCAGGTGTAGGTGCCCGAGTCGCCCTTGAGCCTGAACGGACGTTGGGAGAGGTCGACCTCGTTGACGTGGTCGAACACGACCTGCGTCTGGAAGCGCTCGGCATGCTGCAGGAAGCGCTGCATCAGCTCGGGGCCCTGCACGCCCATCACGTCGGCGGGCCAGTTGTCGACCTCGGTCGTGGTCATCAACTGCCCGCCTTGCGCGAGGCCGGTGACGAGCATGGGCTTGAGGTTGGCGCGGGCCGCATAGATCGCCGCGGTGTAGCCGGCCGGGCCGGAGCCGAGGATCAGGACTTGGGCGTGGCTTGTCGTGTTGGTCATGGACGAACGAGCTCGATGTTCTGGAGGTGCGCAGCGATACGCACTGCGCCTGAAAGCCAAGGGATTTGCGCGGATCCGGCTCTGCCGGTCCGCTGCAAAAGCCCCCTCGGGGGGCAGGCCCCTTGGCAGGGGGCCGTGGGGGCCTACAAACCGGCGTGGTCGAGGCGGCCGGCGAAGGCTTCGGCCTTCTCGAAGCCGATCGTGCGGGCCGCGGCGACCTCGGTGCCTCGGGCGTCGAAGAAGATCACCGCCGGCGGGCCGAAGAGGCTGAAGCGCTTCATCAGGGCCTTGGCGTCGGGCGTGTCCGAGGTGACGTCGGCCTGCAGCAGCAGGGCACGCTCCAGCCGCGGCTGGATGGCCGGGTCCTTGAAGGTCATGTGCTCCATCTCCTTGCACGACACGCACCAGTCGGCATACACGTCGAGCATCACCGGCCGGCCGGCGGTCTTCAGCGCCTCGTCCAGCTGCTTGACCGTGGTGATGCGCTGGAAGCCGGGCCCCTCGGCCGTGGCGGCCGAGGCCGTGCTGACGACGCCGCCGCCCGCGCGGGCCAGGTGGCGCAGGGGCTGCACCACGCTGTCGCCGCCCGAGAGCGCCCCGGCCATCAGGGCCACGCCGTACAGCGCGGCCACGCCGCCGACGCCGCGCCACAGGCGCCAGGTGCCGGCCTCGAAGGCACCGAGCGCGAGCACCGCCGCCAGCACGCCGCCACCCAGCACGAACATGAACACGGCTGCCGGAAGCACGGGCGACACCAGCCACAGCGCGACGCCGAGCAGCATCAGGCCGAAGAAGGTCTTGACCTGCTCCATCCAGCGCCCGGCGCGCGGCAGCAGGCTGCCGGCCGACAGGCCCAGCAGCAGCAGCGGCACGCTCATGCCGGCGGCCAGGGCGAACAGGGCGGCGCCGCCCAGCAGCACGTCGCGCGTCTGGCTGATGTAGAGCAGCGCGCCGGCCAGCGGCGCGGCCACGCAGGGCCCGACCAGCAGGGCCGAGAGGCCGCCCATCGCGAACACCGCGAAGTGCCGGCCGCCCGGGAGCTGGTTGGAGGCGTTGTTGACCCGGTTCTGGATGAAGGCCGGCATCTGGAACTCCCACACGCCGAACATCGACAGCGACAGCGCGGCCAGCAGCAGCGCGAAACTGCCCAGCACCCAGGGGTTCTGCAGCGTGGCCGCGAAGCCCGAGCCGAGCAGGCCGGCCGCGACGCCGGCGGCGGTGTAGACCAGCGCCATGCCGAGCGAGTAGGCCAGCGCCAGCGTGAAGCCCCGCCGGCGCGACACCGGCGCGCCCTGGCCGACGATGATCGACGACAGGATGGGCAGCATCGGCAGCACGCAGGGCGTGAACGAGAGCAGCAGGCCGCCGAGCAGGAACATCGGCACGACCTTGAGCAGGCTGCCGGAGGACAGCACGCCGGTGTGGCTCTCGTCGTCCTCCACTGCCACGGGCAGGGGCGCCGGAGCGGGCGCGGCCGGGGCGGCAGGTGTCTCGGCGGCCGGTGCGGCGAACATGTCGCCCGCGGGCTCCCAGGCGGCTTTCAGCGCACCGCCCTCGTCGCGGGACAGGCGCACCGTGCCCCGCTGCGGCGGGTAGCACAGGCCGCGGTCCGCGCAGCCCTGGTAGCTGACCGGCAGCGCCGCCGTCTTCAGCCCTGCGGGCAACGGCTGGGTGACCTGCACCGTGCCCTCCCACAGCGTCATGGTCTGGTTGAAGTTGGCGTCGAAGGTCTCGCGGCCCGGCGGCAGCGTGGCGGGCGGCAGGGCCAGGGCGGGGTCTGCCTGGACGCTGAAGCGCTCGCGGTAGAGGTGGTAGCCGGGGGCGATGGCGACGGCGATGTGCAGCGCCTGGTCGGCATCGATGGAGACCTCGGGCTTGAAGGCCTCGGCCGGGTCGAGGAAGGCCTCGTCGGCGGCGTGCGCGGCGGGCAGCAGCGCGGCGGCGGCGAGCAGGCCCGCGGCCAGGCGCCGGGCCCAGTGGAGCAGCAGGGAGTTCATGGGGTGTGGACGAAGTCGGGTTTGGTGGGCACCGCAGGGGTGAAGGGAAGGATCTCGTGCGACTCGACGCGGCCCTGGGCGTCGATGGCGAGGAAGGCAACGCCCTGGCCGCGCAGGAAGTCCGCGGCCTCGGGGCCGCGCAGCATCGCGATCGTGGCCAGCGCGCCGGCCGCGGCGCAGACCGGGGCGACCACGCTGACCGATTGCCAGTGCGTCACCGGCTGGCCGCTGCGCGGGTCGAGGATGTGGCAGCAGCGCCGGCCCTCGGGCGTGACGAAGAAGCGCTCGTAGTCGCCGCTGGTGGCCAGCGCGCCGTCGCGCAGCTCGACCGAGGCGGCCAGCGTGCCGGGCTCGCGCGGGTGTTGG
Source organism: uncultured Ideonella sp. (assembly GCA_946479475.1). Next base: position 12,069 of record CAMLGG010000030.1, on the reverse strand, counting down.
ATGCCGAAGCGCCAGGCCCGGCCGTCGGCGCGCGGGCCGAGCACGCGCAGGTCGCCGCCGAGGTTGACAAAGCCGTGGCGCACGCCGGCCTGCGCCAGCACCGCCTGGGCGCGGTCGGCGGCGTACTCCTTGCCGATGCCGCCGAAGTCCAGCTCCATGCCGGCCTCGGGCAGCAGCACCTGGCGCTCGTCCCACACCACGCGGCGCCAGTCGACCAGCGGAAGCAGCGCGGCGAGCTCGGCCTCGGCCGGGACGCGGCCGGCGCGGAAGTCCCAGGCGCGGCGCAGCACGCCGCTGGTGAGGTCGAACAGGCCGCCGCTGCTGCGGTGCAGCTGGTCGGCGAAGGCGAGCAGGCCGGCGGTCTCGGCATCGATGGCCGTCGCATGACCCCGGCCGGCCGCGGCGTTGATGCGCGAGACGACGCTGTCTTCGCGGTACCGCGAGTACTTGGCCTCGATGCGCTTGACCTCGGCCATGGCGGCATGGGCCGCGTGGCGCGCCGCGGCGTCGTCGCCGGAGACGACGATCTCGCAGTCCGAAGCCATCGCGCCGAAGCGCAGATGCCAGCCGTCACGGTCGAGGTAAGCGTCCATCGTTGACTCAGAAGCTGCGCGACACGCCCAGCTGCCACCAGCGCGCGTTGAAGGGCTCCAGGCCGGGCGAGCCATCGCCGCCCAGGCGCCAGTCGCCACGCTGCTCGTAGCGCGCGTAGCTCAGGTCCAGCTTCCACAGCGGCGTGACCTGCCAGTCCACGCGCAGGCCCGCGGTGACGGCACCGAAGGCCGACAGCCGCTGGTCCGCCGAGTAGTGCGCGAGGCCGGCGAAGCCGGGCGGGAAGGGCGCGCCGAGCGCGGCGTCGTAGACCGGGTCGTAGTAGAAGCGGGCCGCGCGCTGGGTGGTGTAGCGCAGCATCGGCGTCACGCTCCAGCCCTCGGCCACCGGCTGAACCCAGGCGGCATCGATCGTGTTGGCGCGCACGCCCCAGCTGTCGTCGTACAGCCGCCAGCTCGTGTGCAGGGTCGAGCCCCAGGCTTCGAAGTGGTGGTTCCAGCGCAGCAGCGCGGTGGCCTGGCGGCGCTCGTCGGGGCGGGAGTCGGGGAACTTGTACGGGTCCGAGAAGTAGCCCTTGCCGAGGCTGTAGCCCAGGTTCAGCTGCACCAGGTCGACAGGCGTCCAGGCCTGGGTGACGCCGGCGATGAGTTGCCAGGTGCGGCGGCTCTTGTCGAGCGTCGGGTCGTTGGTCGAGCCGATGGCGTCGTCGCCATAGGCCAGGCCGAGGTTCCAGGTGCGGTTGTTGTCCTCGCTCGAGATCCGCCATTCGCCCGACAGCGTGTTCGAGCGGTAGTCGTGCTCGGACGAACTCGCCGCGCCTATCGACCAGGCCTGGCGGTCGGCGTAGTGGGTGAGCTTGAGGTCACCGGCGGTGCGCGAGTCGTCCATCTTCGAGGCGCCCGAGACCGCGCTGTGATAGCGCGGCGAGGCTCCCGAGACGGCGTCGTTCACCGCCGAGCCTTCGAGCGACCAGTGCGCATCGAGCGGCACCAGCGCGTAGATCGACGGCGCGTCGACCTTCACCCGGTCGAGTCCGGGTTGCCAGTCGCGGTAGTTCGAAAGCTTCACTTCGACCACGCCCTGCTCGGGCGCCGTCTCGGCCATGGCCGGCGCCATCACGCCCGGCAACAGCAAAGCCGCTGCGAGAACCGCGCCCAACGGAGCGCGCGCAGCGCCGCTCCCTTCAAGGGGCGTGCGCGGATCCGGCTCTGCCGGGCCGCTGCGCGAGCCCCCTCGGGGGGCAGCCCCCGGAAGGGGGCGTGGGGGCTCAATTGCAGCCACAGCCACCTCCGCCTACGCCGTAGCCACCCGACGCGTTTTCCTTGCTGTTGTAGACGTGCTGGTCGAAGCGGTCGGCGAGCGGGTCGCCGGACAGGGTCATCTCGGGCTTGGCGAGGGCGCGCTTTTCCCAGGGCTGGGGCGGCTGCATCGCGCAGCCGCCCAGGGCCGCGAGGGCGAGCGCTGTGGCGAAGAGCCGTGAGGGGAGCTGGAAGGTCATGTCGTGCAGGCGATGGGTCAGGAGCTGCCGAGTGCGGCGGCGATGCGGGCTTCGAGTGGGCCGGTGTCCTCCTCGCGGAAGCCGGCATGGGTGGCGACGACCTTGCCGTCGGCCCCCAGCAGCACGGAGCTCGGCATGGCCTTGATGCCGAAGCGTCGAGCGGCCTCGGCCGTGGGATCGAAGGCCAGCGTGAACTGCGCCGGCCATTGCTGCAGGAAGCGCTGGGCGTCGGCCGGCTGGCTGTCGAGGTTCACCGCGACCACGCGCAGGCCCTTGGGCCCGAACTGCGACTGCATGCGGTTCATCCACGGGAAGGACTGCCGGCACGGACCGCACCACGAGGCCCAGAAGTCGATGTAGGTGGCCCGGGCCTTGCCGTCGAACAGCGGCACCGCGGCCTGCCCGGCAGCGCCGGGGACGCTGGCGAGCGGCAGGGCCTGGCCGGGCTCGACGGCCATGGCCGCACGCGGCAGGACGAGCGCGGCGGCGCCCAGGCCGGTGACCTGGAGCAGCGCGCGACGGGAGATGTGGAAGTTCATGGTCGTGCTCCTGCGAAAGCGTTCAGTCAGGCCTTGCGTCGGCGCCAGGCCAGCAGGCCGGCCAGGACGGCCATCAGGGCCAGCAGCGGATCGGCGGCGCCGGTGCCCGAGCCCAGGGTGCAGCCGCCGCCGCCCTGGTTCGAGGGCTCGTCGGCGCCGGCTTCGCCGCTCAGCGCGACGGTGGCACTGCCGCCGGCCATGTCGCCGGTGAGGGTCAGAGTCGCCGTCTCGTGATTGCTCGCGGCCGTGCCCGTCCAGCTGAGGTCGACCGTGCAGCTCGCACCGGGCGACAGCGTGATGGGGGCCGCGCCGCAGCTGCCGTCGGCCAGGCTGAAGTTCGCCGTGCTGATGGACAGGGCGCTCAGGTGAAGGTCGGCGGTGCCGGAGTTCGTCAGGGTCAGCGTCTGTGCCGGGGCCGTGCCGGTCGCGGGGGCGACGAAGCTCATCGAGTCGGCCGACAGTCCCAGCACCGGGGCCGCGGCAGCGACGCCGGTGCCGGACAGGGCGATCGCGTCCGGCGTGCTGGCGTTGGTCGCGTTCACGGTCAGGCTGGCGCTGCGCGAACCGGCCGCGCTGGGCGAGAAGCCGAGGACCACCGTGCATTGCGCCCCCGCGGCGAGCTGCTGGCTGGCCGCGCAGGTGGAGGCGCCGTCGATGCGGAAGTCCGCCGCATTGCTTCCGCCGATCGCCAGGGCGCCGAGCGTGGCCGTGCCAGTCCCGCTGTTCGACAGGGTCAGCGTGTGCGTCGCGGCGTCGTCGCCGACGGTGGTGCTGGCAAAGCTGACCGCCGAGGCATCGCTCCACTGCAGGATGCCGGTGCTGGCCAGCACGCCGGTGCCGGACAGGCCCACGGTGTGCGGCGAGCCGCTGGCGTTGCTGCTCACGCTGAGGTTCCCGCTGGCCGCGCCCGCCCCGCTCGGCGTGAAGCTCACGCTGATCTGGCAGCTGGCACCGGCCGCGAGGCTGGCGCCGCAGGTGTTGGTGGCGCTGAAGGGGCCGGTCGCGGAGATGTCGGTGATGTTCAGCATGGCGCTGCCGCTGTTGGTCAGCGTCACCGTCTGGGCGCTGGAGCTGCTGCCGACCGTCACGCCGCCGAAGGCGATGCTGGCAGGCGACAGGCTGGCCCCGGGCGTGGCCACGGCCTGGCCCGTTCCGCCGAGGGACACGGTGGCCTTGCCGTTGGAGGCGTCGGAGGCGAGCGTCAGCGTGGCGCTGCGGCTGCCGGTGGCGCTGGGCGTGAAGCGCAGCGTCAGCTGGCAGGAGCCGCCCGCGGCCACGGGCGTGCCGACGGCACAGCCGCCGGTGGCGCTGTAGTCGGCGGCGTTGCTGCCGTCCAGCGTGATGGCGCTGAAATCCAGTGCCGCATTGCCGGTGTTGCTGACGGTGAGGGTCTTGGCGCCGCTGGTCGTGTTGACCGTCTGGTTGCCGAAGGAGAAGCTGCTGGCGTCCAGCGAGATCGTCGGCTGGGCGGCCGCGGCGCCGGTGCCCGAGAGCTTGATCGGCACCGCGGTCGTCAGGCCGCTGTGGGTGATGCTCAGCGTGCCGCTGCGCGTGCCGGCGGCGGTGGGCACGAAGGCGACGGCGATGGTGCAGCTGCTGCTGGCCGGGAGCGTGGAGCCGCAGGTGCCGCCGCTGCGGGTGAAGTCACCGCTGAGGCTGGCGGCGAGGTTCGAAAGCGCGGCCGTGCGGCTGGCCCTGACGGTGACCGTCTGCGTGGCGCTGGTCTGGCCGACGGTGGTCTGCGCGAAGCTCAACGAGTTCGGCGCATTGCCGAGGTAGGCGGCGATGTCCTCGAGGTCGGTCGCCGACAGGGACGACAGGCCGCCCATCATGCCGACGCTGTTGATGGCCGAGCGGATCATCGAGGGGCTGTTGCGGCCGCGGTCGACCGTGGCGGTGGAGGCCACCGAGTGGCAGGCGGTGCAGTTCTGCGAGAACTTCGTCGAGCCCAGCACGGGGTCGGCGGCATGGCTGGCGGCGGGCCAGGCCAGCGCGGCGGCCAGGCCGATGGCGGGCCAGAGGGGGCGAGTGATCATGGGGTGCTATCTCCGTCGTGTGTCGGTCAGTGCCGGTAATGGGTTATCGGGGTGAACAGCCGTTCGTCGTTCAGAGGCGGTGGACGGCCATCCACAGCAGGTTGAAGCCGGCATGCCAGGCGACGCAGGGCACGAGGCGGCCCCTGCGGGCGAACACCAGCCCGATCCACGCGGCGGGCAGGGCGGTGGCTGCGGCGCGCCACGCGTGCGCCGGGTCGGCCGCGAAGAGAAGATGGGCCAGGCCGAAGGCGAGCGCGCTCAGCGTGATGGCCGCGGCATGGCCGAAGCGGCGCGCCACCGGCGCCTGCAGGCCCCAGCGCCACACGGCTTCTTCAACCCACGGCGCGATCCAGAGCGATCGCAGCGCAGCGCCGGTGGGCAGCAGGGCGACGCCGGCGATCGCGATGCCGAGCCAGCACGCGAGCGCCGCGTCTTTCGGCGCGCTCTCGGCAGGGCGGGGGATTCGGCAGGCGATCATCGGGGCGGGGCTTCGGTCCATGGCGCTGGATGCAGCGTCGTTGCCGTGTAGGTACCGCCGGAGATCGAAACGGTTGTCGCCTGGGCAGGGCGATACGAAACTTGATGTTCGATTTCGCCGCGTGGCTGCTGAGTCCGCCCTTCACCTGCCACCAGTTCGGCCAGTCAGCGTGGGCCCTTCGACAGGCTCAGGCCCTTCGACAGGCTCAGGATGATCGGGCCCTTCGACAAGCTCAGGCCCTTCGACAGGCTCAGGATGATCGGGCCCTTCGACAAGCTCAGGGTGAACGGGGGGGAAGTGGGGAGTGATCGAGCCCTCAGCTGCAGCCGCAGCGCGTATCGAGTGCTTCGAGGACGTGGCAGGCGTTCAGGGGCTGCGAAGGCTGGGTGGCGCCCTGCTCGCGCAGCAGCTTCTCGATCCGCGGGCCATCGAGCTTGGGATCGCGTTGCAGCAGCAGCGCAGCCAGGCCGCTGATGTGCGCGGCGGACATCGAGGTGCCGCTGGCGAAGTCGTAGCGGCCGCCGGGCATGAGGGTCAGCACCTCCTTGCCGGGGGCGGCGACCGGGCCGGGCGCTGCGGCCGAAGTGTCCTGCACCGCGATCACGCCGGGCACGCCGAGCGGGAAGCCGTCGCGGGCACCGCCCGGCGGCACCGCGCCGACGACCACCATGCCGCGCGAGAGGGCGACCCGCAGCAGCTTGGTCAGCAGCTCGTCGGCCGGGCCGCCGAGGCTGAGGTTGATGACCTGCGCGCCACGGTCGATGGCCGAGGCGAGGGCCTGCGAGAGGGTGAACGAGTTGCAGGTCGCCGTGCCGTCGTTGCGTTCCCAGCAGGCCTTCAGTGCCATCAGCTTCGCCCCGGGCGCGATGCCGACGATGCCGGTCGCGTTGCCGGGCTGCGCGGCGATCAGTCCGGCCACTTCCGTGCCGTGGTGGTCGAGCTGGAAGCGGGCGGCATCGTGGTCGACGAAGTTGGCGGTGTCCGTGGGGACGCCGGCCAGGTCGGGATGGCCCGTCTCGACGCCGGTGTCGATGACAGCCACCTTCACTCCTTCGCCGCGCGCGCAGCGATGGGCCTGCGCGATGCCGAGGCCGAGCACGCCGCGCTGCAAGGGGAAGTAGGGGTCGTTGTAGGGGAGGTCGCCGGTGGCCTTGCCCGCGGTCGAGGGCGCGATGGCCCCGGCCGTGGCGGCGGCACCGGCCGCGCCCAGCGTGCCGAACTCCTGCAGCGGCTGGGCCAGCGTCACGCGCGGGTCGCGGCCGAGTGCGGCGAGCACCTCGTCGCGGGAGGCCCCTTCGGGGATCAGGAAGGTCGCGCAGTGCAGCCCCAGCGAGCGGATCGGCCAGGAGTCCAGCGGCCGCAGGCCGTGCGCCCGGGCCACCTGGTCCATCAGCTCTTCGGCACGCCCGCCGGCCACATAGCCCGGCTTCTTGGCGTACAGGCCCGGGGTGCTGCCCGAGGACAAGGGCAGCTCGCCCACCCGGTTGGCGACGGCGACCACCACCACGCGGCCCGCTTCGCCGGCCGGCGCACCTCCGACGAGCGGGGCCGGCGTGGAGATGGCCGCCGCGGCGGGCGGCGGGGCCTTCGTTCCCACGGTGTGGCCGCAGCCGGCCAGCGCGGCCGCCAACCCGGCGGACAGCGCCAGCGCCCCCAGGCGCAATCGCGGCTTCACCGGGCGGGCACCGGGCCGGTGGCTTCGGCGAACGCCACGGCGGGCGAGCGGCGCAGCTCGCTGGCCACGGCGTCCAGCTCGCGCGGGCTCAGCGGCGCGGTCGGGGCGAGGGTGAAGACACCGGCCTCGGTCGGGCCGCTCACGATCGCCAGCCCATGCTTGACCAGCAGTGCCTTCAGGTCGCCTATCGACTGTGCCGAATGGAAGACCACCCGCAGGCCGGCCGTGGCGGGGGTGGCAGCGGCCGGTGCCTGGGTCAGGGTCTGGTAGCCGCCGACCGGGGCCTCGGCGGGCGCCTGGCCGCGCAGCCACCACGCCGCGGCGGCGGCGACCAGCGCCAGCTGCACGGCGCCCAGCACGACGGCGGTCGACAGCCGGATGGTCGCCGCACCGCCCGACCCGGCACCGATGCGCGGGATGCGCGGCGCACGCACGGATTCGGCATGCTCGATGCGGTGCATGAGTCGCGACAGCCCCTGCGAGAGCTCGGGCCCCTGCAGGCTCGGCAAGGCCATGGCGGCGGCCAGCCGCTGCTCGCGCGCCAGCTCGGCGCGGCAGTCCGCGCACTCGGCGAGATGGGCCTCGGCATGGCGGCGCTGGGTGGCGTCGGCGCGGCCGTTGGCCAGCCAGGGCAGCAGGCCCCAGGTCTCCTGGTGCATCCGGTTCTCAGTAGCTTTCATCATTCGATCCTTCGGCCTTGGCCAGCTCCGGCTCGCCGGCCAGCTCGGGCAGCAGGTTGCGCAGCTTGACGCGGGCGTGGAAGAGGCGGGCCTTCGCGGTGCCGACGGGGCACTCCATGATCGCGGCCGTCTCCTCGAGCGTGTGGCCCTGCCCGTAGACCAGCTCGACCGTCAGGCGCTGGTCGGCCGGCAGCTTCGCCAGGCCCTTGGCCAGCCAGTCGCGCGTCTCGCGGTCGGTGCGCGGGTCGGTGACCAGCAGGTTCTCGAGCTCGGTCTCGTCGCCGGCGCCCAGCCAGCAGGGGTCGTCCTGGTCGCGCAGGGCCTTCATCGCCACGCGGTAGGCGATGCCCATGATCCAGGTCGACACGCGGGCGTCGCCGCGGTAGTCGGCCGCGCGCTGCCAGACGATCCAGAGGGTGTCGTTGACGACCTCCTCGATCAGCGCCTCGTGCCGCGTGACCCGGCCGAGGAAGCGCACCAGGCGCGGCTGGTACTCGCGGTAGAGCGAGGCCAGCGCGGTGCGGTCCTGCGATTCGGCGATGCGCCGCAGCCACGCCTCGTCGGAGGTGGCCGGCGCGGTCGGCGGCGAGCGGCGAAACGGATTGAACATCGGGCGGGCGCGGGGAAAGCGCGAAGAAACGGCGAAAGGCGTGCGACTGCAGTGATCGGTCAGTACCGGCCGGGGATGAGGATGGTTGAGTGCCGGCGTGAAAAAAGTCGCGGCCGGGTTCAGAAGCCGTAGGCCGCCGTCACGACCCAGCGATCCCGGGCGATGTCGCCGTAGATCTGCCTGGCCTGGGGCGAGACCCAGACCCGGTCGACCAGCAGCTTCGCACCGCGCCAGCCGGCCCAGCCCCCGCCGGCCTGGCCGTAGAGGTAGCCCTGGCCGGCACCGTACATTCGCCGGCCCATGCCGGCGCCCAGGTGGAAGCCGCCGTCCAGCGGATAGCGGCCGTTCAGCTCGATCGAGCGGCTGACGATGATGGGCCCGTAGTGCTGGTTGCAGCCGGGGCCGCGGCGGGTCTCGGCCGACCAGCTGAGCACCCAGCGGTCGGTATCGGCCAGGCTCGCGCCGACCTCGTTGTAGCACCACACCTTCAGCACGTCCGACTCCGGATAGCTCAGGTGCCGCAGCTGCCCCAGCAGGGTCCAGCGGCCGTCGAAGGTGTACTCGTAGCCTGTGCGCAGGTTCAGCGCGTAGGTGTCCTTGCCGTCCATCGTCTCGAGGTGGCCGACGAGGCCACCCGCCGACCAGCCGCTGGTCGAGTAGGCATCGGCACCGGCGAAGACGGCAGCCGTCCCGCTGCGCGTCAGCGGGATGCCTCGGATGACCCAGGCCGAGGTGATGCCGGCGTTGACGCTCGTGTCGAGCGTCTGCGCGCCCGCGCCCACGGCGCAGGTGGCGGCGAGTGCGGCGGCGATCAGCGAGGGTCGGGCGGGCAGGCTGCGGTACGGCATTCGGGACGGGGACGGACGTGGGTCGATTCTAGGAAGCGAGCCCCCTCGCCGGCCGGGTTTATCGGCTGCCGCGCCTGAGCGCTTGATCAGAAAGACCCGCTACTTGGGCCGCGGCCGCGGCAGCGAACGGTCGGGCATGCTCAGCTGGCCGGCGCGCAGCAGCGAGATGGCCCGCGCCACCGCCCGGGCCACGACGCGGACCTCCTCCTGCACGTCGTGGTCCTCGTCCAGCCGCTGGTGGCTGGTGGCGTAGGGCTGGTAGTAGCCGATCATGCGGTCCAGCCGGGCTCCGGGGCCGGCGTCGACCAGGCCCATCCAGTCCAGCCAGTCGCACAGCGCGCGGCGCACACCCTCGATGCCGGCGACGTCGCCGTGCACGACCACGCCGTAGCAGCGGCCCGCCAGGTGCTGCGGATAGGGCCAGCCGTCGAGCTCGAGCTGCTTTGCGCGCTCGGGGTCCTTGCCGTGGGTGGAGGTCGGGTCCGGGTTGCCGCCGTCGGCGCAGACCAGCCGGTCCATCATCAGCTTGAGCGGGCTCGCGGCCTGGTACCAGTAGACGGGGGTGAGCAGCACGATGCCGTGCGCGCTCACCCAGCGCTCGTAGATCTCGGCCATCCAGTCGCTGGTCTGGCCGAGCGCATGGTTGGGGTAGCAGCTGCAGGGCCAGTGGCACAGCGGCATGGCGGTCGAGACGCAGCCCTTGCAGGGATGGATGTGGCGGGCGTAGTCGGAGGTGAGGTGGCTCAGGTCCAGCAGGTCGGTGACGATGCCTTCGTCCGCCAGTGCCTGCCGGGCGGTTTCCGCCAGGCGGAAGGTCTTGGACATCTCGCCCGGGCAGCTGCCGTCGTTGCGCGAAGCGCAGGCAACCAGCAGCGCGCGCGAGGGTGTCGCCGGATCGACCCATCGCGCCTGGGCCTGCTTCAGGCGCTCACTGGTCTGCCGCCACTCATCCGAGAGCTCGTAGGCCGGGTCCGCGAAACCCTCGCCGGCCGGATGCGTGCGCGGCGCCTTGCGCGATTGCGAATAGGCCTGCCAGGCGATCTCCTCGATCCGGTCGAGAGCGGGCCTCTCGGCGTCGAAGGCGGGATCGAAGAAGCGCTGGCGAAAGCGCTCCGAGAACCCCTGGCGGTCCAGCATCCCGGGCGCCTGGCCCTTGCGGACGGTGATCTTCGGCATGGCGACTCTCGTTGCAGCAGTCACTTGCCCCAGCAAGTCGCATTCCCTCGCTCCCTCCCGCTGAAGCGCGGCAGCGCTTCAGCCCGGGCGCGCGCAGCGCCGCCCCCTACCAGGGCGTGCGCGGATCCGGCTTCGCCGGTCCGCTGCGCGAGCCCCCCCGGGGGGCAGCCCCCGGAAGGGGGCGTGGGGGCCCCATTCATTGCCATGTCGTGGGGTCTACGCGGTAGTAGCGCGCCAGCTCGCCGTAGAGCGCCGCGTGGTGGCGGGCCATCTCGAGCGGCTGCTCGAAGAAGACCTCGGAGGCGACGGCGAAGAACTCGGCCGGCTCGGTGGCTGCGTAGGGCGACAGCAGCGTGGGCTCGCCGCGCGACAGCTGCTCGCGCAGCCGGCGGTACTCGGCGTTCATCACGGCGGCCCAGCGCGCGTAGCGCGCCCGCTCGCCGAGGAAGGGCGCGCCGGTCGCGCGGCCGCGCTCCTGGTCGAGCTGGTGCGCGAACTCGTGGATCACCAGGTTCTGGCCGTCCGCCGGGTCGGCGGCCCCGGCCAGCACGTCGGGCCAGGAGAGGATGACCTGGCCTTGCACCCACGACTCGCCGCTGCGGGCCTCGCGCCGCTCGTGCTGCACGCCGCTGGCATCCCCCTCGCGGCGGTCCACCCAGTAGGCCGAGGGGTAGAGCAGCACCTGGCGCAGGCCGGGGAAGTAGTCGCTCGGCCGGTTGAGGATGAGCAGGCAGGCCTGCGCGGCCACGAGCACCCGCATCTCCTCGGTCACCTCCAGGCCGTTGCAGCCGATGAAGGGCTTCTCGGCGAGGAAGACCTGCATGTGCCGCTTGAGCTGCAGCTGCAGGTCGGCCGGCAGGCGGCGCAGCAGCGGCATGCGGCGGCGAAGAATGGTCCGCCAGTCGGCCGGGAAGGGCTGCTGCCGGATGCGGCGCCGCCGCCAGCCGCGCCAGGCACGCGGACCCCAGAGCCCGCCCGCGAGCAGGGCCAGGAACAGCACGCCACCGAGCAGCAGCGAAAGCGCATCGAGCGAGACGGGCAAGGGAAGGCCTTCCTGGCGAGGGGCGATCCCCCTGAGCTGGGTCCGCCGCCGCCGGTTTCAATGGTTATGCTCCACGCCACCCCCATGTTCGAAACCGAGCTGAAGTTCCAGGTGCCGGCCGACCGGGCCGCCGCAGTGCGCGCTGCCATGGCCCGGGCGGTACCGCGCCGCCAGCGGCTGCGGGCCGTCTACGTCGACACGCCCGAGGGCGCCCTTGCCGCCGCCGGCATCGCGCTGCGCGTGCGCCAGGAGGGCTCGCACTGGGTGCAGACGCTCAAGGCCCGAGGCGCGCATGCGGCCGAGCGGCACGAGCACAACGTGGTTCTGCCACGCCAGCCGGGCGGCGCGTTGCCGCCGGCTGTCGTGCCCGCCCGGCACGCCGGCACTCCGGCAGCGCAGGCCTGGGAAGCGGCGCTCGGCGAGTCCCTGGAGACCTTCGATGGCACGCGGCTGCAGGCAGTGATGGAGACGGACATCGCCCGTCGTGCCCTGCGCGTGGCCGACCCGGCCGGGGGCGTGGTCGAGCTCGCGTTCGACGAAGGCGAGATCCGTGCGGGTGGCGCTGTCGCGCGCGTGTGCGAGCTGGAGTACGAGCTCGTCGAAGGCTCGCTGGCGGACGTGGTGCGTCAGGCCGCCGAGGGCGTCGCCCTGCACGGCCTGTGGCTGGACACCGTCTCCAAGGCCGAGCGCGGCGAGCTGCTGGCCCGCGGCCGCGCCTGGCCCGAGGCGGTGCGCTTCGCGGCGCCGTCGTTGCCCGGGCATGCCGGTGGCGATGCCCTCTGGCGTGCCGGCCTGGCCAGCGCGGTGGCGATGATGCTGCCGAATGCGAGCGCAATCGCCGCAGGCAGTGCCGAGGCCGAGCACGTGCACCAGCTGCGCATCGGCATCCGCCGCCTGCGCACGGCCGTGCAGGAGCTCGGGGCCCTGGTCCACCT
>CAMLGG010000029.1 GCA_946479475.1 uncultured Ideonella sp. | reverse complement strand
GGCTGCGCACCTCGCCGGCCACCACCGCGAAGCCGCGGCCCTGCTCGCCGGCGCGGGCGGCCTCGACGGCGGCATTCAGCGCCAGGATGTTGGTCTGGAAGGCGATGCCGTCTATCACCGCGATGATGTCGCCGATGCGCTGGCTCGAAGCACTGATGCCCTGCATCGTGTCGACCACCTGCTGCACCACCGCGCCGCCCTGCGCGGCGACCTGCGCGGCCGCGCTGGCCAGCTGGTTGGCCTGCTGGGCGCTGTCGGCATTGGCCCGCACGGTGCTCGTCATCTCCTGCATGGTCGCGGCGGTCTCCTGCAGGGCGCTGGCCTGGTGCTCGGTGCGGCCGGACAGGTCCGCATTGCCGGTGGCGATCTGCGCCGAGGCGGTGGCGATGCTGTCCGAGCTGGCCCGCACCTGGCTGATGAGGCGAACCAGCTGGCGCTGCATGTGGGCCATGGACGCCAGGACGCTGCGCGGCGCGGCCGTCTCGGCGCCCCGCACCGGGCTCAGGTCCCCGTCGGCCACCCTCAGGGCGGCCTCGTTCAGGGCCGCCGGCTCCGCGCCGAGCGCCGTCAGCAGCCGCCGGGTGATCCACCAGCCCAGCGCCGAGGCCGCGCCGATGGCGGCCAGGCACAGGCCGACCAGCAGCAGGCGCTGCGTGGCATACGAGGCCGCGCTGTCGTCCACCAGCTCCTTCGTCTGCTTCTGGCTGCGCGCGACGAATTCGCTGGTCGCGCCGCGCAGGGCATCGAGCAGCGGCCGGCATTCGCGGTTCATCTTGGCGACGGCCTCCTCGCGCTGGCCCGCCATGGCCAGCCGGGCGATGCCGGCGGCCACCGGCTCGTAGGCCTTCTCGATCTCCTGGATCTTCGCCAGCAGCGCCTGGTCGCCCGCATCGGGCACTGCCTCGCGGGCCAGTGATGCCGCCAGCGCCCGCAGGGCGGTTTCCAGGTCCTCGCCCGCCCGGTTCATCGCGGCCTGTTCCTTCTCGCGCTCGGCCGGGTCCGTCAGCAGCACCAGGTTCCGGACGGCAAGCGCCCGCTGGTTGGCAGCCGCACGCACATCGATCGCCTGCAGCTCCTGGTCCGAGGCCTGGCCGACGATGTAGGCGAAGGTCTCGTTGAGCCGGCGCAGGTCGTACAGCGCGAGCACGGACACCGCGAGCACGAGGGCCGCGAGGGTCGAGAAGGCCAGCGTCAGCTGCATCCTGACGGTGAGGTTCTGCATTCGGGTACTCCAGGTTCCCGTTGGCCGACACCGGCCAACCCGGTATCCGGCGAATCCCAGGCCGGACGTGCGAAGTTTCCGTTGACTCAGTTCTGATCAATCACTAGAATTACTGATCATTAGATCGGCAAATCTCGAGGGCCTATGATCAACCTGATCGGTTTCAGTCCTCTGTCCAGCCTTCGCTCCCGGAGGCCGCGGTCGGGTATGCCACGGCTGGGCACCGCGGGGTCGCGCCACTACAGTCGGACGGACAACGCCGGCCAGTGGTGTTCTCAGGAGGGTGGCGATGGATGGTTCCCCGCGGGCGATCGAGATCCTCATGGTCGAGGACAACCCGGGCGACGTGCGTCTGACGCAGGAGGCGCTCAAGGGGGCCAAGGTCTGGGCGCGCGTCCACGTGGTGGAAGATGGCGTCGCGGCGCTGGACTACCTCTACCGGCGGCCGCCCTACGAGTCGGCGCACCGGCCCGACCTGATCCTGCTCGACCTGAACCTGCCCCGCATGGATGGCCGCGAGGTGCTGGCCATCGTCAAGGGCGATCCCTCGCTCAAGGTCATCCCGGTGGTCGTGCTGACCACCTCGCAGGCGGAAGAGGACGTGCTTCGCGCCTATCACCTCAACGCCAACTGCTACGTGACCAAGCCGGTCGACCTGCATCAGTTCAACCGCATCGTGCAGGCGATAGAGCAGTTCTGGCTGACCGTGGTCACCTTGCCGCCTCCCACTTGATCGCCCCGCAGCGGGGCTGAAAGGAAAGGGTCCCGCCATGCAAGCCCAGCAGACGATCCTGTTGATCGAGGACGATCCGGCCGACGCGCGGCTGATCCGCGAGATGCTGGCCACGGCGCCCATCGACGGGCGGCCCTACCGGCTGGAGTGGATCCCCGAGCTGCGCGCCGGGATCGAGCGCCTGCAGGCCGGCGGGATTGACGTCGTGCTGCTCGACCTGGGCCTGCCGGGCAGCTGGGGCATCCACACGGTCCGCGACCTCTTCGCTCAATCGCAGCGCACGCCGACGCTGATCGTGCTGAGCGGCCTGAGCGACGAGGACGTGGCCGTCCAGGCCCTGCAGGCGGGGGCCCAGGATTACCTCATCAAGGGCCAGGTCGACGCCGCCGGCCTGGCGCGCGCCATCCGCTACGCCCACGGCCGCGCGCAGGCGGACGACGCGCTGCGCGAAGCCGGCCGCCAGCTGGAGGCCGCGCGGCTGCGCGCCGAGCTGGCCAGCCAGGCCAAGAGCCGCTTCCTGGCCACCATCAGCCATGACCTGCGCACGCCGCTGGCCGGCATCCTCGGCTTCGCGCAGCTGCTGCAGGCCGACCAGGGCCTGAACGAGGCCCAGCGGCGCGGGGTGGAGACGATCCGCCACAGCGGCGAGCACCTGCTGGCGCTGATCAACGAGATCCTCGACATGGCCAAGATCGAGTCGGGCCGCTTCGAGCTCTGCCCGACCGAGTTCCGCCTGCGCGACTCGGTGCGCGTGCCGCTGGACATCGTCGGCGTGCGGGCCCAGCTGAAGCCCGGGCTGCAGCTGCGCTGCGAGGTCGCGCCCGAGGTGCCCGCCGTGATCCGCGCCGACGAGCGCCGCCTGCGCCAGGTGCTGCTGAACCTGCTCGACAACGCGGTGAAGTTCACCCCCGCCGGCGAGGTGGTGCTGCGGGTCTGGGCGCCTTCGCCGACACGTCTCGCCTTCGAGGTGGCCGACAGCGGCGAGGCCTTGAGCGAAGCCCAGATCGCCCGCCTGTTCCGGCCCTTCGAGCAGGTCGGCGATGCCACGCGCCGCAGCCAGGGCACCGGGCTGGGCCTGGCGATCTGCCGCCAGCTCGTTCGCCTGATGGGCGGGGACATCCACGCGCGCGCCGAGCCGGGGGCCGGCAACCGGTTCCGTTTCGAGATCGACCTCGGCGTCGGCGCGGAGTGCGCGGCACCTGTCCAGTCGGACGAGGCTGTCCAGCTCCTGGCGGCCTAGCCGGGGGCCTGGCCGGAGGGCCGCCTCCCGGGGGGCAGGGTGATCAGGCCCGTCCGGAGCGCCGGCTGCGAGGCTGAAGCTTGTCCAGCTCGGCCAGCTGTTGCTTCAGCAGGATGAGCAGCGTGCGCGCGTGCTCCACCGGCAGGCTCACGATGCTGCTGCCGGCCTGATCGTCCCTCGCCGGGCGCGGCTGCACCTGCACGTCGACGCCCAGCTCGATCAGGCCGCGGTCATGCCGGGCCGACTTGAGTCTCAGCACTTCGATGTCGTAGGTCTTCACTCTTGTTCTCCGCAGGGGCGATGGCGCATTGTCGGTCGCGGAACTGGCTCCATCCAAATGTGCAGAAGTGGATCCGGAAGGGATCCAGCGGGTGCCTAGGATCGAGCCTGTCCCACCTCCGAGGAAAAGCCCATGATCCGCACCCGACAGAACCTGATCCCCGCGGCCGCGCTGGACGAGCAGGGGCCCTGGATCCCCGAAGGCCCGGGCAAGTGGTCGCGGCCCCTGCGGTTCCTGTCCGAGGGGCGAGGCTGGGTCGAGCTGATGCGCCTGGAGCCGGGCGTCAAGCTGGGTTGGCACCGGCATACGGGTGAGGTCCACGCCTACAACCTGCGGGGCCAGCGGCGACTGTGCACCGGCGAGGTCGCGGGGCCGGGCGATTACGTGCACGAGTCGGCTGGCAACGTCGACTGGTGGGAGGCGATCGGCGACGAGCCGCTGGTGGTCTACGTGGTCGTGATGGGGGCGGTCGAGTACCTGGACGAGCACGGCGGCGTCACGCGCCGGATCACCACCGCGGACCGGATCGCCGACTGGCGGCGCTGGTGCGAAGCCTCCGGGACGGACGCCGACGCGCTGATCGAGTGACGAGGCCGTCAGCCGACGTGCTCGATGCCTTCGGGCATGGCGACCCAGCGGCGCGGGGGACCCCCGCACTCATCGGTTCTGCCGGCGCTCGATGGATCGGCCCTCGCCCAGCAGTTCGAGCAGCGCCTGCAGCGGCGCACTGGCCTCGCCCGACCAGACGAGGTGCGTGCGATTGACCCTCAGCCTCGCGGGCAGGGGATGGCGCTCGACTTCGCCGGACAGCACCGCCTGGTCCAGCATCTCGGCAGGCACGATCGCGACGCCGGTGCCTGCCGCCACGCAGGCGACGATGGCGTGGTAGGAGCCCAGGTCCATCACGCGGCCGGCCGGCGTCCGGCCCTCGGCCATCCATTCCACCAGGCGCCGGCGGTAGGAGCACCCGTGAGGGAAGGCGAGCAGGGTCCGGCCCGCGAGGTCGGCCGGGCGGCGCAGGCGGCGAGTGCCCTTGGCGCTGATGAGCACCAGCTCCTCCTCGAACGCCGGCCGGCTCGAGAGGCCGGCGTGGTCGAAGGGCTCGGAGACGAAGGCCGCCTCGATCTCGAAGCGCTCCAGGCGCTGCAACAGGCTCTGCGTGGTGCCCGTGCGCAGCTCGATCGACACCTCGGGGTACTGCTGGTGGAAGGCCGAAAGGATGGGCGGCAGGCGCGCGCCCGCGGCGCTCTCGAGGGACCCGAGCCGCAGCGAGCCGCGCACGGCGCCGCTGCGCAGCTCCTGCTCGGCCTGCTCGGCCATCTGCAACAGGCGCTCGGCGTGGCCGAGCAGGGTGCGACCGGCCTCGGTGAGGGCCAGGCCGCGGCCCTGGCGACGGAACAGGCCGACGCCCAGCCGCTCCTCGAACTGCTTGATGCGGGTGGTGACGTTGGAGGGCACGCGGTTCAGCCGCGCCGCGGCGCGGACCACGCCACCCTCGCGCACCACGCTGCGGAAGATGTGCAGGTCATCCAGGTCCATTGTTCTCATGGCGGGAAGTGTATGTCCTGAAAATTCAGTATTCGAGCGAATGGAAACGGAGTCCAATCGCGGCATGAGCCCTGCCCCTGCCGAACGGAACGAGCCATCGACCGCCGTGGTCGTGGCCTGCGGCATCGCCGCCCTGGCGGTGGCCATGGGCATCGGCCGCTTTGCCTTCACCCCGCTGCTGCCGTTGATGCTCCGCGACGGGACGCTCGATGCAGCGTCGGGCGCCGAATGGGCCGCGGCCAATTACCTCGGCTACCTCGCGGGCGCGCTCACGGCCGGGCGCTTCGCACGCGCGCCGCTGCGCTGCCTTCGATGGGGCCTGGCCGGCGTGGCGGCCACGACGCTGGCCGTCGGCTGGATCGGCACGGCGCTGCCGCCCGCGGTGGGCGCCGCGCTTCGGGCGGCAGCCGGGATGTCCAGCGCGTGGGTGCTGGTGAGCACGAGCAGCTGGGGCCTGGGTGCGCTGGCCCGGCAGCAGCGGGCGGGCCTCGGGTCGTGGCTATACACCGGGGTGGGCCTGGGCATCGCGGTGGTGGGCCTGCTGGCCTGGGTGGGCGGGGGGCAGGGTTCGGCCCGGTTGTGGCTGGAGCTGGGGCTGATCGCCGCGGCCGGCTGGGCCGCCATCGCCGGCAGACTGCGCCGCATTCCCGAGCCGGCCATGGCACAGCCGGCAGTTCAGGCGGCCCCGCGGCCGCCGCCCGCCGCATCCGCCGGCCTCGTGTTCTGCTACGGTGCCTTCGGCTTCGGCTACATCGTTCCGGCGACCTTCCTGCCCGCGATGGCGCGGCAACAGGTCGAGGATCCGCTGGTGTTCGGACTCACCTGGCCGCTGTTCGGGCTGGCGGCGGCCCTCACCGTCGCCGGCGCCGCGCGGTGGCTGTCCGCCTGGCCGCGCCGCCGGATGTGGGCGCTGGCGCAGGGCACGATGGCGCTGGGCACGGCGATGCCCCTGGCCAGCCGGTCGCTGTGGTCGTTGGCCGCCTCAGCCGTCCTGGTGGGCGGGACCTTCATGGTCGCGACCATGGCAGGGCTTCAGCTGGCGCGCGAGCGCCGGCCGTCGGACCCCGCGCCGCTGCTGGCCCGCATGACCGTGGCCTTTGCGGTCGGCCAGATCGCCGGGCCGCTGCTGGTGCGAGCCATCGGCGGCGATCACGCGCTTTCCTCGGCGCATGCCGCGGCGACCTTGTTGCTGCTGGCCACGGCGGGGTGGCTGTGGCGCGCCGAGGCCCTATCGTGTCCTCCCATCCCGAACGACTTGTCGAAGGCTTGAACGATGAAGACCCCGCCCTCCCTGGTTTCCAAGAGGACCTTCCCCGAGGCCGGGCTGCCCGAGCGGCTCGGCCCGCCGGCCACGCTGGATGCCGACCAGCAGCGCGCCGCCGAGGAGCTGATCAACGGCCCCCGCCGCGGGGTCTACGGCCCTTTCCGCCCGCTGCTCCAGCGGCCCCCGCTGCTGCGCGCGGCCGCCAGGGTGGGCGAGGTCCTGCGCTACGAGGGCACGCTGGACGCGGCCTTGCGCGAGTGGACCATCTGCGTGGTCGCACG
Source organism: uncultured Ideonella sp. (assembly GCA_946479475.1). The sequence continues at coordinate 24,987 of CAMLGG010000029.1, read as the reverse complement.
GGAGCTGTCCAATGTCTTCGAATGGGACATGCACCTGCCGCTGGCCCAGGCTGCCGGCGTGCCGGACGAGGCGCTCGCCGCATTGGACGCCGGCCGCCCGTCGCCGGACAGCCTGAGCGCCGAGCTCGCCCTGGCCCGCACGGTGGCGCAGGAACTCGTCGCCCGGCATCGCCTGGCGGAACAAACCTATGCCGCTGCCCTGGCCCGGTGGGGCGAGCCCGCGCTCGTCGAGCTGCTCACGCTCGTGGGCTACTTCGCGATGGTGTGCTGGCTGATGAACGTGGCGCGCACGCCGGGGCCGGCCGCGGCGTGATGCCGGGTCAGGGGATGACGAGCGGCTCGCGCGGCCTTGCGCTGCGGTCGCCCTGCGTCGAAAGCACTGGATCGTCGGCGACGGCCAGCGGATACGCCTGCCGGGTCGTCACGGCTACCGCGCTCGAATGCATCGATTCGCGGAAGCTGCCGCCCTTCTTGGGCCTGGCCACCGCGTACACGGTCACCGCATCGTCGCCGGAGAACGAGGTGGAGATGTAGTCGCCCACCATGAAGCCCTGGCTGGTGTTCGCCAGGTCGGTCAGCACCATCGGGCCGGCCAGCGTCTGCGGCGAGCTCCAATGCGCGCCGCCGTCGATGGACGACACGAAGCCGACCGAGAGCTCGCAGGTGGCCTGGCTGCAGCTGGCGTCGGGATAGAAGTAGTAGGTGAGGGCGAGCCGGGCGGTGTTGCCGGAAGTGGCGCGATCCACCGCGATGCCAGGGATGAAGTGGTCGACCTTGCTCGAGACCGGGTCGATCGGGATGCGCACCGGCGAGCTCCAGGTCTTGCCGTCGGTCGAGGTGCTCATCACGATGTCGTTGGACGAGCAGCCGGAGCGGAAGCGGCAGTCCTGCCAGACGGTGTAGACCTTGCCGGCGGCATCGATCTCGGCCGAAGGCAAAGGCTCCGTTCGCAGGTTGCCCGCCACGCCGTGGTCGCTGATGGTCGCGATCGGCACGGAGGCCTGCCAGGACTTGCCGCCGTTGGTCGAGCGGTACGAGATGATCTCGTCGGCGAAGGCGCTCAGTGTCGGCACGATGACGTCGCCGCCGGGCTGCGCAAGCGGCTGGCCGCCCAGGCCGGCCGCGCTGTCCATCGTCGGCTTCGGGGTGCCCCAGGTCTTGCCGCCGTCCTTCGAGACGCTCGAGAGCAGCAGGTCGCCGCTGAAGGCCTCGTCCCAGGTGGTGTAGCAGCGCCCGTAGTACGGGCTGGCCGGCGTGTTGTCGCAGGCGATCCAGTTCTTGTCGTAGAAGCCGGTGGTGGTGGAGACGGTCACCGGGGCATCCCAGGTGAGGCCGCCGTCGGTCGACCGGCTGGTCAGCACGGCGACGCCGGTGCCGCCGTTCAGCGCGAGCGAAGAGATCATCCAGACGTCGTGCTTCTGGTCGTAGGCCACGGCGGGGTCGGAGGCCCGCTGGTAGGGGCCGGGCGGCTCGCTGTTGACCGTCATCGAGGGCAGGAATCCGTGCACCCAGGTGGCGCCGCCGTCCAGCGAGGTGGCCCAGCCTATGTCGGACGAGCCTCCGTCGAAGAAGCGGCCGGTCTGGAAGGCCGAGACCACCGTCGAGCCGTGGGCGAAGGTGTCGGGCTCGACCTGCGTGGCGTGCTGGCTGTCGGTGTTGGTGAACGGATCCTTGCTGATCCTTCCCGCGCTGGCCGGGCCGGCCAGGGCCAGGCACAGCGTGGAGATGAAGACGCCTGCGAGCGGCTGCTTTCGCATCGATGCCTCCTGGTCCGTGAAGGGGCGCACACTACGCCGCGCACCTGGCAGCGTCAACGCCGCGCGCCCCACGAGTGAGGGGGGCCGAGCCTCGGGCATCATCGCCGCCATGCCGATGAATCCCGTCGCCTCGCGCGCGCTGCCATTCGCCTTCGTCGTCCTGTGGTCCACCGGTTTCATCGGTGCGCGCCTGGGCCTGCCGCACGTCGGTGCGCTGACCTTCCTGTCCATCCGCTACTTCGCGGTGATCGTCCTGATGCTGGCCCTGGCCCTGGCGGTTCGGGCGCCCTGGCCTTCGGGGCCGCGGGCGTGGCTGCACATCGGCGTGTCCGGCCTGCTCGTGCATGGCGTCTACCTCGGCGGCGTGTTCATGGCGATCGGGCGCGGCCTGCCGGCCGGCATCACCAGCATCGTGGTCGGCCTGCAGCCGCTGCTGACGGCGATGGCCGCCGGCGCGCTGTTCGGCGAGCGCATCGGGCCGCGCCAGTGGGTCGGCCTCGCCCTCGGCTTCGCCGGGGTCGCGCTCGTCGTGCTGGGCCGCGGAGGCGGAAGGCTGGGCGGCGGCTTCGAGCTGGCGGCCATCGTGCCGGCGGTCGCGGCCCTGCTCGCCATCACTGCCGGCATGCTGTACCAGAAGCGCTTCTGCCCGCGCTTCGACTGGCGCACCGGCGCCGTCGCCCAGTTCCTGCCGACACTGCTGGCCACGGCCGCGGTGGCGGCACTGACCGAGTCCCGGCAGGTCGAGTGGGTCGCCGAGTTCTGGATCGCCCTGGCCTGGCTGGTGCTCGTGCTCTCGCTGGGCGCGGTGAGCCTGCTCAACCTGCTGATCGCCCGCGGCTCGGCGGTGGACACGGCGAGCCTTTTCTACCTCGTGCCGCCTTGCACGGCGCTGTTCGCCAGGCTTCTTTTCGGCGAAACGCTGCCTCCGCTGGCGCTCGCGGGCATGGCGCTCGCGGCCTGGGGTGTCTTCCTGGCACGCCGCTGAGTCCTAGCCATCGGCCGCCGCCAGGCGATCGAGCACGTTCGCGACGATGCGGTCGCAGCGCGCACCGTCGAAGGCGAACACGTCGCGCTCGGCCAGGTCGACGTCGCGGGCCAGCGCCTCGCGCAGCAGTCCGCGGGCGCGGAAGTGGCGCGAGCGCACCGTCGCTTCGGGGATGCCCAGTACCCGGGCGGTCTCTTCCACGCTCAACTCTTCCACGCCGCGCAGGATGAAGACTGTCCTGAAGGCCTGCGGGAGTTCGTCGAGCCGGCGTTCCATCAGTGCCCGCAGCTGGGAGCGGGCGATCAGCTCCGGCGGTTGCGCGGTGTGCGTTGGACTCATGGCATGCTCGTCCAGCTCGGACGCATCGGCCGTCCGGACCATGGGCACGATGTTGTCGCGCCGAGCCTGCTTCCTCAGGCGGGCGAGGCAGGCGTTCAAGACCAGTCGGGACAGCCAGGTGGACAGCGACGATTCGCCGCGGAAGCCGCCGATGGCGCGGTAGGCCGCGAGGTAGGCGTCCTGCAGGGCGTCCTCGGCTTCCGCGTCGTCGCGCAGCGTGGCTCGCGCCAGGCGGTACAGCCGGCGGTTGAAGCGGCGCATCAGCTGCTCGAAGGCCAGGCGGTCGCCACGGGCCACGCGTTGCGCCAGCGCGTTGTCGTCGTCGATCGCTTCCGGCTGCGCAGGGGCAAGGTCGGGCATCGCTTCACTCCACGACCAGGACGGCCTTCATGGTCGGGTGCAGCCTGCACACGTACTCGTGGCGACCCGGCCGGTCCACCTGCACCTCCCACGACTGGCCCGGCGCCAGGGTGCCGGAGTCGAAGTCTTTCGGCGCCGTCGCGGTGTGCGGCACCAGGTCCTTGTTGACCCAGCGGACGGTGTCGCCGCGACGCAGCTGCAGGCTCGCCGGCTCGAAGCTCATGCCGTCGATCGTGATGGTGTGCGTCGCGGCCGCCGCGTTGGCGCCGGCGAGGGCGAACGCCGCCAGCAGCGCGCTTGCGAAGGACCTAAGCACCGCTCTTGCCCAGCCGGGCCTGCAACTGCTTCGCATGCTCCAGATGGTGGACGAAGGCCGGGCGGACCTTGACCAGCAGGGCCTTGAGGTCCGCATTCTTCGCGCTGGGCGTCAGCGTCTTGTCGACCGCATCGAGCACCGCCTCGTGGTAGGCCACCTCGTGGTCGACGTAGGCCTTGTCGAACGCGCCGCCGCTCAAGCCGCGGAGCCGGCTGAGGTTCTCGTCGCCGCCCTTCCTGAGGCCCTGGGCGGTGGGGTTGTCCTCGGGGGTGAGGTTCAGCTTCTTCGCCAGGTCGGTGGCGGCCTGGTTGACGCCCGTGTGGTCGGTGACCATCAGCCGGGCGAACTCCCGGACCTCCTTGGAGCGCGACCGGCCCTCGGCCAGCCTGCCGGCATCGATGTCGACCTGGTTGGCGGTGACGACGATGGCGGCGATCTGCGGATCGGTGGGGACGGGCGACTGCGCCTGGACGGCGAGCGCCAGCATGGCGGCCAGCGCGGGGAACGCGAGCTTGGATCGGGAAGGCATCTGCTTGCTCCTGTCGGGTGCGGGGCGGACCGGCAGCGTGCCGGTCTCATGGCGATGGATGTCGCCACTCGCCGCCGCGTTCCCGCCGCGGATCCCGGGGAGGTTCAGCCCGCCGCAGGGCCGCTTCCGGCGCGGCGCTTCTCCTGCTTGCGCCGGTACATCAGCGTGTCGGCCTCGTGCAGCCAGTCGTCGATGCCGCGGTGGATCGTGGGATCGATCTTCACCGTGCCCACCGAGAAGCGGATCGCTTCCTCGGCGGGCAGCTCGGCATTGCGCTGGTCCACCGTCTCCTGCAGGCGCCGCTGGATCGAGGTGACCGCCTGGGAGCAGTAGGTCATCAGCACCACGAACTCGTCGCCGCCCAGGCGGGCGATGACGTCCGAATCCCGGAAGGCGTGGATCAGCACGCTGGCGAAGCGGCGGATCAGCTCGTCGCCCGCCGCGTGCCCGAGCCGGTCGTTCACCGCCTTCAGGCCGTCGATGTCGAAGAAGGACAGGCAGGCCGACTGCTTCGCGCGCCTGCACATCGCCAGCGCCTGCTGCGCGAGGACGATGAAGCCGCGGCGGTTCGACAGGCCGGTCAGGTCGTCGGTGGTGGCCAGGCGCAGGGCGGCCAGCTCCTGCTCCGCCATCTCGGCCAGGTCCCTCAGGACCACGTGATCCTCCGTGCTCAAGCTGCGCGGGCGGGTGTCCATCACGCACAGCGTGCCGATCTTGCTGCCGTCCGGCGCCTTCAACGGGCAGCCGGCGTAGAAGCGCACGTGGGGCTCGCCCACGACCATGGGGTTGTCGTGGAAGCGCGGGTCCGCCGCGGCATCGCGAACCTCCATGACCTGGTCGCCCAGGATGGCATGGCCGCAGAAGGAGACGTCGCGCGGCGTCTGGTCGGTCTCCAGCCCGGGGTGCGACTTGAACCACTGCCGGTCGTGGTCGACGAGCGAGATGGTCGCCATCGGCGCGTCGAACAGGCGCCGGGCCAGCCGGGTGATGCGCTCGAAGCGCTCCTCGCCCGGCGTGTCCAGCACCCCCAGGCCGCGCAGGGCTGCCAGCCGGGCCGGCTCGTCGGTGGGCAGGGGAGGGGCTTTCATGCCTGGACGATCGTGACATCCGCAGCCGGCCCGCGCCAAAGCGCGCCGGCCAATTCCCCTTTCACCGTCAGTGCCATGCAACGGCCGTCCCGACGGGCAGGGTCGGCGAGATGTGCTTCATCGCCTGCTCCACGAAAGCCTCCTTCTCGCCGACCGGCGCAACGTAGTGCAGGGCCGAGGCTGCGGCCTGAACGCCCTCGGACCGCGCGATGACCCAGGCCGCCAGGTAGGCAGAGGCCAGGCAGCCGCCGGCCGTGGCGACGTTGCCGCGTGCGAAAAGCGGCTGGTCCAGCACTTCGACGCCGGCCTCCTGGACCCAGGGCCTGGTGATGAGATCCGTGCATGCCGGCACGCCATCCAGCAGCCCCAGCCGAGCCAGCACGAGCGTGCCCGAGCATTGCGCGCCGATCAGCTGGCGCTCGGGCCGCAACGCCAGGCGGGTCATCAGCGCCGCATCGGCCACCACCTCCCGCGTCCGGATGCCGCTGCCGACGAGGACCGCATCGGCGCTCGCCGCCTCTTCGAGCAGCGATTGCGCGCGCACCGTCACGCCGTTCATCGACGTGACCTCGTCCGACGGGCAGCACAGGCTGACGCGCCAGCCCGGCTTCTTCACGCGGTTGAGGACGCCCAGGGCGATGAACGAATCCAGCTCGTTGAAGCCTTCGAAGGTGAGGATGGCGATGTGCATGGGCAGCGGGTTCTCAAAGATAGGTCCAGAGCATCTTGGTCGCGAGGATGTAGAGCAGCCCCGCGAAGATGCGCCGCAGGGTGGCGACCGGCAGCCGGTGGGCCGCCCTCGCGCCCAGCGGCGCGGTGAGCACGCTGCCCGCGACGATGGCCAGCAGGGCCGGCCCGTGGACGAAGCCGAGCGCGAGCGGCGGAAGCTCCGGAACGCGCCAACCGCTGAAGACGTAGCCGAGCGTGCCGACGATGGCCACCGGCAGCCCGAGGGCCGCGCCGGTACCGATGGCGGTGGTCATCGCCACGCCGCAGAAGAGCATGAAGGGCACCGTCATGAAGGCGCCTCCGGCGGACACCAGCCCGCAGACCACGCCGATCAGCAGGCCGATCGCCACCAGCGCCCCGGGGGCGGGCAGCGTGCGCGCGGCCGAGGGCTTGCGGCCGAGCAGCAACTGGGTGGCGCCGGCGTAGACGATGGCCGAGAAGGCCAGCGCGAGCGCGCGCTGGGGCACCCAGCCGGACAGCGCCGTGGCGAGCAGCGTGCCCACCACCATCGCCGGCCCCATGCGGCGCACCAGCGCCCAGTCCACCCCGCCGAGCCGGTGGTGGGCCCGCACGCTGGCCGTCGAGGTGAACATGATCGAGGCCATGCCGGTGCCCAGGGCGAGGTGCACCGTGTGGGCGGGGGCGAACTGCTGCGCGGTGAACATCGCGGCCAGCACCGGCACCATGGTCATGCCGCCGCCTATGCCCAGCAGCCCGGCCAGGAAGCCGACGAAGGCGCCGGTGGCGAAGTAGGCGAGGACCCAGGCGCTGAGCATGGGCCGAGTATCGCTGCGGCCGTGCAGGAGATTCCCGCACGGCGAGGTGCCATCGGGATAGGCTTGCGGCCATGCTGGATGCCTCGCTGCCGCGCCGCCGGTTCCTCGCAGGCCTGGCCGCCGGCGCGGCCGCTACTTCAGCGTTCGCGCAAGTGGCCGCGCCGACGCGCGTGATCGCCTCGTCGCGCCAGGCCATCCCCATCGTCGGCCTCGGCAGCTGGATCACCTTCAACGTCGGCCGCGACGAGCAGTTGCGCCAGGAATGCACGCGCGTCATCCAGGCCTTCCTCGAAGGCGGCGGCCGGGTGATCGACTCTTCGCCGATGTACGGCTCTTCGCAGGCCGTCATCGGCCAGGCCCTGCAGAAGCTCGGCGCCACCGCGCAGGTGTTCTCCGCCGACAAGGTGTGGACGGGCGAGGGCGCTGAAGGGGCGAACCAGGCGGAGGCCTCGCGCAGGCTCTGGGGCGTGCCGCGATTCGCGCTGCTGCAGGTGCACAACCTGCTGAACTGGCAGGCGCACCTGCCGATGCTGCTGCGCATGAAGGCCGAGGGCCGCGTGGGCCATGTCGGCATCACCACCTCGGAGGGAAGAAGGCACGCCGAGATGGAGCAGCTGATGCGCACGCAGGCCATCGACTTCGTCCAGTTCACCTACAACCCGCTGGACCGGGAGGCCGAGCAGCGCCTGCTGCCGCTGGCGAAGGAGCGCGGCCTGGCGGTGATCGTCAACCGCCCGTTCCGGCAAGGCGAGCTGACCCGCCGCCTGGCACGCGAGGCGCTGCCCCCCTGGGCCGGCGAGGCGGGCGCCAGGAGCTGGGCGCAACTGCTGCTGAAGTTCATCCTCGCGCACCCCGCCGTGACCTGCGTGATCCCGGCGACGACGCAGGTCGCCCATGTGCGCGAGAACCTGGCCGCTGCGCAGGGGCTCCTGCCTGATGAAGCGATGCGCCGCCGCATCGCGGCTTGTCTGCAGGCGCTGTGAGCGATGCCCGAGTGGTGGACCTACGGCCTGGCTGATGCCCAGATCTTCTCGGCGCGGGCCTACGACCGGCTCGTCGAGCGCTGCATGCGCGAAGCCTGGCCCGCGCACCTGCCGGTCTTCGCGCTCGGCCTGGCCATCCTGGCGCTGCTGTGGTGGCGGCCCGCGGCCGGCGTCCGTGCGCTCGCCGCGGGAGCGGCAATGGCCTGCGCAGCGGTGGCGGCGTGGTGGCTGCCCCAGTGCTATGCGGAGCTCCACTGGGCCACGGGCTGGATGGCCGGTGGCTTCGCCCTGCAGGCGGCGCTGCTGGCGGCGGCGGCAGCGTGGCCGGGCGCGCTCGATGGCGGCCGGTCCGCCGCTGCGCGTGCCTGCTCGACGGCCCTCTTCGCCTTCGCCCTCTTCGCCCTGCCTTTCCTGTCGATGCCGGAGGGCGCCGGCTCCTGGCGCGCCGAACTGGCCGGCCTGATGCCAACGCCGACCATCGGCGCGAGTCTCGCCGTCATTCCCCTGGCCTCGCGGCGCTGGAGGTTCCTCCTGCTGCCGTTGCCTGTCGCGGGTACGGTGCTCGAGGCCGTCACCCTGGCCTCCATCGACCGCGCCCAGTGGGCCTTGCTGCCGGTCGACTGGATGGTGCTGGCCGCGATGCTGCTGGTGTTGCGAGGGCAAGGCGCCGCCAGCCGGCGGGCGGTCGCGGCCAGGTGAAGGGCAGGCGCCGGACGCGCGGGCTCAAGCAGCCCAGGCGAACGGTGCGAAGTGCCCGTTGCGGGTGCCTGACGATTCGTCCCAATGGACGCCGAAGGCGTTGAAGCGGCTGCGCGTTGCCTTGGCCAGCGCAAGCCGGCTGTTCACCGGGTGCAGGGTGTTGTCGATGCCGAGTGCTGCCCCGGGCGCGCTGGCGCTGGGCAGGCCTTCGCAGGCCTGGTCGACCAGCTCGCCTGCGCGCACCGAACGCGCGAGGCCCTGAACCTCGAACTGGATCGGCCGCCGCTCGACGCCTGCAACGCGGCCCACGAGCGGCGCCAGGGCCGCCATAGGGCCGCCGGCCGCGCCGGTGGCGATCGAGGCGATGGCCTCCTCCTGCTCCGGCGAGGCGCGCTCGTCGACGATGAGTCCGACAGTCAGGTTGCCCTCGATCATCGGCCCGGGCGAATGCATCACGACGATGAAGGACAGCCCGTCCAGCTTCACGCCGGCCTTGGCCCCCTTGTCAATACGCATCGCCATGGCGACCTTGCAGTCGCCTTCGACGGGCCTGGCCGCGAGGTTCGAGGTGATGCACGGACACAACTGCGTGCAGTTGCAGGTTTCCATGTACTCGCCACTGATCTGCCAGGCTGCCATGGTGACCTCCTCGAGGCGCGGCGGATGGACGGCCCGCGGCGCGACGGCTTCGAAAGAAGAGGCTGGCTACCCTACTCCGATCGCGGCGCCTGCGCAGTCGCCCAAACAGGTGGCAACGCGGGGCCGCAAGGCCATGCAAGCTGGCGTCCAGGCTCATCCAGCCACAGCGAGCCTTGCGATGCTTCACGCCCTTCGCCAACGCACACGATCCGTTGCAGCTCCCTGGCGAAATCCCGCGGCGTGGCCGCTCGCGGTCAGCCTGGTCGCCTGGCTGCTGCTGGCCTGGCTCGCGGTCGACATGGCCCACCCGCTGGCCCGCCTGACGATGCCGGGCTCCCAGACCTGGAGCGCTGGCAACCTGCTCGCCGTGCTGCTGATGTGGATGGTGATGATGACGGCGATGATGCTGCCTTCGGCGCTGCCCATGCTGCAGGTCTTCGGCGGCCTCTGCAGGCGCAGCGCGGAGCCGGCGCGCCGGCATGCCTTCCTGGCGGCCTACCTGCTGCTCTGGTGCGGCTTCAGCGTGGCGGCGACGGCGGTCCAGTGGATGCTGCAGGCCCGGGGCTGGGTGGATCCGATGATCGTGAGCCGCTCGCTGTCGTTGAACGGTTGGCTGCTGCTGATCGCCGGCGCCTACCAGTTCACGCCCTTGAAGCGGCTGTGCCTGGCCGGCTGCCGCACGCCGCTGGGGTTCCTGCTGGGCGAATGGCGTGAGGGCGTGCGCGGTGCCTTCGTCATGGGCCTTCGCCACGGCCTGTTCTGCGTCGGCTGCTGCTGGGCGCTGATGGCGCTTCTCTTCGTCGGCGGGGCCATGAACCTCGCCTGGGTCGCCGCCCTGTCGATCGTGGTGGCGATCGAGAAGCTGGCGCCGCGCGGCGAACTCCTGGCCCGCCTGCTCGGCTCGGCGCTGATCGCCGCGGGCGCCTGGCAAGTCGTGTCGCTGGCGACCGGCGCGGGGTGACTCCCGCTCGCCGGGCGATCGGCGCTCAACACTCCGAAGCCAGCCCCAGCAGGACGTCGAGCAGCACATCCGCGCCTCGCTTGAGGTCCTCCGGCGACGTGTGCTCCCGCGGGTTGTGGCTGATGCCGCCCACGCTCGGCACGAAGATCATCGCGGCCGGGCAGAGGCGGGCCATCATCTGGGCATCGTGGCCGGCCCCCGAGGTCATGCGACGCGTGCGGTGCCCGCGCGAGTTCGCGCTGGCCTCGATGAGGCGCACCAGCCGCGGGTCGAAGCGGACGGGTTCGAAGCGGACGAGCCGCCGCGTCTCCATGCCGACCGACTCCTTCGCGGCCAGCGCCTGCACGAAGTCCGCGAGCTCCCGCTCCGCGCGCTGCAGCTTGGCCTCGTCGGTGTTGCGCAGGTCCACCGTGAGGCGGGCGCGCGAAGGGATCACGTTGACCAGGTTGGGGTGCAGGTCGATCGCACCCACCGTGGCGACCTGGCTGCCGCCGTATCGCAGCGCCAGCTCGCGCACGAAGACCGCGATGGCGGCGGCGCAGTAGCCCGCATCGCGCCGAAGATTCATGGGCGTGGTGCCGGCGTGGTTGGATTGGCCGGTGACGGTGAACTCCTGCCAGGAGATGCCCTGCAGGTCCTGCACCGCGCCGATCTGCAGGCCCTCGGCCTCCATCACCGGGCCCTGCTCTATGTGCAGCTCCACGTAGGCATGCGGCACGATCGCGCCGCAGGGCATCTCGCCGGCGTAGCCGATGCGGCGCAACTCGTCGCCCAGGCGCCGGCCGTCGGTGCCGAGGGTGTCCAGCGCCTGCTGCAGCGCAAGGCCGCCGGCGTAGACGAGCGAGCCCATCATGTCCGGCTGGAAGCGCACGCCTTCCTCGTTGGTGAACGCGGCCAGCACGATGGGACGCTCGGTCACGATGCGGCGCTCGTTCAGCCAGCGCACCACCTCCAGCCCGGCCATCACGCCGTAGTTGCCGTCGTAGCGACCGCCGGTGGCGACCGTGTCGATGTGCGAGCCGGTCATCACCGGCGCGGTGTTGGTCCGGCCCGGGCGGATGCCGAGGATGTTGCCGATCTGGTCGACCTTCACTTCCATGCCGAGCTGCTTCATCCAGCCCACCAACTGGTCGCGGCCCTGCCGGTCGGCATCGGTGAGGGCGATGCGGCAGACGCCGCCGCCTTCGACGGCGCCGATGGCGGCGTGCTCGTCCAGCCGTTGCATCAGGCGGCCCCGCTCGATGCCGTGGCTGCCGAGCCAGGCCTGCTGCGCCGCGAGCACCTCGTCGGCGCTGTGGCCCACGAGCTCCGCATACACGGCTGGAGCCGTGGCGCCTTCGGTGTTGATGAGCAGGACGCGAGAACTCGAATCGAGTCCGGCAGCCTCTCGCCAGGAGGGTTGCGACACCAGGGCCTGCAGCCCCGCGAGGCCCGCCACGCCTGACTCGCCCGCCACGAGCGGGATGTCGCCATGGCGCCCCTCGGCCAGCACGCGCATGGCCTCGGCGGCCTGGTCGTCGGACACGGTCATGAAGACGTCGATGCTGGGCTGCAGGAAGCGCCACGCCAGGGGCGAAGTCTCGCCGCAGGCCAGGCCCGCCATCACCGAATCGACGCTGCCCGTGGCGCGCGCCGGCCGGGCCTGGATGGCGCTCTGCAGCAGGCAATCTGCCTGCTCGGGTTCGACGACGATGAGGCGAGGGCGCCGGTCGCCGAAGCGCTCCCAGAAGTGGCTGGCGGTGCCCGCCGCGAGGCCGCCGACGCCGCCCTGCAGCATCACGTGGGTCCAGGGGCAATCGCGGTCGTCCGGCACGTTCTCCAGCAGCTCCTCGGCCACCACGCCGTAGCCCTGCATCACGTCCCGCGGCACCTCCTCGTAGCCTTCGTACGACGTGTCGGAGACGACCTCCCAGGCGTTCTCGCGCGCCAGGCGCGCGGCCTCTTCGACCGACTCGTCGTAGTGGCCCGCGATGCGGACGATCTCGGCGCCGAAGGCGGCGATCGCCTGCTCGCGCTCGACGCTGACGCGGGCATGCAGAACGATCACGCAGCGGCAGCCGATGCTCTGTGCCGCCGCGGCGAGTGCTCGGCCATGGTTGCCGTCGGTGGCGCTGATGACCACGAGATCCTTCAGCTCGCCGGCGTATCGGCCGGCGAAGAGATCGCCGGCGCTCCATCCCTTGTCGGGCCAGCGGCGGAGCACCAGCTGCACCAGCGCATTCGGCGCGCCCAGGGCCTTGAAGCTGCCGAGGATGGAGCGCCTGGATTCGTCCTTCACCGTCACGCCGGCGAGGCCCAGTGCGGCCGCCAGGCCGGGGAGAGACCAGGCCGGCGTGGGATGGCGCGAAAGGGCCGGCCAGGTGGCGAGCCGGTCGCGCGCGGCGTGAGCAGCGGCGACGCTGAGCACGCCGAGGAGATCGGCGTCGTAAGCGCGGCGGACGGCGCGGGTGTTGAGGTGCAGCATGTCAGGCGGGGCGCGGAAGGCGCAGGCGGGCGAGCTCGGCGAAGTAGCGCGCGCCGATCGGCAGGATCCGGTCGTTGAAGTCGTAGCGGGCGTTGTGCAGCGGCACCGCTCCGGGGCCTTCGCCGTCGCCGTTGCCGATGAAGACGAAGGCGCCGGGGATGGCCTGCAGGAAGCGGCCGAAGTCCTCCGAGATCATCATCGGCGGCGTGTCGGCGTCGACGCGCTCGGCACCGGCCACGGCGCTCGCCGCCCGCACCGCGAGGTCCACGCACTGCGGCCAGTTCACCGTCGGTGCGAACTCGTGGGTGTACTCGACCTCGCACTGCGCACCGTGGGCGCGGCAGATGCCCTCGCAGAGCTCGCGCATGCGCTTGTCCAGCAAGGCCTGGACCTCGGGCGCGTAGCTGCGGGTATCGCCCTTGATCACGACCTGGGAGGGCAGCGCGTTGCGGATGCCGTCGGTGACGAACTCCGTGCACGAGACGACGGCCGGATGCCGCGGGTCGACCGAGCGGGAGACGATGGTCTGCAGCCCGAGCACGATCTCGGCGCCGATCACGATGGGGTCGATGGCCATGTGCGGCCGCGCCGCGTGGCCGCCGCGGCCGGTGATTCGGATGACGAAGTTGTCCTCGCTGGCCATCAGGCCGCCGGTGCGGGTGGCGAAGTGCCCGGCCGGCAAGCCGGGGATGTTGTGCGCGCCGTAGATCTCGTCCATCGGGAAGCGCTCCAGCAGGCCGTCGGCCAGCATCGCGGCGGCCCCGCGGCCGTGCTCCTCGGCGGGCTGGAAGACGAAGCGCACGGTGCCTTCGAAGTCGCGCCGGCTCGCCAGCAGCTGGGCGGCTCCGAGCAGCATCGCCATGTGGCCATCGTGCCCGCAGGCGTGCATGCAGCCGGCGCGGGTGGAGGCGTGGGCGCGCCCCTCGGCGGCCTCGCTCATCGCCAGCGCGTCCATGTCCGCGCGAAGGCCGATCACGCCCGAGCCGCTGCCGACCCGCAGGTTGGCCACGACCCCGGTTCCGCCGATGCCGCGGTGCACCTCGAGGCCGAGCATCTCCAGCACTTCGGCCACCCGCCCTGCGGTGCGTTCCTCGTTGAAGCCCGTTTCCGGGAAGCGGTGGAAGTCATGCCGCCAGCGGACCCAGCCCGCCTGCATCGCCGTCTCGTCTCGTGTGTCCATGGCCGGCATTCTTGGGGCATCATCCCGGCGAGATTCATCATGGGGAAGCGTTCGATGATCGATTCTTCTCAAGCCCCGAGGGGAGATTGAAGGAATGTCTCGACGCCTCGCCCGTAACCGCCCGCCCGTCGTGCTGGATGCCCTCGACACGGCCCTGCTCGACCTGCTCCAACGCGACGCTTCGCTTCCGGTCCGGGCCCTGGCCGACCAGGTGGGCAGCTCGCCGGCCACCTGCCAGCGCCGCATCTCCCAGATGCGTGAATCGGGGGTGCTGCAGAAGCAGGTCGCCATCGTCGACCGGCAGTTGGTGGGCCGGCCGCTGACCGTGTTCGTTTCGGTCGAGCTCGACAAGCAGAACGCGGCGCTGCTCAGGCAATTCGAGCAGCGCATGGCGGCCGAGGAAGACGTGATGGCCTGCTACGAGATCGCCGGCGAATTCGACTTCCTGCTCATCGTCAACGCCGGATCGATGCAGGAGTACCACGCGTTCACCCGCGAGGTCTTCTCTTCGATCAACAACGTGCGCAACTTCAAGAGCATGTTCGCGATGAACTGCTCCAAGTTCGAGACGCGCGTGCCCCTGCCGCCGGCAGCGGCCTGAGCAGGGCAGCGTTCAGGCCGCGGGGGCGTGGCAGACCGCTTCGATGTTGTGCCCGTCCGGGTCGATGACGAAGGCGGCGTAGTAGTGGGCGTGGTAGTTCGGGCGCAGCCCGGGCGCGCCGTTGTCCTTTCCGCCGGCCGCCAGGGCCGCACGATGGAAGGCATCGACCTGCTGCCGGGTCTCGGCCACGAAGGCGATGTGAAGATGCGCCGGCCTCTGCTCCGTCTGGAACAGGCACAGCGAGACCTTGCCCTCGGGCTGGGCCAGCTCGACGCCGTAGGAGGGCGAGCCCTCCGACAGGACGGCCACGCCGAGCGGCTCGAGAGCCTGCAGGTAGAACGCCTTGCTGGCTGCGTAGTCGCTGACGCCGAACTTCACATGGTCGAACATGGACTCTCCTGTGGGGTTGTGATGCTGCGCGACTCTAGCGCCCGGGGCTTTCCGCCCCCAACGGTGGGGCCACGTGCTCCAAAGGCTTGCATTCGGCGTCCACCGCGAGGCGCCAGGCCACCACCGCGGCGATGAGGACCAGCGCTGCACCGACCGCGTAGCCCACGAAGACGTTGGCGCGGCTGCCGGTGGCGATGAGCGCGCCGAAGAGGGCCGGCGCGGCGAAGCCGCCGACCGCCGTGCCGACCGCGTAGAAGATGGAGATGGACAGCGCGCGCATCTCGAGCGGGAAGACCTCGCTGACCGTGAGGTAGGCCGAGCTCGCCGCGGCCGAGGCGAGGAAGAAGACACCCGACCAGGCGAGCGTCTGCGTGGTCGCGTCCATCGCGTCGAAGAGAAAGCCCACGCCGGTGAGCGCCAGGCCGATGCCCGAAAGCGCGTAGGTCGCGGCGATCATCCTGCGGCGGCCGATGCTGTCGAACAAGGGGCCCAGCACGAGCGGCCCCAGCACGTTGCCCGCCGCGAAGGGAAAGATGTAGAGCGCGACATCGGCCTCGCCCACGCCGTAGAAGCGGGTGAGCACGAGGGCGTAGGTGAAGAAGATCGCGTTGTAGAAGAAGGCCTGAGAGATCATCAGGGCCAGCACCACGGCGCTGCGCTGCCGGTAGCGGCGCAGCAGCACGTGCGCCACCTCGGCCGTCGTCGGCAGCTGCCTTCGCCCGACCGGCAGCGCGGCGTGCGCCGGCACCGCTTCGAGCGGCCGGCCGGTGCTCGCCTGCACCTGCGCCTCGATGCCGGCGACGATGCGCTCGGCCTCCTCGACGCGGCCATGCGCGATCAGCCATCGCGGGCTCTCGGGCACGTAGCGGCGCACCAGCATGATCGCCAGGGCGAGCACGCCGCCGGCGAGGAAACCGGCGCGCCAGCCGAGTTGCGGGCCGAGCACGCGCTCGTCGAGCAGCACCAGCGAAAGCAGCGCGCCGAGTGCCGCGCCGACCCAGAAGCTGCCGTTGATGGCGAGGTTGACCCGGCCCCGCACGCGCGCCGGGATCAGCTCGTCGATCGCCGAGTTGATGGCCGCGTACTCGCCGCCTATGCCGATGCCGGTGGCGAAGCGGCAGGCGGCAAAGGCCCAGAAGCCGCCGGTGAACGCCGTCGCGATCGTCGCCGCCATGTAGACGACGAGCGTCAGCAGGAAAAGGCGCTTTCGCCCCAGGCGGTCGGCCAGGCGGCCGAAGAAGAGCGCGCCCAGCACCGCCCCGCCCACGTAGAGCGAGCCCGCCCAGCCCACCTCGGCCGGGCCGAGGCCGAGCGTGTCGGGCCGCTCGAGCACGCTGCCGATGGAGCCGACGATGGTGACCTCGAGCCCGTCGAGCACCCAGGCAATGCCCAGCGCGATGACGACGCGCCAGTGCCAGGGCGACCACGGCAGCCGGTCGAGGCGGGCGGGAACGCTGTGCGAGACCATCGGCGGACTATCGCCGAATCGCCCGCGCGACGCGGCGACTTTCGGATACGAATTGCAGCGCGCCGGACGTCCGCCGCGGCCAGGCCGGGCGCTACGGCAGCGTGCAGGTGCCCGTGCCGCCGTCCCGGACGTAGTAGTCGGTCGAGAGCGCGCCGTTGGCCGCCGAGATCACGTTCAGCCCGGCGACGAGGAAGACCGGTACGTGCGTGCGGGTCGTGCCGTTCAGCTGGGTCAGCGGGACGTTGTTGACCGAGACGTTCAGCAAGTACTGGCCGTTGTCGAACAGGTTCACGAAGGGCTGTGGGCGGCCGGTCCGTGCATTGAACGCGCAGCCCGCCGTCACCACGGCATAGGACTTGAGGCTGGCCGCGTACTCGAGGTCGCCGCTGAAGGTGTTGGCCCGGGTGTCCGGGATGCAGGCGTTGGGCTGGCCGGGGTAGGTGGTGCCCGCATCGAAGCTGTAGCCGTCCGCCACCTTGCCGGTGGCGACGGTGAGGCTGTCGATGCCGTTGGCCAGCCAGACGGTGGCGTCGGGGCTCGCCGCGGTGACCGTCGCCACGGCCATGCCATTGAGCGAGACGGTGCCGCGCGCCTTCCTGGCCGGGTTGTACAGGCCGGCCATCACGAAGGGCGCCATGCCATCGACCGGATGCAGGCCGCATTGCCAGGCGCCCGAGGCGTAGGTCTTCCCGCTGGGGCCGACCTGGATGCCGGTCGCCGCAAATGCAGGCGCCGCCGACAGGCTCGCGCCTGCCACGAGCAGTGTCCAACCCAGAACCTTCGCGCTCATCATGAGTGACCTCCAGCCAATGCAGCAGGCAGGCATTGAGCCCGCCGAGCCTTATGGAAGTCTTAGAGGGTCGCGCCGCTTGTCGCAGGTCAAGGCCAGAGCCGCTTAAGCCTGGCTTCATGAGTCGCCTGCACGATCGCTCCCTTCGCTCGGAGGACCACGATGAACCGGATTGCGACGCTCATGTGCCTGGCCCTGGCTTCGGCCGCCACCCCGGTGGCGCAGGCCACCGACTTCCAGCTGGCGCCGCTCAAGCTGCCCAACGGAGAGACCCTCTTCGGGACGCTGAGCACCGATGGCACGACCGGCGCGCTGACGGCGGCCAACCTCGTGGCGTGGCGCATCACCATCCGGACGACCACCCGCCACGACTACACGCCGGCCAATGCCCCGCCGCAGAACGTGCTCGACGTTTCCGTCAGTGCCGACGGCCGCAAGATGCGCGTGAAGACCTCGCCCGACGGCAACGGCGGCGCACTCTCCTTCGGCACCAGCCTGCCGGAAGTGCTGGTGCACGTGGCCAACTTCGCCGCCGGGTGGCCGCCCGGGATGGGCTTCGCCATGTACCAGTACGGCGCCGACTTCGAGTACGTGGACCTGCCCGTGTCGCCCAGCGGCCAGCGCATCGTCGCCCGCGCACCGCTCGGCAGCCCGGTGTTCAAGCTGGTCCCGGTCGGCTATCCCAGCGGCGCGACGGTGACCGGCAGCATCACGACCGACGGCAGCACGGGCGTGATCAGACCGTCCCAGCTGCTGGACTGGCACCTGACGATGCGTCGGGTGGAGGACGTCGTCTACTACCAGGACGCCAATGGCTCCAACAGCCAGGTGCTGCCGGCGACCACCGGCCTTTCCACCGACGGGCAGTCGCTCTTCGTGGCGCGCCCGGGCGGCTACCTCGGCTTCGGCGTCCCGGCCGTGCCGCCGGCGCGAGGCCGCGGCGTGGTGCCGGCCGACTTCAGCGCGGCCGCGCCGCCCAAGGGCCGGGCCGGCTGGTTCGACCCCTTCGGCTCCGACCACTTGCCGCTGCGCTTCGGCGGTAGTGAGTACCCCGTCGCGCAAGCCGTGCCTTGATGGAGAACCGGGCCGCCCGTCCGCGGGCCTTTCGCGATAACCTGCCCGCGTGCTGGAAACGGCGAAAGGGCTCGTGGGTCGAATGGAAAGGTCGGGTCGGGAATCCCTCGTGCCGGGCGTGCTGCTGGCATCCGCGCTGCTTGCCTCGCCTTCCCCGGCCGGCGCCCTGGCGCTCGATCCACCCTTGCAGGTCTCCCAGTATGCGCACACCTCCTGGACGGCCCGGGACGGGGCCCTGCTCGGCCTGGTCTTCGGGATGGCGCAGACGCCCGACGGCTACCTCTGGGTTGCCGGGTCGTATGGGCTGTTTCGCTTCGACGGCCTGCGCTTCGTGCGCTGGGAGCCGCCGGCAGGGCAATCGCTGCCCGCCAATCCCTACGCGCTGCTGGTGTCCCGCGACGGGACCCTCTGGATAGGCACGTTCAACGGCCTGGCCAGCTGGAACGGTGTCGAGCTGACCCGCCACCCGCAGATGGCCAACGGCTTCGTGACCTCCCTGCTCGAAGGCCGCGACGGGACGGTCTGGGCCGGCGTGCTCGCGGATCGGGGGCGGCTGTGCGCCATCCGCTCCGGCCAGGCCGAGTGCTTCGTCCCCGAGGGCGCGGACGGCGGCTTCGGCCAGTTCGTCTGGAGCCTGGCAGAGGACGGGGCCGGCGCTCTATGGGCGGGTGCGGACTCCGGCCTCTGGCGGTGGCAGCCCGGCACTGCCCAGCGGTTCGCGACGCCGGGCATGCGCGTCGGCGACCTGAGCACCACCGCGGATGGACAGATCCTTTTCGGCATCCGCGGCGCGGGGATCAAGCGGCTGGCCGGCGACCGCATCGTGCCCTACCCGATGCACAGCGCCTCCCGGCCCGGGCAGTTGCTCGCGGACCGCGAGATCAAGTCGAACAAGCTGCTGCGCGACCGCGACGGCGGGCTGTGGATAGGCACCGAGGGCCTGGGCATCCTGCACCTGCAGGACGGCAAGGCGGATGTCTTCAACCAGGCCAACGGCCTGTCCGGGAACATCGCCTGCAGCCTTTTCGAGGATCGCGAAGGCAACATCTGGTTCGGCAGCGACAAGGGCGTCGACCGGTTCCGCAAGCTGGCGGTCACCACCCTGTCGACGCTGCAGGGCCTGCCCAACGAAGGCACGAAATCCGTCCTGGCCACCCGCGACGGCAGTGTCTGGGTGGCCACCAGCGATGGCCTGGCCCGATGGAAGGACGAGCGGCCGACGGTCTACAGGGAGCGCGAAGGGCTTCCGGCAGCGGGCGTGCAGTCCCTGTACGAGGCGCCCGACGGGCGGCTGTGGGTGAGCACGAGCCGCGGCCTGGCCTACCTGGCGAACGAGCGCTTCGTCGCCGTCTCAGGCGTGCCGAGCAAGGAGATCTACTCCATCACCGGGGATGCCGAAGGCAACCTCTGGCTGTCGGGCAATGAAGGCCTGGCGCGGTTGCGCGACGGCCGCCTCGTGGAGAACGTCCCGTGGTCGGCGCTCGGGCGCTGGCAGCAGGCCAAGGTCATCGTGGCGGATCGGGGCGGCCTGTGGCTGGCCTTCTGGCAGGACGGCGGGGTGCTGTACTTCAGGGACGGCAAGGTGCAGGCGGTCTACACGTCCGCGCAAGGACTGGGGGCGGGCCACGTCGCCGGCCTGCGGCTGGACGCCGAAGGGGCGGTGTGGGCGGCCACGGAGGACGGCGGCCTGAGCCGGATCAAGGATGGTCGCGTCGCCACGCTCACGGTCGCCAACGGCCTGCCCTGCAACACGGTGCACTGGTCGATGCCGGATGACCGCGGGGCACTGTGGATGTACACCGCCTGCGGGCTGGTGAGGATCCTGCAGGGCGACCTGGCGGCCTGGCTGGCCGATCCCGGCCACAAGGTCGTGCCGAAGCTGCTGGGCGCCTCCGATGGCGTCCCGCTGCGGGCCTTCTCGTCGGCGTACTTCAACCCGCCCGTGGCGAAGGACGCGGATGGCAAGCTCTGGTTCGTGTCGGGCGCCGACGTCCAGGTGGTCGCGCCCGACCACCTGCCGTCCAACCCGCTGCCGCCGCCGGTCCGCATCGAGTCGCTGGTCGCCGATCACAAGCCCTATGCGGCCCGCAGCGGCCTGCGCCTGCCGCCGCTGGTGCGCGACATGACGATCGAGTTCACCGCCCTGAGCCTCGTCGACTCGAAGAGCATGCGCTTTCGCTACCGGCTGGAAGGGCACGACAACGACTGGCAGGAGACCGTCGACAGGCGCCAGGCGACCTACACCAACCTGCCGCCGGGCGACTACCGCTTTCGCGTGACGGCCTCCAACAACAGCGGCGTGTGGAACGAGGACGGCGTGCTGCTCGATTTCTCGATCCAGCCGGCCTTCTGGCAGACCACCTGGTTCCGCCTGGCCTGCGCGGTGCTGCTCGCCGGCCTGGCCTGGAGCGGCTTCCAGCTCTGGCTGCGCATGCGGCTGCGGCGCCTGCAGCGGCAGTTCGAGGCCACGCTGGAGGCGCGCGTGGCCGAGCGCACCCGCATCGCACGCGACCTGCACGACACGCTGTTGCAGCGCTTCCACGGCCTGCTGCTGCAGTTCCAGGCCGCCTTCAACCTGCTGCCCGATCGGCCGGGCGAATCGAAGCAGGTCCTGGCCGGCGCGATGAATCGGCCCGCCCAAGCCATCACCGAGGGCCGCGACACGGAGCCGGGGTTGCGGCGTCCGGCGCTCGAGACCGACGACCTCGCGGAGGCCTTGCGAGCCCTCGCCGAGGACCTCGCCAACGACAGCGGCCATGCCGCGGCGGCGCACGTCGAAGTGCTGGGCACGCCGCAGGCGCTGCACCCGCTCGTGCGCGACGAGACCTTCCGCATCGTCGGCGAGGCGTTGCGCAATGCCTTTCGCCATGCCGAGGCGAAGAAGATCGACGTCGAGATCCGCTACGAAGAGCGGCAGCTGCGCGTGCTCGTGCGCGACGACGGCAAGGGGATCGATCCCGAGGTGCTGGACAAGGGCGAGAGGCAGGGGCACTTCGGCCTGAGCGGGATGCGCGAACGCGCCGAGCTCGCCGGCGGCCGGCTCAGCGTCCGCAGCGTCCCCGGGACGGGTACCGAGGTCGAGTTCCGTGCCCCCGGTAACAGCGCGTACAGTAGACCCCTACCGACCCGATCGTGGCTTTTCCCCAGGAAGTTCGCGCCCGGCGCGATTGGAGAATGACCGAAGATCCGACCCGCATCCAGGTCCTGTGCGTGGACGATCACCCGATCGTGCGGCAGGGCATCGCAACGCTGCTTTCGGTGGAGCCGGACATGGCCCTGGTGGCCGAGGCGGCGAACGGTCGCGAGGCGATCCAGCAGTTCCGCGCGCATCGTCCGGACGTGACGCTGATGGACCTGCAGATGCCCGGGATGAGCGGGCTCGACGCCATCGCGGCCATCCGCGCCGAGTTCCCCGAGGCGCGGATCATCGTGCTGACCACCTATGCCGGCGACGCCCAGGCGCAGCGGGCCCTGCAGGCCGGCGCCCGCGGCTACCTGCTGAAGAACGCCCTGCACAAGGAGCTGCTGGAGGCGATCCGCGCGGTGCACGGCGGCCGCAAGGCCCTGCCGTCGGAGGAGTCGTTCGAGCTGGCCGGCCAGGTCACCGACGAGGCCCTCACCCCGCGCGAGATCAGCGTCCTGCGATTCATCGCGCAGGGCAGCGGCTATGCCGAGATCGCGAAGGCGCTCGCGATGAGCGAGGAGGGGATCGAAGGCCTGGTGCGAAGCATCCTCTCGAAGCTGGAGGCTCACGATCGCACGCTCGCCGACGCGGCCGAAACGGAGCGCGGGCTGGTCGAGGCCGAGCGTGCCGCCCGGCATGCCGCCGAGGCGGCCAACCGCGCCAAGAGCCAGTTCCTGGCCGACATGAGCCACGAGCTGCGCACGCCCCTGAACGCCGTCCTGGGCTATGCGCAGCTGTTGACGATGGACGGCGGCCTCAGCGCGCGCCAGGCGCGCGGCCTGGACACCATCCACAAGAGCGGCCAGCACCTGCTGGAGCTGATCAACGACATCCTCGACCTGGCGCGCATAGAAGCCGGCCGCACCGAGCTGAACCCCGAGCCGGTGAACCTGCGCGAGCTGCTGCAGACGGTGGTGAACCTCATGCGGGTGAAGGCCGACGAGAAGCGCCTGGCCTTCGTGTTCGATGCCGGGGCGGGCTTGCCGGGGGCCGTGATGGCCGACGAGCGCCGCCTGCGCCAGGTGCTGCTGAACCTGCTGGGCAACGCGATCAAGTTCACCGACCAGGGCACGGTGACCTTGCGCGCCGATGCCGAGCCCATGGGGCCGGCGCAGGTGCAACTGCGGCTGGAGGTCCAGGACACCGGCGTCGGCATGGGTCCCGAAGACATGGAGCGAATCTTCGAGCCCTTCGAGCAGGTGGGCGAAGTGCAGCGCCGAAGCGGCGGCACCGGCCTGGGCCTGGCCATCACCCGCGCGCTGGTGAACGACATGGGCGGCCAGGTACAGGCGAGCAGCGAGCCCGGCCGCGGGAGCCTGTTCCGCGTGGAGCTGCCCTTGCCGGTGGTGCAGCCCGCCGAGTCCACCCCGCGCAAGGCGGCCGGCGTGCCGCGCTACCAGGGCCCGCCGCGGCGGGTGCTGGTGGTCGACGACGTGGTGGCGAACCGCGAGCTGATGTGCGATTTCCTCACCAAGGCCGGCTTCCAGGTGGCGCAGGCGAGCGATGGCAGCGAGCTGCTGGGGGCGGCGAAGGCTTTCCGGCCGGACCTGATCCTGCTGGACAGCGTGATGCCGTCGGTGGACGGCTTGGAGGCCACGCGCCGGCTCCGGCGGGACGCCGACCTGGGTGCGGTGCCCGTGATCGCGGTCTCGGCTTCGGCCACCGCCGAGCATCGGGCCGCCTGCCTGCAGGCCGGCGTCGACGTGTTCCTGGCCAAGCCCGTGTCGCTCGAGACCTTGCACGCTCACATCGGCCAGCAGCTCGGCCTGCAGTGGGTCGACCCGACCGCCGGCGGCGACTGAACAGGCCGCTGCGCCGCCTTCAGGTGGTCGTCATGCCGCCATGGCCTGCAGTGCTCGCGCCAGCAGCCGGAGGGCGGCATCGGCGTTCCCTCGCCGGCTGCTGAGCACGATGTCCTGGCCGTGGCTGAACAGCGCAGGGTTCACGCGCCGCAGCGACGCCAGCGGCGCGGTCGCGGCGACGAGGTGATCCGGCAGGAAGGCGGCGAAGCGGCCGGTGGCGGCCAGCAGCGCGGCGCCCTCGATGCTGTCGGCGCGGGTCTGGCCGCCGCGCAGGGCGGCGGCGCGCAGCGGCGGGGGAAGGTCGATGGAGAAGGGGTCGACGACGCAGGCGATCTGCTCGAGCCCGGCCAGCGTCAGCTCGTCGTCGCTGCGCTCGTACCAGGGATGGCCGGGGGCGACGTACAGGCTGCTGGCCTCGGCGTACAGGCGCTGGTGCTGCAGGCCGGCGGCCGGCGTGTGGGCGGCCAGGATGCCCGCCTCGAGCTCGCCCGCGAGGATGCGACGCTCGATCTCGATCGGCCGCAAGGTGAGCAACTGCAGCGAGAGGCCGGGCACGCCGTCGATGCAGGCGGCCAGGGCGGCGGGCAGGCCGCGGGAGGTGCTGGCGACTGGCGCCGTGAGCAGGGCGTCGACGATGCCGAGCCGCAGGACTGCGCCGCCGCGCTCGGCGAGGGCGGCCACCTCGTCGCGGAAACTCTGCAAGGAGCCCAGCAGCTGCAGGGCCGCCTGGTGCAGCTGCTCTCCCGCCGGCGTCAGGGCAAACCCGCCGCGCCCGCGCTGCGCGAGCCGGGTGCCCACGCGCGCCTCCAGCTCCTTGAACTGGCGGCTGACGTTGGACAGGTCCGTCTGCAGCTCCGCCGTGGCCGCCGAAAGCCCGCCCGCGGCCACCACCACGCAGAACACGCGCAGCTGGCGCAGCTCGGCATCGCTGACGGCGCCGAGGTGGCGCGCCGCGTCGCCGGCAAACAGGGCAGGGGGCTCAAGTGAACTTGCTCGATTCGTCATTCCGCCGCGGGCAGGTCGTGGCTAGCGTCGGGGATGTTGCCAGAGCGCCTGCCGTGCCACACCCGCCATGACCGATTTCGCCTACCTCGCCGCCTCCACCTTCCTCAAGGCCACGCCCCCTGCGCTTCGCGGCGCCGGCGCCGCCCCGCGGCCGTTCGGCCTGGCGGGGCTCGCCTGGGACGGCTCGACCACCAACCGATCCGGCGCGCGCATGGGGCCCCGGGCGATCCGCGAGGCGAGCCACATGCTGTGCGACGGCATCCACCCGCTGTTCGACACCTCCCCCGCCGAGCTGCTGGACGACCTCGGCGACCTGCCCCTGCCCAACACTGGGCTGCAGGGCATGCGCGCCGCCTTCGCCGCGCAGTTGCCCTCTCTGCTCGCCACGCGCCACATGGTGTGGCTGGGCGGCGACCACTCGGTGACGCTGCCCATCCTGCGGGCCCAGCGCGAGCGCTGGGCTGGGGGGCCTGCAGGTCGTCGGCTCCGCCAGCACGGAAGCGGAAGCCAAGCTCTGGCTGGACGACCACCCGGCCGGATGGGACGTCGCCGTGATCGACCTGGTGCTGGACCAGGGCGCCGGCATGGAGGTGATCCGCCGCTGCAAGGCCGAGCCCGGCGGCGGCAAGGTCGTCGTGTTCAGCAGCTATGCGACCCCGGGCGTGCGCCAGCACTGCCTGGACCTCGGGGCCGACGCCGTGTTCGACAAGACCGAGACCAGCGGGTTCATCTCCTGGTTCGGCGACCTGGCCGACCGCGAGAACTCGGGCCCGTGACCGCGCGGCTTGTCGGCGCCTTCGCACAGCATTCTCGGCGCGCTCCGACAGCGCAGGCTCGGCGTTGGAACTAAGTTCCGCCCATGATGGAA
>CAMLGG010000028.1 GCA_946479475.1 uncultured Ideonella sp. | reverse complement strand
CAGTGCTCGCGGGCCCTTCGACAGGCTCAGGGAGAACGGGTGGAGGTATCTCGGGGACAACACGACTTCCCGCTCAGGCTGACTCCACCTCCGTTCGGGCTGAGCTTCCCTCACCGTTCGGGCTGAGCTTGTCGAAGCCTCCTTGCACCGGGCCCTTCGACAAGCTCACGGCGAACGGATGGAGGTTGGCCTCGCTCCACCTGCCCCCGGCCGTTCGGGCTGAGCTTCCCTCACCGTTCGGGCTGACCTTCCACCACCGTTCGGGCTGAGCTTGTCGAAGCCTCCTCTCATCGGGGCTCCTGAAGGCTCAGGATGAAGGATGGCGAGGACTCAATCCAGCGCCATCATCCGCCGCCGGCGCTGCGTCAAGTCGATGTAGCGCTGCAGGGAGCGCACCGCCTCCGGTTCGAGCTCGAGCAGTTCGCAGCCCAGGCGCACGCCGCGCGAATCGGGCTGGATGGAGGTGACGTGGTGCACGACGAGCGAGCCACGCAGCAAGGTGCCGGCGTCGAGCTCGATGATGCAGTCGTTGATCTGCACGCCGGGTTCCACCATCGGCACGTCGGAGGGCATGAATAAGGCGCAGCCGCCGACCGAGACGTCGAGCACGCGGAGCTCCAGCAGCATCTCGGGGATCGCCGGATGGCGGAAGCGGGCCGTGGGGGCGCTGCGATCGAGCGTGCGGACCCGGTAGGCGCTGCGGCGCTGGAATCGGAAGAGCTCCTTCGGCAAGGCGGCCTGCAGGACGCAGGTCTGGCGGCCGTGCACCAGCATGCGGTCGCTCACGTCGAACTGCAGCTTGACCTGGTCGAGGTAGCCCACCGCCACCGCCTCGTCCGCCTCGACCAGGCGGTGCACCGCGGGCACCATCAGGTCGGCGGTGAAGGCCAGCTTGCCGTGGACGCTGTCTATCGTCCACACCGTCGTGGCGTAGGAGGAGCCGTCCGAGCCGTTCAGGTTGACCGTGACGCCGCGTTCCATCAACGACTTCAGCAGCGACTTCACCTCGGCCGCATCGTCGACGCGGAAAGCGTCCAACGCCCCGGGCGAGCCCAGGGCGTCCAGCGAAGCGGGTCGGGTGTCCGAATGCATCGGGGCAGGAGTTCAGTGCAGGGTCTTGGACTTGCCCGCCAGCATGTTGTCCAGGTCCTCGAGCCAGGGCTCGGCCAGGTGGCGGATCTCGGCGTCGTTCAGCAGGATGCGCTGCATGATGCGCGATTTGAGCCTGGATTCCTCGGCTTGCAAGCTCTGCTCCTTCGCCGCGTGCTTGAGTTGTGAAATCAGCACGGCGCAGGCGCCTTCCAGCTTGACCACCTCGTCCCAGTTGCCGTTGCGAGCAGCGTCCAGCATGTCGGCGCTGGCGCGCTCGATGGCTTCGTAGTAGTTCAGCAGCGTGTGGCTCATGGCGGTGGTTCTCGACGATGACAGCGTTGAGGCGGCGAATGGCGAAAGGAGCAGGGCGAAACGGCTTCTCAGAGGGAAGCGACCTTGTCGCCGATCTCGCGCCAGGCGGCACGCAGGGGCTCGACGAGGTTGGCGCATTCGTCGAGGATCGCCTCGTCGTTGCGGATGTTGGCCTGTGTCAGGCGCATGGTCAGGTACTCGTACAGGGCACGCAGGTCCTCGGCGAGCTGGCCGCCTTCGCTGACGTTCAGGCTGGCCTTGAGCCCCTCGTCGACGATGCGCGCGGCGCGGCTGATGGCCTTGCCCTTGGCCTCCACCTGGCCCTGGCGCATGGCGCCGCGGGCGGCGGTGAGCGCGTCCATGTAGCCGTCGAACAGCATGGCGATCAGGCGGTGGGGCGAGGCGGAGTGCACGCTCGTCTCGACGCCGACCTGGCGGTAGGCGTTGGCCATGCCGCCGGTGCGGCCGAAGGGGCTGGAGGTCTGGGCGTAGAACATGCGGTGGGTGCAATGCGTTGGCGTCTGCCTTGCATATCGGAACCTGCAACCGCGTTCTTGAGGATGGACTGGCGCGCGAACCCGCCCTACTTTCCGCTTCAGTTCGGGGACCCCGAAATGACCAGGGGACGTGCACTTGCGCGCACGCCCCCTGCCTTTTTGACGCCGCGCCTTGCCGGCGCTGCCAACGACGTCACCCCAGCGAATTGATCATCTGCGTCACGTAGCTGCTCGTGCCCTGCAGCGCGGCCATCTGGGTGTCCAGGGCTTCGTACTGGGCGCGCAGGCGCTTTTCCATCTGGTCGAGCCGGTTCTGCATCGAGTCCTGCCGGTCGCTGTTGCGGTCCAGCGAGGACCGCAGGCCGGTGGTCTTGGAGTTCAGCGAGCCCTGGTCGCCCAGCACCTGGTTGGACCAGTCGTAGAAGCGCTGCATGATGCCGGTGGACTCGGTCGTTCCCGTGCCGTCGTCGGCGAACATCGCCTTGAGCGCATCGAGGTGGCCGAGCGCATCCTCGATGCCGCTGGTCTTCTTGGCCAGCGTGCCGTCCTTGTTCACCGTGATGCCGATGTCGGACAGGCGGGAGTAGAGCGTTCCGCCGGTGTAGTCGACGTTCATCACGTTGCGCAGCTGCGAGATCATGCCGACGGCGGCCGGGTCTCCCTGCAGGGGCGCGCCCTTCTTGGCCGCCTCGTCGTACTTGGTCTGCGACTTCAGGTAGTTCATGAGCGTGTTGAACGCGCTCACGAAGCTGTCGATCGAGGTCGAGATCGCTTCCGTGTCCGTCGCCACCGACACCGAGACGGCCGTGGTGGTGGTCTCCTTCAGGCTCAGCGTGACGCCCTCGAGCGCGCCGGTGACGGTGTTGCTGGCGGAGCTGATCGGGATGCCGTCGACAGTCAGGGCCGCGTTGACCGCCGCCTGGCTCAGGGTCATGGGCGCGGTGCCGTCGTTGGCGGTGAAGCCGAGCGCCGAAAGGCCGGTCGCCGCGTTGCCGTCATCGACATCCTCGGTGGCCGTGAGCATGAAGCCGTTCTCGGCACCGGTGTCGTCGGAGCGCAGCACCAGCCGCGCGCCGCTGGCGTCGGTGACGATGGAGGCGCTGACGCCCGCAGCGGCGCTGTTGATCTTGTCGCGCACGTCGGCCAGGGTGTCAGTCGCCGAGACGGTGACGCTCACGGGGTTCGAGCCCGACTTGGCGGTGAAGCTCGTGCCCGACCAGGCGCCGAGCTGGATCTGCAGGGTGCCGGCGCTCAGGGTGGAGCTGCTGTCGGCGAAGGCCGAGCTGGCCACCGTCTGCCCCGCCGCGAGCGTGGTCACGTTGATGCTGTGCGAGCCGGCGGAGGCGCCGGTGTCCGAGGCCACGCCGACCGCGCTGTCGTTCGAGGAGGAGGCGGTCACCCCGCTCCAGATGCTGACCGAGGAGAGGTCCCTCACCGAATCCTGCAGCGCGGAGACGTAGCTCGACACGTTGCCCCAGATCGAGATCTTGGACGAGATGTCGGTCGCCTCGGTCTTCAGCAGGTTCAGCGGCCTGCTTTCCGCCGACATCAGGGCGGAGATGATCGATTCGGCGTCGATGCCGCTGCCGACACCGAGGGAGCTGATGGTCGTCACGCTGTGATCCTTTCTTCGCTATCCGGCGTATCGGACAGCGCGCGGAAAACTTGAGAGCCCAATGAAAATGCGCCGCAAGTCCCGGGGCGCTATCGGTGCATCCCTCGGGCGCCTGCGGCGCACTTCAAAACTGTCATCCTGCGCGGCCAGCGCCGGGCCGCTCCCTAGCGGCCGCGCACCCTCGCGGAGGGTGGCGCCGGTACCCCGGCGCCGGGTGTTCCATGACTAGCCCTGGAGCAGGCGCAAGACCTGCTGCGGAAGCTGGTTGGCCTGGGCGACCATCGCCGTGCCGGCCTGCTGCAGGATCTGGCCGCGGCTCATGGCGGCGGTCTCCGCGGCAAAGTCGGCATCCATGATCCGGCTGCGGGCGGCGGACTGGTTCTCCACCGACTGCTGCAGGTTGGAGATGATCGCGTCGAAGCGGCTCTGGGTCGCGCCGAAGGTGGCGCGGGTGTTGTTCACCAGGTCGAGCGCCAGGTCGATGTTGTCGATCACCGTGCCGATCGCGCCGACCGAGGCCGAGGCGTCGATCACCGCGGTGCTGATCGTCACCGCCGAGATGTCGGTGGCGCTGGTCATGTTGGTCGTCGCGATGCTGATCAGGTCGTCGGCCGAGGTGTTGGCGCCGATCTGGAAATCCATCGTCGTCGCGTCCGCGCCGAGGATGGCCTTGCCGTTGAAGGTCGTGCCGCCGAGCACCCGGGTGATCTCGCTCTGCAGCTCGGCGAATTCCTTGTTCAGGGAGTCCTTGTCGGAGCTGGAGTTGGTCCAGTTGCGGGCCTGGATCGCCAGCTCGCGCATCCGCTGCAGGGCGTCGCCCACCTTGCTCAGCGCGCCTTCGGCGGTCTGCGCCAGGGAGATGCCGTCGTTCGCATTGCGGATCGCCACGTTCATGCCACGGACCTGGGCGTTCATGCGCTCGGCGATCGCCAGGCCGGCCGCATCGTCCTTGGCCGAGTTGACGCGCATGCCGGAGGACAGGCGCTGCATCGCGGTGGTCAGCGAGCTCTGCGAAGCGTTCAGGTTGCGCTGGGCGTTGAGCGACGCGATGTTGGTGTTGATGGTCTGGGGCATGGGGCACCTCTTCAGTGACAACCTGTCGGGCTACGCCCCCAGGTCGTTGGAAGCGTTGGACGAATTCTGAAGAGCCCCGGGTGCCGGCAAAGGGCCGAAATGAAGGCGGTCAAACCCCCAATTTCCGCCCCATCAACGAAAAAGCCCCCGGCGGCAGGCCGGGGGCTCTCGGGGGGAAGGGGTCGCCTTCGACTGGCGTCAGCGCAGCAGGCTCAATACGCCCTGCGGCAGCTGGTTGGCCTGCGCCACCATCGCCGTGCCGGCCTGCTGCAGGATCTGCGCCCGGCTCAGGTTGGCGGTTTCCGCCGCGAAGTCCGTGTCCATGATGCGGCTGCGGGCGGCGCTTTGCGCCTCGACCGACTGCTGCAGGTTGGCGATGATCGCGTCGAACCGGCTCTGCGTGGCGCCGAAGGTGGCGCGCTGGTCGTTGATCGTGTCGATCGCCGTGTCGATGTTGTCGATGATGGTCGCGATGTCGCCGGTCGTGGCCGAGGCGTCGATCACGGCCGTCGAGGCGGTCACCGAGGTGATGTCGGTGTTGGCCGTCATGTCCTCGGTGGTCATGGTGATCGTGTCGTCGGTCGTCGTGTTGGCGCCGATCTGGAAGGTCATCGCCGTGGCGTCCGCGCCCAGCACCTTCTTGCCGTTGAAGCTGGTGCCTCCGAGGACGCGGTTGATTTCGCTCTGCAGCTCGGCGAATTCCTTGTTCAGGGAGTCCTTGTCCGAGCTGGAGTTGGTGGCGTTGCGGGCCTGCACGGCCAGCTCACGCATGCGCTGCAGGGCGTCGCCCACCTTGCTCAGGGCGCCTTCGGCCGTCTGCGCCAGGGAGATGCCGTCGTTGGCGTTGCGCACCGCGACATTCATGCCGCGGACCTGGGCGTTCATGCGCTCGGCGATCGCCAGGCCGGCCGCGTCGTCCTTGGCCGAGTTGATGCGCAGGCCCGAGGACAGGCGCTGCATCGAGACCGCCAGCGAGGATTGCGAGGCGTTCAGGTTGCGCTGGGCGTTCAGCGACGAGATGTTGGTGTTGATGGTCTGGGGCATGTCGAAACTCCTTCAAGGTTGCCGATTGGCTCCGGTTAAAGCACCGGCGTCGATTGCACGCAAATGCCGGGGCTCCTCCGGTCGGGCGCCCCTTCTCGGGTGTCGCCCGGCCCTCGGTCGTCTCACCGGACCGCAGGTCCCGCGGATGCAGTTCCTGTTGGCTGGTGTATCGGAAGCGCGTCGGAAAACCTTGAGGACTTTCTTCTGGCCTCGGGCCTGCGGCACCTCGAGGGTGCCGGCGGGCCTGGAGCGATTGGGGTGTCAGGCGGCTACATCTTCGGCGGCCGCCCCGCCTTCATCGAAGAAGAGAGAGCACGTTCTGCGGCAGCTGGTTGGCCTGGGCGACCATCGCCGTGCCGGCCTGCTGCAGGATCTGCGCCCGGCTCAGGTTGGCCGTCTCCGCCGCGAAGTCCGTGTCCATGATCCGGCTGCGGGCGGCCGTCTGGGCCTCCACCGAGGACTGCAGGTTGGAGATGATCGCGTCAAAGCGGCTCTGGCTGGCGCCGAAGGTGGCGCGCTGGTCGTTGACGGTGTCGATCGCGGTATCGATGTTGTCGATGATGGTCGCGATGTCGCCGGTCGTGGCCGACGAGTCGATGACCGCCGTGCTGCCGGTGACGGCCGTGATGTCGCTGTTGGACGTCATGTCCTCGGTGGTGATCGTGACTTCGTCGTCGGTCGTCGTGTTGGCGCCGATCTGGAAGGTCATCGCCGTGGCGTCGGCACCCAGGATCTTCTTGCCGTTGAAGGCCGTGCCGCCCATCACGCGGGTGATTTCGCTCTGCAGTTCGGAGAATTCCTTGTTCAGGGAGTCCTTGTCCGAGCTGGAGTTGGTGGCGTTGCGGGCCTGCACGGCCAGCTCACGCATGCGCTGCAGGGCGTCGCCCACCTTGCTCAGGGCGCCTTCGGCCGTCTGCGCCAGGGAGATGCCGTCGTTGGCGTTGCGCACCGCGACATTCATGCCGCGGACCTGGGCGTTCATGCGCTCGGCGATCGCCAGGCCGGCCGCGTCGTCCTTGGCCGAGTTGATGCGCAGGCCCGAGGACAGGCGCTGCATCGAGGTGGAGAGCGCCGATTGGGAGCTCGAGAGGTTGCGCTGGGCGTTGAGCGACGCAACGTTGGTATTGATGATGGCTGCCATGTGGAAGCTCCTTCGCGGGGTGGTGATACAGACCCAAGCGGGTCCCTGGTTGCGCCCCCGATCGAAAGTGGTTGGGGCCGTAGCCTGCTTTTCGGAATCCCGATCGCCGGACTTGAGCCTTTTTTTCGGCGCTGTTCATCGGATCGAATCCGCTTGCAACCGGCCGGGGCCCCCGTCGTCCCGACGAGGCCGCGCCGACGGACCGTGAATGGACGTGGCGTCACCGTCTTATCGGCGCTTCGGGCCGCGGGCCCAACCCTAAAGTGCGTGCAATGCCTCCCACCACGCCCGCGAGCCCGAGCCACGCCCCCTACCGCGTGGCGCTGGTCATGATCGCCCGCGACGAAGCGCACCGCATCGAGCGGGCCCTGGCGAGCTTCGCTCCCTTCGTCGACGAGTGCGTGGTGCTGGACACCGGCTCGCGCGACGACACCCGCGCGCGCGCGATGCGCGCAGGCGCACGCGTGCGTCAGTTCATGTGGATCGACGACTTCGCCGCCGCGCGCAATGCCGCGCTGGAGCTCGCCGCCGCCGACTGGCACGTGATCGTGGACGCCGACGAGTGGCTGACCGAAGGGGGCGAAGCCATCGCGGCCCTGCGCCGGCAGGCGCCTGCCTTCGTCGGCAGCGTCCGGGTGGACAGCGACGACGACTCTACGCAACGGGCGACGCGTACCAGCAGCTGGATCAGCCGCGTGCTGCCTGGCAGCATCCGCTACGCCGGCCGCGTGCACGAGCAGCCGCAGCACGAGCTGCCGGTGCGGCGCCTGCCCGTCCACTTCGGCCACGACGGCTACCTCGGCGCCCAGCGCGCCGCCAAGGCCGGCCGCAACCGGGCGCTGCTCGAAGCCGCCGTCCGCGCCCGGCCGGAAGAAGCCTACCTGCACTACCAGCTCGGCAAGGACCACGACGTCTACGAGCGCTACGCGGACGCCCTCGAATGCTTCTCGCGCGCAGAGTCGCTCGTGCGTGAACAAATGCCGGCCTGGTACCACGACCTCGCGGTGCGACGGCTGCATGCGCTCAAGCGCTGCGGCCGCCACGCCGAGGGCCTGCACCGCGCCGAGGCCGAGCTGGCCTGCTGGAACGACTCCCCCGACTTCTTCTTCGCCCTCGGCGACCTGCTGCTGGACTGGGCCGCGGACGAGCCCGGGCGCGCCGGCGAGCTGCTGCCCCTGATCGAGAGCGCCTGGCAGCGTTGCCTCGCCGTGGGCGAGCGCCCGGATCTCGAAGGCGCCGTCGCCGGCCGCGGCAGCTACCTGGCCGCCGCCAACCTCGTGATGCTTTACGAACAGCTGGGCCAGCCCGAGCTCGCCGAGCCCTACCGCCCCTTGCTGTCCCCTGCCTCGAACAGACCATGAAGAACGACCGCCACCGCGCCGAGCAACACCGACAGGCAGGCCTCAAGGCACTGCAGGCCAGCCAGTGGGCCGCGGCCGTGTCCGAGTTCGAGCGGGCCGCGCGCCTGTCTCCGCAGGATGCGCTGATGCGGCTCAACCTCGCCCGCGCCCACGCCCGCGCCGGGCAGAGCGGCCCGGCGATCGAGGCGGCGCGCGAGGCCTTTCGGCTCGACCCTGCGAGCCCACTCGCCTGCCGCGTGCTGGCCGAATACCTGGTGCAGGAGAACCGCTTCGACGAGGCCGCCAAGGTCTTCGATGCCTATCCGCCGGAGGCGCCGCGCGACTTCGACTTCCACAACGCCCACGGCAACGCCCTGTTCCAGTCCAAGCGGCTGCAGGATGCGGTGAGCGTGTTCTTCCAGGCGCTGTCGTTGAAGATCGACGCGGCCATCGTCCACTACCGCCTCGGCCTGACCTTCAAGGACCTGGGCATGACGCGCGAGGCGACCGAGTGCTTCCGCACCGCCGTTTCGCTGGACCAGGGCCAGACGCGCGCGCTCGCCCTTTCGCTGCTGGTCTTCGAAGGCCGGCAGACCTGCGACTGGTCGCAGGTCGACGAGGACACCGCGCAGTTGCTGGCCGC
Source organism: uncultured Ideonella sp. (assembly GCA_946479475.1). The sequence goes on along the minus strand of CAMLGG010000028.1, from coordinate 23,563 downwards.
GCTGGACGGCACCGACGATTCCACCGGACAGCTGCTCTCGCCCTTCGCCCTGCTGGCCGTCGATGCCACGCCGGCGCAGCAACGCCGCATCGGCACCCTGCGCGTCAAGGGCCTCACCTCCGGCATCAAGCCCCTGCCCGCTCCGGGCCCGCGCAAGCCCGGCCCGATCCGCATCGGCTATCTCTCCTGCGACTTCCACCAGCACGCGACCTCGGTGCTGATGGCCGAGCTGCTCGAGCGTCGCGACAGCAGCCGCTTCGAGGTCTTCCTCTACTCGCACAGCCCGGACGACGGCAGCGGCATCGGCCAGCGCGTGCGCGCCGCCTGCGAGCACTTCATCGACGTGACGCACTGGTCGAACGCCGATGTGGCTCGCCGCATGCGCGCCGACGACATCGACATCGCGATCGACCTCAAGGGCCACACCCGCGGCAGCCGCTTCGAGCTGCTGGCCTGGCGGCCGGCGCGCGTGCAGGCCGCCTACCTCGGCTATCCGGCCACCACCGGGGCCGACTTCATCGACTACCTGATCGGCGACCCGGTCGTCACGCCGCTGGCCCACGCCGCCCACTACAGCGAGCGCATCGCGCAGTTGCCCAACAGCTACCAGCCCAACGACCGCCGCCGCGCGCTGCCACCCACGCCGGCGCGCGCCGCCCTCGGCCTGCCCGAGGACGCGGTGGTGCTGTGCTGCTTCAACCAGGTCTACAAGTTCTCGCCGCGCATGCTGGACCTGTGGACGCAGATCCTGCGGCAGGCGCCGAAGGCGGTGCTGTGGATGCTCGCCTGGAACCCGCATGCCCAGGCCAACCTCATGCGCGAGCTGCAGGGGCGCGGCATAGTCGCGGATCGCGTCTTCTGGGCGCCCAAGCAGAACCTGACGCAGCACATCGCCCGCCTGCGCGCCGCCGACCTCTTCCTCGACACCTGGCCCTGCAACGCGCACACGACCGCGAGCGAAGCGCTCTGGGCCGGCGTGCCGGTGATCACCGTGCCCGGCCCGACCTTCGCCTCGCGCGTGGCCGCCAGCCTCGTCACCGCCTGCGGCCTGCCGGACCTCGCGGTGGCGGACGAAGCGAGCTACGTCTCGATCGCCGCCGCGCTGGCCAACGAACCGGCCACGCTTGCCGGCCTGAAGCAGCACCTGGAGTCGCAGCGCATGGCGCTGCCCCTGTTCGACAGCGACGCCTACGTGCGCGACTACGAGGCGCTGCTGGTGCGCATGTTCGAGCGGGCCGACAAGGGACTGCCTCCGGAGCACCTGAGCGCCTGAACACGGGCCCCGAAGAGGCCACCGGTAGAATCGCGCCCCTTCAACGCTTGCAGTACGACGACTTGGAAACTCCTGCCGCCACCGCCCCGAGCACCACGAAGCGCGCCGCCTCCCGCAAGACCGCGCGCGCCCCCGAAGCCAAGCCCCAGGCCGCGCCGGAGAAGGCACAGATCAAGACCACGCTGATCGCCTCCTGCGGCTGGCCGACCGACGCGGCGCTGCCCGAGCGCCGCCGCCCCGCCAAACGCTGAGCGATGGCGCTCAGCCCCCGGCCGCCTCGAAGAGCTCGACGGGATTGCCCGAAGGGTCTTCGACCAGCACCTGGCGGCCGCCCGGCCCCTGCACCGGCTCGCTCCTGAACCGGATGCCATAGGCCTGGAGATCGCGCATCGCCGTCTCCAGGCTCTGCACCTCGATGACCAGGCGATTCCAGCCGCCCGGCTCCGGCGTGCGGCCGCCGGGAAGCGGCTTCGCAGCCGACGAGCCCGGCCCGCTCAGCCACAGCGTCAAGTCGCCCCGCGCCACCATGGCGAACGGGGGGCCCCATCGCTCGCTCACTTCGAAACCCAGCGCTTCGTAGAACGCAAGCGCCTCGTCGACGTCCCTGACGAGATACCGGATCGTGGCCATGCAGCCTCCGAGGTGATGGAAGTGCCGCGATTGAAGCACCAAGCCCGCGATGGTGCTAGCGCGCCCCGAAGCGCTCCGCTGACCTGGCCCTGGCCTTGGCGGCTTCCACCTCTCGGCTGCGAGGCTCGGCCGAAGTGACCAGCGATCGGATCAGCGTGCGGGCCGCCGCGGCGACCTCCTCCACCGCCCGCTCGAAGGCCTCCTCGTTCGCCTTCGAGGGCACGTTGAAGCCGCTGAGCTTGCGCACGAACTGCAGCGAGGCGTCGCGGATCTCCAGCTCCGTCGCCGGCGGCTCGAAGTTGAAGAGGGTCTTGATGTTCCGGCACATGGCTCTCAAGAGAATGTGGCTTGGCCACTTTGGTTGACCCCCCGCGCGGGGCGGGCTGGGCACAGCCCGGCCCTGGGGGCGCTCAGAACCAGTAGTCGGCCACGCAGCGCCCATCCCGCGGCAGGTCGTCGAAGGTGTCCAGGCCGTCGAAGTGGTCGATCGGGACCTTGGCGATCGGGCCCGGCTCGGTCAGGCGCAGATTGACGGCGATGCGGCGCCGGCCCTGCTCATCGAGCCGCTTGCCACGCCAGAAGGCGACGCAGCCGCAGGTCGGGCAGAAGTGGAAGTCGATGGCCTGGCCGCGGGCGTAGGCCTGGGTCGGGCCCGTCACCTTGATGCCCTCGTTCTCGTAGTCATAGGCCCAAAGCGTGCCGTAGCGGCGGCAGACGCTGCAGTTGCAGGCGGTGGCGCCGTCGGGCATGCCCTCGAACTGCCAGCCCACGGCGCCGCAATGACAGGAACCCTGGAGCATCTGGACCTCCTGTTGGTGGAACCGCGCGAGTTTAGTAAGCGCGAAGCTGCGCCCGCAACCCGGCCTTTTTCGCGCCATGGGCGCCGTGCGGCGTCACTAGAGTGGCAACCACCGGCGCCTGGCCGGTGCATGCCCTACGCCGCCATGAACCTGCCGCTCGTCCACATCGCCATCATGCAGCCCGCCGGCTACGTGCATTCGCTCGGCTTCCTGGACCAGGCGCGCTACTTCCGCTACCAGTTCCGCCGCATGGGGGCCGAGGTCTCCATCTCGAAGAACCGGCTGCGCGAGGACGCGGTGAACTTCGTCTTCGGCGCGCACCTGGGCTTCCCGGCCGAGTGGACGCGCCGGCATGCCTGCATCTTCGTGAACCTGGAGCAGCTCGGCCACGGCGGTGCCAGGGTCAGCCCCGACTACCTGAACCTGCTGCGCCGCAATGCGGTGTGCGACTACGACGCCGACAACATCGCCGCCTACCTCGACCCGGCGGGCGACCCGGCCGACATCCCGCTGGTGCCCTTCGCCCACGCGCCCTACCTGCGCGGGGAGGAGTCCGCGCCGCTGGAAGGCCGGCCGATCGACCTGCTGTTCTTCGGCAGCATGAACCCGCGCCGCCGCGCCTTCCTCGACCAGATCGAGGCCGCCGGCTTCAGCGTCTCCAGCTTCGACAGCCCGGTCTACGGCGCCGAGCGCGATGCGTTCATCCGCCAGGCCAAGGCCGTCGTCAACTGCCACTTCTACGAGACGAGCCGCTTCGAGCAGGCCCGCGCCTTCCAGTGCCTTTCGCTCGGCACGCCGGTGATCTCGGAGCGCACCGAGCGCACCCGCCCCGGCGCGGCCTTCGAGGACGCCGTCTTCTGGCTCGACGGCCCCGATCCCGCCGCCTTCTTCCGCCAGCAGTTCAACACGCCCGCCTTCTTCGACGCCGCGCGTGCGAAGCTCGCCGCCTTCGCGCAGTACGACCCGATCGAGGCCTATGCCGACCTGCTGGCCTTCGCCGCCGGCTTCCACCAGGCCCACGGCAAGACGCGCGGCAACGAGCCGTGGCGCCCCGCCCGCATCAACCTCGGCTCGGGCAAGGACTACAAGCCGGGCTGGCTGAACATCGACATCCTCGAGCGCGCCGAGCCCGACCTGGTGCTGGACCTGGGCCAGCCGGTGCAGTGGCCGCTGCAGGCGCCCACCTGCCGCGGCGGCCAGGTGCGGCTGGAGGCCGGCTCGCTGGAGCTCATCTACGCCAACAACGTGCTCGAGCACGTGCCGGACCTGCCCTGCCTGATGACCAACGTGCTGGCCCTGCTGAAGGAAGGCGGCCAGTTCATGATCGAGGTGCCGTACGAGCATTCGCCCACCGCCTGGCAGGACCCGACGCACCTGCGCGCGCTCAACGAGAACTCGTGGCTGTACTACACCGACTGGTTCTGGTACCTCGGCTGGTTCGACCACCGCTTCGAGATCGCCGAGTTCAAGTGGCTGGACCTGCAGCTCAAGCCCTGCGCGAAGGAACAGGCCGCCTTCATGAAGCTGAACCTGCGCAAGATCGCCACCACGCTGCGCGAGCGCACGCTGGCGCGCACGATGCGGGCCGACTTCGGCGGCATCGAGGCCGACGACTGCTGGGGCGCGGAGCTGCCGGCCGACGAGGTGGCGCCTTCCGAGGCGGCCTCGGCCTGACGGGATGGTGGTGGCCACGGCCGGCGGGCACACGCCGCGGCGCGTGGCCGTGATGCAGCCCTACTTCTTCCCCTACCTGGGCACCTTCCAGCTCGCCCAGGCGGTGGATGCCTTCGTCTTCTTCGACGACGTGGCCTTCATCAAGAAGGGCTACATCCACCGCAATGCCCTGCTCGGACCCGCCGGGCCGCAGCCCTTCACCATCCCGGTGAAGGAGGCGAGCCAGAACCGGGCCATCCGCGAGCACGCCTACGCCGGCGAGTGGAAGCCGTTCCTCGCGACGCTGCGGCAGCTGTACCGCCGCGCGCCGATGTTCGAGGCGGTCTATCCGCTGGTGGAGTCGGTGGCCCTGGATCCCGACGAGAACGTGGCAAGCAAGAACGCGCTGGCGTTCATGCGGGTGTTCGACTACCTGGGCATCCGGCGCGAGTGGAGCTTCGCGTCGCGACACGCCTTGCCCGATGAACTGCGCGCGCAACAGCGCATCCTTGCGCTGTGCGAAAGAGAAGGCGCGACGACCTACGTCAATGCCGCGGGCGGCCGTGCGCTCTACGAGCCGCAGGGCTTCGAGGCGGCCGGCGTGGAACTGCGCTTCCTCGCCGGCGAGCAGCCGCCCTACGCCCAGGGCCGCGAAGCCTTCGTGCCGAACCTGTCGATGATCGACCTGCTGATGCATTGCGAGCCCGATGCGGTTCGCGCGCGGCTGCTGCAGTTCAGCCTCGAAGCCTGAACGGTCGATCGGCCGCGGTCAGCGCAGTCTCGGTGTAAGGGTTGGTAATCAGCGGGCAAGAGTGCCTGCGTTTTCGCGGATCACCTCCTCAACGGGTCGGGGCCCGGGTCGATAGCCCGGCTCGGAAGCAGTGCACGGCGGCACTGCCTGCAGTACCGAGGAGCCCCATGACCCCCTTGCTCTCCCTTGCCTGGCCCCGGCGCGCTCCGCTGGCGGCGCTGTTGACCTCGATGGTGCTGGCCGCCTGCGGCGGCAGCGGCGGCAGCGAACCTCAGCCCGAGAAGCGCGCGGCCGCGAGTGCCCGATCGGACACCGCCGCCCAGGGCACCACCCGCGCCGACGCCTTCCGCCTGCTCACCCAGGCCACCTTCGGCCCGGTCGAGGCCGACGTGAACCGCGTGATGACGCTCGGCGCAGCCGGCTGGGTCGACGAGCAGCTGGCCATGCCGGCGAAGGCCGTGCACCTGGCCCGCTGGAGGGCCGACGACGCGGCTGCCAAGGCCCTGAACCCGAAGAACACCGCCGGCGCGCAGAGCATGGTGTGGTCGTTCTACAAGGAGGCGCTGCAAGCCGACGACCAGCTGCGCCAGCGCACGGCCTTCGCGCTCTCGCAGATCTTCGTGGTCTCGCTGGTGGACCTGGCGAACGAGCGCGCCGAATCGGTGGCGTCCTACCACGACATGCTGGGCGCCGATGCCTTCGGCAACTTCCGCACGCTGCTGCAGGATGTGGCGATGCACCCCGCGATGGGGCAGTACCTTTCGCACCTGAAGAACCGCAAGGAAGACCTGGCGGTCGGCCGCGTGCCGGACCAGAACTTCGCCCGCGAGGTCATGCAGCTGTTCTCGATCGGCCTGCAGCAGCTCAATCCCGACGGGACATCGAAGCTCGACGGCAACGGCCAGCCCATCGACACCTACACCACGGCCGACATCGAAGGCCTGTCCTCCGTCTTCACCGGCTTTTCCTGGTACGGCCCCGACACGCTGAACGCGCGCTTCGCCGGCCGCCTGCAGGACCCGGAGCGCCTGGCCATGCCCATGCAGGGCTACCCGCAGTACCACTCGACGCTGGAGAAGCGCTTCCTCGGCACCGTCGTCGCGCCGCAGAGCCCGGCCGACCCCGCGGCCAGCCTGAAGGCGGCCATCGACACGATCTTCGCCCATCCGAACGTCGGCCCCTTCATCGGCCGTCGCCTGATCCAGCGCCTGGTCACCAGCGCGCCGAGCCCGGCCTATGTCCGCCGCGTGGCCGCGGTGTTCGACGACAACGGCCAGGGCGTGCGCGGCGACATGAAGGCCGTCGTGCGCGCCATCCTGCTGGACGACGAGGCGCGTTCCGCCACGGCGGCCGCGCAGCCGCAGTACGGCAAGGTGAAGGAGCCTGTGCTGCGCCTGACCTCCTTCCTGCGCGCCTTCGGCGCCACCAGCGACAGCGGCAAGGCCTTGATGACCATGACCGACGACCCGGGCCTGCAGCTGGCCCAGACGCCCCTGCGCTCGCCCAGCGTCTTCAACTTCTACCGCCCCGGCTACGTGCCCGCAGGCAGCGAGGCGGGCGCGCTCGGCATGACCGTGCCAGAGATGCAGATCACCGACGAAAGCAGCGTCGCCGGCTACATCAACTACATGCTCGGCGCCGTGCGCGTCGGGGTCGGCCTGAAGGGCATGGACGGCAAGGCCGCGCGGCTCGACCTGCAGCCCGACTACACCGCGCTGAAGCCCCTGGTGGCCGACGCGGCCCAGCTCGTGGACGCCGTCAATGCCCGCCTGTTCGGCGAGCCGGTCGACGCTGTCCTGCGCGACGAGACCATCGCCGCCGTCGAATCGATCGTGATCCCGCCGCTCAACAAGTACGGCACCAACCAGAAGCTGATCGACAAGGCCAAGACCAACCGCCTGTGGACCGCCGTGGCGCTGCCCCTGGTATCGCCCGAGTTCATCGTCCAGAAGTGACGGACCCGACCTGCAGCCCGAGCCAGACCGCCAGACCATGAAGAACCGTCCTCCTTCCCATCCTGCCCGCCGCGCGCTGCTGCGCCAGGGCGCCGCCCTCGCACTGTCCCGCCCCGCCCTCGCGGGCCTCGGCACCTTCGGCCTGAGCCTGGCCGCGATGGGCCCGGTCGCGGCCGCCAGCACCCGCGGCTACAAGGCGCTCGTGTGCCTGTTCCTCGCAGGCGGCAACGATGCCTACAACACCCTGCTGGCCACCGACAGCGACTCCTGGACGGCCTACACGGCAGCGCGCGAAGCGAGTGCCGACGGCATAGGCCTGGCCGCACCGGGCACGCCGCCTTCGCAGGAAGGGGGCGCCTCGCTGCACGAGCGCCTCGGCGGCGTGCTGCCGATCAGCCCGCTCAACGCGCAGGGCCGGACCCTGGCGGTGCACCCGGTGCTCGGCAGCGTGCAGGCGCTGTTCGCCAGCCAGCGCCTGGCGTTCATCAGCAACGTCGGCCCGCTGGTCGGCCCGACGAGCAAGGCGGCCTTCCTGGCCGGCACCGCGCCGCGGCCGCCGAAGCTGTTCTCCCACAACGACCAGCAGTCGGTGTGGCAATCGTTCTCGGCCGAAGGCTCCGGCCGCGGCTGGGGCGGCCTGATGGCCGACCGTGCACTGGGCGGCAACGCGAACGCCATGTTCAGCGCGGTGAGCCTGAGCGGCAACAGCATCTGGCTCTCGGGCCAGTCGGTGCGCTCCTACCAGATGGCGCCGAGCGGCGCCATCCACATCGGCGGCAGCGACGGCAGGACCTTCGGCTCGACCACGGTCCAGCAGAAGCTGCTCGGCCTGGTGAGCGCTGCCCGCAACGACAGCGTGCTCGAGCGCGATCATGCCGCCGTGGTCGGCCGCTCGCGCGACGCCGAGGCCGTGCTCGCGGGCGCGATGCCGGGCCCCGGCGCCGGCCCCTGGGGCACGCCCGGCCTGCCCGACGGCCAGCCGGACCCGCTGCTGCAGTACCTCGACCCCGAGACCGGCGTGCTCATGCCCAACCCCGCGGCCGCCCAGTTGCAGGCGGTCGCCCGCATGATCGCCGCGCGCAGCGCGCTGGGCATGTCGCGCCAGGTCTTCTTCGTCGGTGTACCGGGCTTCGACACCCACGACACGCAACAGCAGCGCCACACGCGCCTGCTGGCCCAGCTGGCGCATGCGATGGCCTACTTCGACAGCGTGACGACGCAGATGGGCGTGGCCGACATGGTCACCACCTTCACCGCGAGCGACTTCGGCCGAACCTTCGCCGCCAACGGCGACGGCTGCGACCACGGCTGGGGCGGCCACCACCTGGTCATGGGCGGCGCCGTGCTGGGCGGAGACATCTACGGCAAGCTGCCGGTCTACGGCACGGCCGACGGCCACGGCGGCTTCACCAGCGACGACCAGCTGGCCGGCGGCATGCTGCTGCCGAGCACCAGCGTCGAGGCCTATGCGGCGACGCTCGGCTCCTGGTTCGGCCTGACCAACACCGAGCTGATGACGGTGCTGCCCGGGCTGGCCAACTGGAACTTCAGCCAGCGCAACCTGGGCTTCATGCGCACCTGAGCGAGTGCCGTCGCGGCGCAGGTCTCGTACGATCCGAGGCCACCGCGAGGCCGGCCCATGCGCATCCTTCTCTCCATGGCGTTCCTGGTCGCCTGCCACTTCCTGGGCGGCTGCAGCAGCGTGCCCGCGACCTCGGGCTTCATCGGCCGGAAGGTGGTCGTCGCCGGCCACGAGTACCGCTACCAGGTCTACGTGCCTCCCGGGCGGGCCGCCTCGGAGCGCCTGCCCGTCATCCTGGCCCTGCATGGCGGCGGCGAGTACGGCCGGGACGGTCGGAGGCAGACCACCGTGGGCCTGGCGCCCGCGATTCGCCGGCATCCCGAGCGCTTCCACTCGCTCGTCGTCTTTCCGCAGGTGCCGGCCGACGGGACGCCCGGCTTCCAGGGCCTGGGCGGGCGCATCGCGCTCGCCGCGCTGGACCAGGCCATCGAGGACTACGCGGCCGACCGGTCGCGCGTGTACCTGACCGGCCTTTCCATGGGCGGCAACGGTGCCTGGTACCTGGCCTACCACGAGCCGGAGCGGTTCGCCGCGGCCCTCGTCGTCTGCGGATTCGTCGGCGAGTTCACCGGCAGGAGCAGCGGCGTGCACTACCCGCCGATCGTGCCCGGCCAGGCGGAAGACCCGCATGGCGAGATCGCGCGCCGAGTCATCGGGCTGCCGGTCTGGATCTTTCATAGCGACGCCGATCCGGTCGTCAGCGTGGAGGAGTCCCGCCACATGGCCTCGGCCCTGGAGTCCGCCGGTGCCGACGTGCGATACACCGAGCTCGCGGGCGTCGGCCACGATGCCTGGGATCCCGCCTACGAGCGGGCCGACGTCATCGCGTGGCTGCTCCGGCAGCAGCGCAAGCAGCCGCCCGCCCACCCGGCTAACCGTCGATCGCGCCCGAAGCGAACCACCTCTGGAAGATCCCCGAGCGGGCCGGCAGCGCTCGGCCGTAAGCCTGCGCCCCAGGAGCACTGAACTCCACTTCGGTCCCCGCGCCCGGGCCGCTGCGGACCGCGAGCTTGCCGCCGGCAAGCCTGGCGCGTTCGTGCATGCCGCCCAGGCCGAAGTGCCCTTCCTTCTCGCCCCGGCTCAGCACCTGCGGGTCCATGCCCTTGCCATCGTCGCGCACGCGCACGCAGAACTGCTGCGGCTCGTAGCGGATCTCGACGTCGATGCGCTTGGCCTGCGCGTGGCGGTAGGCGTTGCGCAGCGCCTCGCCGGCGATGCGGAAAGTCTCGTCGCGCACGAGCGGATGCAGGGCCAGCGGCGCGCCCAGCACTTCGACCTGCGCCGGTGACGCATGGCCGCTCTCGTTTGCGAGGGACTGCGCGAGCTCCCGCAGGGCCTCCGGGAGCCTGTTGGTCTCCACGACCGAAGTGCGCAGGGCCTGCACCGTGTCGCGGCCCTCGGTGATCGCCTCGGCGACGTGGTCGACCGCGCGCGTGAGGATCTGCCTCGATTCCCGCGGACGGTCGGGCAGCAGGTTCAGCACCGCCTGGAGCTCCAGCAGCAGCCCATGAAAGCGCTGCAGCAGGGTGTCGTGCAGGTCCCGCGCAATGCGCATGCGCTCGGCCACCCGCGCCTCCAGCGTCGCCTCGAACTGGCGCTGCAGGCGCCTCATCCGCATGTGCAGCCGCAGCTGGAAGCCGGCCCAGCCCAGGCCCAGCAGCACCAAGGCGAGAGCGATGCGGAACCAGGTCGTCTGGTAGAACGCCGGCTGGATCGAGAAATCGAACTGCGCGCCTTCCTCGTTCCACACGCCGCTGTTGTTGGCCGCCTTCACCCGGAAGCGGTAGTGGCCCGGCGGCAGGTTCGTGTAGGTCGCCAGGCGCCTGTCGACGGCCTCCTGCCAATCTTCGTCGTGCCCTTCGAGCCGGTAGCGGAAGCGCGTGCTCTTCGGATCGGCCAGGGTGAGGGCGGCGAACTCGATCGAGACGTCGCGGACCAGTGCCGGCAGGCTGAGGCCATTGGCCGGGAGATGGCGTTGGTGGTCGGCGACGAGGCTCTCGACGTGGACCGGCGGGGGCACCGGGTTGGAGGGCATGTGAAGGGGATCCACGAGCTGCACTTCGCCCGCCCCCACGAACCAGAGCTTTCCATCCGGGGCCTTGGCCACGGCCGGGTTGTAGATGGCCGAGGGCGTGGTGGTGAGCGTGACGCCGTCGGCGGCCCCCCACAGCGTCACCTCCACCTTGTGGGCCGGGTCGGCGACCCAGGCTGCCAGGTCGTCCCGGGAGATCCGCACCAGGCCGCACGCCGAGTAGATCCACAGCGACCCGCTGTCGTCCGGCATCGACCAGTGCAGCGTGCTGCAGGGCAGCCCGTTCGCGACCGTGAGGGCCGTCATGCGGCCATCCTTGATCCGGCTGAGGCCGCTGGTACCGGTCGATGCCCAGAGCGCGCCCTCCGCATCGAGCCGCAGATCGGTGACCGCGCCGTCGCCGGGCCCCTGGATCGGCCTGAAGGTCTGCTCGACCTTGCCGTCCTTGTAGTAGGCGACCCTGCCGTCCCAGAACGACATCCAGAGCCCGCCTCGATCGGCCAGGATCCTCTGGACCCGGGACGATTTGTCGAAGGTGAGCGGGAGGTGCTCGACGAACCGGCCTCGGTACAGGCGGTCGACACCGGCGTTTCCCGACAGCCAGAGGTTGCCTGCCGCATCCCCCGTGATGGCATGCGCGTCCTTGCCAGGGGCGCCGTCGACCGCGACGAATCGGCCGTCGGCAAGGTAGGCGAGGCCCTTGTCGGTGCTCACCCACAGGCGCCCGTCGGCATCCTCGTACTGGGCTCTCGCCACGCTGTCGGGCAGCCCGTCGCGTACCGTGTAGACGCGCGGCGTCGCGTCTGGCATCCACCGGACCAGCCCATCGGCCGTCGCCACCCACATGCTGCCATCCCTGCCGGCCACGACAGACCGGGTGACTTCGTGGGGCAGGCCCTGCCGGGATGAGAGCACGGTCACGGGGAGCTTGCGGAACCGGTCCACCCCCTTGTCGCTGCCGAACCAGACGTTGCCTTCGCGGTCTTCGAACAGGCTGCAGGTGATGTTGCCGGACAGGCCGTCCGCCCGCGTGAAGGTGTCCGCCTGGCCGTCTTTCACGTGGATGAGGCCCTGGCTGGTCGTTCCGATCCACAGGCCGCCTTCGCGATCTCGCAGCAGCTTGTTCGACTTGATGTCGCCGTCGGCGAGCCAGGCGTCCGGCGTGCCGGCGCGGCGAAACCGATGAGGCACCAGCCGGTCGCCGGCCACCTGGCGAAGCCCCCCGCCCTGCATGCCGGCCAGCACTTCCCCCTCGGCGGTCGTGGTCAGGTCGCCCATGCGCGGGCCGGGAATTGCGTGGCGCCGGGGTTCCCCCGGGCTCCACCGCCAGACGCCGTTCTCGGCGCCCACCCACAGCGCTCCGGCGCGGTCCTGCGCCAGGCTCCAGACGAAGGCGCCGAAACCGCCCTCCGGCGCGGCGCAGCTGACCTGGCCTCGGCGAACGGCGCACAGTTCGCCGCGCTCGCCGAGCACGCCGGCCCAGACGGTGCCGTCGCGGTCTTCGAGCAGCGAGGTCACGAACCGTCCCAGGCCGATGCCCTGGTGCCGGTAGACGAACTCCCTGCCGTTCCAGCTGGACAGCCCGCTGAAGGTGCCTATCCACAGGGTGCCGTCGCGCGACACCAGCAGGCTGTAGGGGCCGCTCGGCAGCTTCTGGCCGCCCGGGGGCTGCCAGCGCTCGAACCGAAGACCGTCGAAGCGGAACAGCCCGAACGACCCGGCGATCCACAGGTAGCCGTCGGGCGTCTGCGCCATCGCGAAGACCAGGCCCAGCACCGCCCCGTCCCGGGCAGTCCACGAAGTGTGCGCGTACTGGGCGACCTGCAGCGGCGGACCGAGCGCGGCGGCGGGGGGCGGCGACGCCAGCAGCGACGCGGCCAGGACCAGCCCAGGCGCGAGGCGCCCTCGACGTTGGCCGTCCGGTTCACTCACACGGCATCCCTTTGCCACTTGCTGCGCGTCACAGCGTACGCGAAATGCCACTCTCCGGGGGAGCGGGTCCGGCAGTCCTAGGCAAAACACTCGCTTGCGCTTTGGCTGCCCGTGCTTAATCTCTCGCCTGGGGAGTTCACGCCTGTAGAGACCGGCTCTTGATTCCATCCTGGATGGAGGTACGAGATGACGGGACGAATGCAGTTCAGGAAGACCACCCTGTCGATCGCCTCGGCGCAGGCCCTGCTGCTGTGGGGCGAAGCGGCGCTGTCGCAGGAGGCACCGGCCGCGCCGGAAGCCGCTCCGGCAAGCAGCGCGAAGAAGGATGAGCAGGCGCCGCAGACCGTCGTCGTGACAGGCCAGCGCAAGGCGCTCGAAACGGCGCAGTCGATCAAGCGCAACGCCCAGGAGATCGTCGACGCGATCGTCGCCGAGGACATCGGCAAGCTGCCCGACAAGTCGGTCACCGAGGTGCTGCAGCGCATGCCGGGCGTCACGATCGACCGCACGCTCAACCGGGCCGATCCGCAGCAGGGCGTGGGCGACGGCATCCAGCACTTCGCCGCCGAAGGCACCGGGGTCTCGATCCGCGGTCTGAGCTACGTGCGCTCGGAGCTGAACGGCCGCGATTCGTTCTCGGCCAACGGCGGCCGCGCCCTGAGCTTCGAGGACGTGCCGCCCGAGCTGATGGCCGGTGTCGACGTCTACAAGAACCCCTCGGCCGAGCAGATCGAAGGCGCCATCGGTGGCCTGGTGAACCTGCGCACGGCCAGGCCCTTCGACTTCAACGGGCCCAGGGGCGCCTTCTCCGTGGAGGTGTCTCGCTCCATGCTGCGCGGCAAGGACGAGCCTTCGTTCTCGGGCCTGCTGTCCGACACCTGGGACACCGACCTGGGCAGGTTCGGTGTGCTGGTCGACCTCGCGCACTCGAAGATCGCCACGCACAGCGACGGCCTCAGCATCAGCCCCTACATCCCTCGCACCGATGCGGTCCTCGGCGACGACAGCGGCCGGCAGCGCTGGATCAGCCCGGGCGTCTCGTGGACCGCCAACGACTTCGATCGCACGCGTGACGGGGCTTACGCCGCGCTGCAGTGGAAGAAGGGCGAGCTGTCCTCTTCGCTGACCTGGTTCCGCTCGAAGTACCGGATGGTGACGACCGAGGACTCGGCGTTCAGGGCCACCGATCCGAGCAAGCTCACGCTCGACCCGGACGCCACCTTCGATGCGAACGGTGCCCTGCTGACGGGCACGATCCGCGCGCCGCAGGACGGCGCGCCGGACGACCCCGATGTCCGCGGCATGGGCTTCGGCACCGCCTCGCGCATCGCGACCCGCGCCGCCGACACGCGGGACATGTCGTGGAACGTCAGCTGGAACGCCTCGCCGGCGTGGACCCTGCAGTCGGACCTCCAGTACATCAGGGCCACCTCGGACGGCACCGACTACGCGATAGGTCTCGGCGGCTGGATGCCCAAGGCGATCGTGGACCTCGGTTCGTCGCCCGCCGGCTCGGTCTTCGACGAAGAGGACCGGGCGTACCTCGCCGATCCGGACCACTACTACTGGGGCTGGGCCCAGGAGCACCGCGACCACGCGGTCGCGACCGAGAAGGCCTGGCGCGGCGACGTGAAGTACACCTTCGGGAACGACCCGGTGCTCGACGACCTGCGCTTCGGCGTGCGCCTGACGCAGCGCGATGCGCAGACCCGCTCGACGCACGACTTCGACTGGGCGCAGATCACCGCGCCCTGGGCCGTCGGCCATGACTGGCAGCCGTTCAGCCAGCTCGCGTGGCTGAACGACCCGCGCTTCGACGCCGACCACCACCTGCACACCTACGACGACTTCTTCGGCGGCAAGGTGCCGATGCCGGCGGGGGTGATCGTGGCCGACGCGTCCTTGCTGAACGACACCGGCTTCCACAAGGTGCACGGCTACGCCGACGAGGTCTGCCAGGTCGACCCGTGCTGGGCGTCGTGGACGCCTGCCCAGTATGGCGACGACAAGGGCCTGAACGTCCAGCGCGAGCGCACGACGGCGGTGTATGGCCAGCTTCGCTTCGGCTTCGAAGACCTTCCCATGCCCATCGACGGCAACGCTGGCGTCCGCGTCGTGCGGACCGAGTCCACGGCCCGCGGCTACACGCTGTTCAGCCCCCCGCCATCCGAGCCGGGCGTCCCGGCGATCCCCGCGCAATCTGCGCAGCAGGACTTCAGGAACAGCTACACCAACGTGCTGCCGAGCCTGAACCTGCGCATGAAGGCCGGCAACGAGCTGCAGTTCCGCTTCGCCGCCTCGAAGGGCATCACGCGGCCCGACCTCTGGCAGATGCAGGCCTACACGACCCTGAGCCAGGACGTGCACCACACCGGCGGCGTCGTCGATTCCATCGGCTACAGCGGCTCGGCCCGCGGCAACCCGCTGCTCAGGCCGATCCGGTCGGTCAACCTCGACCTGAGCGCGGAGTACTACCACGGCCGCGGCGGCGCGCTCACCCTGGCGTTCTTCGCCAAGGAGCTGAAGGACATCATCATCGGCCGCACGTCGGTCTACACGCTGCTCGACGTCGACGGCCAGCCGCACGACTTCTCCATCACCGCGCCCGTCAACGGCGCGAAGGGCCGGATGAACGGCCTCGAGCTCGGCTACCAGCAGTACTTCGACAGGCTGCCGGGCTGGCTGTCGGGGTTCGGCCTTTCGGGCAACTACACCTACATCGACAGCCGCATGACGATGAACCAGCCGCTCGGCGCGACGTGGTGCACGCCCAAGGACACGGTCGAGGCGAATCTCGCCCGCGACCTGCTCGGATGCGATACCGACGGCCGCGTCCTCGGCCACGTGCCCATGGTCGGCCTGTCGCGCGATGCGTACAACCTGGCGCTGCTCTACGACCGGGACCCGATCTCGGCTCGCCTGGCCTACACGTGGCGATCGAAGTACCTGCAGGCGGTCAACGCCTACGGCACGGCCAGCAACGACGGCATCGACCAGAACCCGGCGAGCCCGAACTTCGGCCAGTCCTACTCGGTGAACTACGCGCTGCCGACCTGGGGCGGCGCCTACGGCCAGCTCGACCTGGGCGTGCAGTACAAGGCCACCGACCACCTGACCATCGCCTTCGAGGGGCAGAACCTGACGGAGTCCCTGTACAAGCAGTACATGCAGCAAGGCATCGGGCTGAAGGAGCGCGGCTCGTACTACACCGGACGTCGCTACACCCTGCAGATGCGCTACACGTTCTGATTCGGCGAGCCCGGCATCTTCGATGGCAGCGGGTCCGACCGGTCCGGCGCGGGCGGCGCCTCGGGCTGCCGGAGGAGTCATGCGGCCGAAGCCGCACTTGTCCGACATCGTTGCCGGCACCGTCGCCATAAGCTCCCGGGATGAAGCCCCGGCCACCGCATGCCTGCCTGATCCTGCTGCTCGGCCTGTCGTGCATCGCCGGCGCGGCCGAAGTGCCGCGGGCTGAACGCCCGCTCCCGGCCGCGCCCGCGGCTTCGGCCGCGAGGCTGCCGCCTTCGAAGGCCGCTCCACGGCCGCTCGACCACACCGGCAAGGTCCGGTGGGGCCGGGCCTCCTACTACGCCCGATCGCTGGCCGGCAAGCGGATGGCAGACGGGACGCGGATGGATCCGCAGGACGACAACGCGGCCAGCAAGACGCTGCCGCTGGGCACCCGCGCCCTTGTCACGAACCTGGAGACGGGCCGACAGGCGGTGGTGACCATCCAGGACCGCGGCCCCTACGTGCGCGGCCGCATCATCGACGTCTCGCCTGCCACCGCCCGGCAACTGGGCATCGATCGCCACGACGGCGTGGCACGGGTGGCCGTGGCGCCGATCGTGGTGCCGCAGCCGGACGGCAGCCTCAAGCCGGGCGCCGCCGCGGCGCTGGCGCGCTGCGGCCCGATGCCGAGCTGCTAGTCCAGCGAGATCTTCTGCGTGCGGATGATCTTGTGCCAGCGCACGATCTCGGCCTTGAGCAGATCGGCGTACTGCTGCGGCGTGTTGGCCACCGGCTCGATGCCGAAGTCGACCAGGCGCTGGCGGATGGCGGGCTGGGCGATGGCCGCGGCGATCTGCCTGTGCAGCGTGGCCACGACCTCCGCCGGCGTGCCGGCCGGGGCCACCACGCCGACCTGGGCCGCGGCCTCCACGTCCTTGAAGCCGAGCTCGGCGAAGGTCGGCGTATCGGGCAGCTGCGGCAGCCGGGTGGCGTTGGCCACCGCCAGCGGGCGGATCTTGCCGGCCTTGAGGAAGGCGGCCCCCGCGGCGAGGTCGACCATCATCACGGCGACCTGGCCGCCCGCCAGGTCCTGCAGCGCGGGCGAGGCGCCGCGGTAGGGGATGTGGACCATGTGCAGGCCGGCGCTCAGCTTGAGCATCTCCATCGCCAGGTGGTGCGGGCTGCCGGCGCCGGCGGAGGCATAGCTCAGGCTGCCGGGCTTCGCCCTGGCCTTGGCGACGAAGTCCTTCGCGTCCCTGGCATCCGAGCCCGGGCCGGCCACGAGGATCATCGGGAAGCGGCCCATCAGGGTCACCGGCACGAGATCCTTGTCCGGGCTGTAGCCGAGCTTCGAGTACAGCGCGGAGTTGAAGACGAGCGTGCCGTTGTCGGCCGAGAGGATGGTGTAGCCGTCCGGCGGCGAATGCGCCACGTCCGACGCGGCAATGCCGGTGTTGGCGCCCGGCTTGTTGTCGACGATCACCGGCTGGCCGACCTGGGACGACAACTGCTGCCCCACCGTGCGGGCGAGAAAGTCCGAGCCGCCGCCCGCGGGATAGGGCACGACCCAGCGGATGGGCTTGGTGGGGAAGGACTGGGCCCACGCGGTGCCGGCGGATCCCGCCGCGAGGCTGCCCGCCCAGACACCGAAAGCTCGACGATTCACGCGCATTTTCTGCAGCTCCTTTGCTCTGGCGCAAAACCTGATGGCGTAAGGGTACTACGCAATGCAGAATTGCGATCTCCCCTGCGACCCTCACAGCCGATGAGCGCCACCCGAACCACCACCAGACGCGCACCGGCGGTTGACCGGCGGCAGCGCGTGCAGTCTGCCCAGATGGGCATGGCCGTGCTGAAGGCGCTGGCCACGCTGGGCGGCTCCGCGAGCCTGACCGCCATCGCCAACGCGGTGGGCGAGAGCACCGCCAAGGCCCACCGCTATGTCGCCAGCCTCCTGCAGGAGGGTTTCGTGACCCAGCACCCGACAACCCAGCACTACCAGCTGGGCGCGGAGGCCATCCGCATCGGGCTGGCGGCGATGCGGCAGTGCGACCCCATCCGCCTGGGCGAGCCCGCGCTGGTGCGCCTGCGCGAATCGCTGGAGGTCACCTGCTTCCTGGCCGTCATGGGCAACCACGGCCCCACGGTGCTGAGGATGGAGGAGCCGCCGCTGCCGGTCACCGTCAACATCCGCGGCGGCTCGGTCCTGCCGGTGCTCTGGTCGGCCACCGGCCGCGCATTCCTCGGCTTCTCGGAGGACGGCGGGGTCAGCCGGCGGGCGCAGGAGGAATACCTTCAGGCGACGCCGGACCAGCGCGCCCAGCTGCCCGTCTCGAACCCGGTGGCGCAGCTGCGCAGCCAGGTGCGCAGCGCGGGCTGCGCGATCGTGGTCGACACCCTGCTGCGCGGCATCAGCGCCGCCGCCGCGCCCATCTTCGACGCCCGCGGCCAGATCAGCGCCGTCCTCACGGCGCTGGGTGCCAGCAACGGCATTGACGTTCGGCCCGGCGGGCCGGTGTGCCAGGCCGTCGTGCGCGAGGCGGCCGCCATCAGCGTCGCCATGGGCTACGTCGCCGAGCCCGCGGCGGAGCCGGCCGCACCGGCCCGCCAGCGCAGGCGCTGAATTCCCACTGTTTCTGCTTCTCCGCTATGCGTAATACATTTACGCCAACCTGGAGACCCCGATGAGCAGCCCCACGCTTCCGCCCTCCACCGCCGGCTGTCCGGTGCACGCCGGCGCGCCAGGCCTGCAAGCCCCGAACGGCTGCCCGGTGAGCCCGGCCGCCCAGGCCTTCGACCCCTTCGAACCCGCCTACCTGCAGGACCCGGCCGGCTACCTGAACTGGGCGCGCGAGGAGGAGCCGGTCTTCTACAGCCCGCGCCTGGGCTACTGGATAGTCACCCGCTACGAGGACGTGAAGGCGGTCTTCCGCGACAACCTTCTGTTCTCGCCCTCCATCGCGCTGGAGAAGATCACCCCGGCCGGCCCCGAGGTGCTCGCCATCTTGCAGCGCTACGGCTTCGCCATGAACCGCACCATGGTCAACGAGGACGAGCCGGACCACATGGCCCGCCGCCGCCTGCTGATGCAGGCCTTCCTGCCGGAGCGCCTGCTGGCCTTCGAGCCGATGGTGCGCAGCCTCGCCCGGCAGTACATGGACCGCTTCATCGAGAAGGGCCGGGCCGACCTGGTGCGGGAGATGTTCTACGAGATCCCGCTCAACGTCGC
Source organism: uncultured Ideonella sp. (assembly GCA_946479475.1). The sequence continues at coordinate 4,495 of CAMLGG010000028.1, read as the reverse complement.
CCTGCGCTTCCTGGGCGTGCCGGACGAAGGGGCCGAGCAGTTGCGCCAGTTCGCCGTGGCCCACACGCTGAACACCTGGGGCCGCCCGACGCCCGAGGAGCAGCTGTCGATCGCCGAGCGCGTCGGCCGCTTCTGGCAGACGGCGCAGAAGATCCTCGACGACATGATGGCCCGGCCCGACGGCGAGGGCTGGATGTACGAGTCGATCCGCCAGCACCTGCAGCATCCGGACGTCGTGCCGCTGTCCTACCTGCGCTCGATGATGATGGCCATCCTCGCGGCGGCGCACGAGACGACCTCGAACGCGACGGCCAACGCCTTCATGACGCTGCTGAAGCACCGCGGCGCCTGGGAGGCCATCTGCGCCAACCCGGCGCTGATCCCGAACGCGGTGGAGGAGTGCCTGCGCGTCGCCGGCTCGATCATCGCGTGGCGGCGCATCGCCACCGCCGATGCCACCGTGGGCGGCGTGCCCATCCCCAGGGGCAGCCGGCTGCTGATCGTGCAGGCCTCGGCCAACGCCGACCGGCGCCACTTCGAGAACCCCGAAGAGGTGGACCCTTACCGCGAGAACGCGGTCGAGCACCTCACCTTCGGCTACGGCGCCCACCAGTGCATGGGCAAGAACATCGGCCGCATGCAGATGCGGGTCTTCCTCGAGGAGTTCGCCCGCCGGCTGCCGCACATGCGACTGGTCGAGGGGCAGCGATTCGACTACCTCTCGAACACCTCCTTCCGCGGCCCCGAGTCGCTGTGGGTCGAGTGGAATCCGGCGATGAATCCCGAGCGCCTCGATGCTGCGGCGATGTTGCAGCCGGCGCCGTTCTACATCGGCCCGCCGTCGAAGGACGGCATCACGCGCGAAGTGGTGGTGCGGGAGCGGCACGAAGAGGGCGAAGGGCTGGTGCGATTCGTCCTGGCCGATCCTCGCGGCGCCCGCATGCCCGCCTGGACGGCCGGCGCCCACGTCGACCTGATCGCCGGGGGCTTCCGCCGCAAGTACTCGCTGTGCGGCGATGCGGGCGACGGCAGCTGCCTGCAGGTGGTGGTGCAGCGCGAGCAGCAAAGCCGCGGCGGCTCCAGGCACTTCCACGAGCACCTGCATCCCGGCGCCATGCTGCAGCTGTCGGGCCCCAAGAACCTCTTCCGGCTCGACGAATCGGCGCAGCGCTACGTGCTGATCGCCGGAGGCATCGGCATCACGCCGATCGCCGCGATGGCGGACCGCCTGCAGCGGATCGGCAAGCCCTACGAGATCCACTACGCGGGCCGCTCGCGGCGGCAGATGGCGCTGCTGCCGCGCCTGTCGGAAGTCCATGGCGAACGCCTCGTCCTGCACGTCAAGTCCGAGGGCGTGCGCCTTCACCTGCCGACGGCGATCGGCGCCGTGGACGAAGGCACGCGGATCTACGCCTGCGGCCCCGGGCGTCTCATCGATGAACTCGAATCGCTGAGCCAGTCATGGCCCGACGGCGTGCTGCACTTCGAGCACTTCCATGCCGAGGCCGCGGCGCTGGATCCGACGAAGGAGCACGGCTTCGTCGCCGAGCTGAAGGACTCCGGCACGAAGGTCGAGGTCGGGCCTCACCAGACCCTGCTGCAGGCCCTGCAGGCCGCCGGCTGCGACGTGCCCTGCGACTGCAACGAGGGCCTGTGCGGCACCTGCGAGGTCGGCGTCCTGGAGGGCGAGATCGACCACCGGGACAAGGTCCTCAGCAAGGCCGAGCGCGCCGCGAACACCCGCATGATGGCCTGCTGCTCGCGGGCCGCCGGCACGCGGATCGTGCTCGGCCTCTGAGGCCCAAGGGGGCGCCGGGCTGTCAGTTCGAACGCTGACGTGCCGGCGGCGAAGCCGAGAGCGGGCCGATGTCGACAGTGGCGTCCACCCGGCCATCCGGCAGGTCGAACGGGCCGGGCGCCTGTTCGTGCACGGCGGGCGCGGGGTCGCCGCCACGCCAGAACCAGGCCGTCCCTCCCGCGGCGCTGGCCAGGCCGATGACATGAACGGGCCCGCGCTGGGCCAGCAGGTCCCCCATGGAAGGGCCGCCGATCGCGTCCTGGTGGAGCTTGGATCCCAGCGCCGTGTGGAAGCTGCCCGCCAACACGACGACGGTACGGCCGGGATGGACCTCGAGCGCAGCCGTCACGCCGTCGGCCATGGCTCGGTCGACGAGCATCTGCAACTGCCGAGGCTCCGGCGGCGCGCCGTCGAAGCGAAGGGCGCCGCGCAGCGCAATGACCGGCACGGTCACACCGACGCTGCGCCATTGCCGCAGCCGATCGAGCAGCTGCAACATGGCAGCGCTGCTCCGCCCATCCTGATTCGGCGCGGCCCAATCCCCCTGCTTCAGCAAGGCATCGACGGCGTCGGGCTGACCGGACGACGACAGGAATTCATCCAGCGAAGCCTGCTCGCTCGCGTCGCGCTCCAGAGCCAGCACCGCCGGGCGGCCCGAGCGCTGCAAGCCGCACAGAATCGCACCGACAACGGCGGGCGCCTGCTCGGTGCCGTGCGCTTCGCCGATGAGGACGACGGGTGCGGCGATGCGATCGAGCGGCAGCGGTGGCTCGTCCTTGCAGTCCAGGCCGGCGGCGTCAACCGGGCGAAGGCATGCACAGCAGGTCAGCCAAGCCGCCAGGAGCTGCATGGCAGAAGGTCGAAAGCGCAAGCAGGCGGGTGTGCTGAAGGTTCGCATCGGCTGGGCGGCCCAAGGGGGGTGCGATGGTAGTGCGGCCAGGGCAAGGCGCCTCTCCTGACCATGGTCCCATTCGTGCGCGGACGCTAGCACGCCGGCGGTCGGGATCTCGACGTGCTGTTCCTTCTCGCTCCAGCCTTCGCGCAGGCGGAACACCGGCTCAACGGTTGTCACGACTCGCGGGAAGATCAACCGGATGCAGGCGTGGCGCCGAAACGCCCGCCTCGACAGGCGAAGCCTCTCCGCCCGCTGCCGCGTAGGCCGCCATGAATACGCGCACCGCCTCGCGAAGCTGTGCCTGGTTCTCGCGTGCGTCCGGCATCTCCAGCACCAGCAGGCCGCGGATGTGGCCGTCGCCCAGGAACATCGCCAGGAACAAGTCGGCGGCCAGGCGAGGGTCCTCCACCTTCAGGGTTCCAGCGTCGCTTGCCCGGCGCAGGTACCCCGCCAGCCCGGTGGCCAGCCGCTCGGGTCCCTGGCGGTAGAAGGCCCGGCAGGCTTCCGGACACGCACCCGCGGCGCTGTAGACCGAGCGGAACTTGCCCAGCTCGGCCTCGTCGCGCGTCAGGGCGAGGACCTGCTGTCCCACCGCAAGCAGCGCCTTGTCCGGCTGCAGCGGGTCCAGCGCGTCCACACCATCAGGGCCGCCCGTCACGCGGTCCGTGCGCTCTCTCACCACCGCGTCGAACAGGCGTTCCTTCGATCCGAAGTGGCTGTAGATGGTCATCTTCGACACGCCGGCCTCCGCCGCGATGGCGTCCACGCTGGCGCGCTCCAGGCCATGGGCGAAGAAGTGGTGGCGGGCCGCTTGCGTGATGCGCAGGCAGCGCTCGGGATCGCGCGGCCGGCCACGACGGGCAGGCAGGGGCTTGGCGTGGTCGTCTGGTCCCATGAGGACATTTTATGTACTTGACAGTCCATTTTATGTGGCTACACTTAATGTACTGTCAGGTCCACTAAATGAAGCACCCCATGATGCTCCTCGAGCAACGCGGCCGCGACCCGGGCCTGCGATCCAGCCGCGCCGCGCTTGGCGCCGTGGCGGTGGCGCTCCTGTCCGCCTGTTCCACGCCGGCTCCCGTGCCGCCGTCCCCCTCCGTGCCGCTCGCGGCCGCCTTCTCGAACGGCAGCCCGGCCACCGCCCAGGCCTCGACGCTCGACGCGGCGTGGTGGGAAGGCTTCGGCGACCCCACGCTGAGCGCGCTCGTCCGGGAGGCGTTGACCGCCAACCAGGACGTGGCGACGGCCCTGCAGCGCGTCGCCCAGGCCCGCGCGGGCAGCGATGCCCAGCGCTCCCGGCTCTGGCCCACGCTGGGCATCCAGGCCTCCGCGTCGCGCAGCGAGAGCGGCGCGCCGGAGCCGGTCAAGCAAGGCATGCCGGACACACGTGCGCTGCGCGCCGGCGTCGACCTTGCCTGGGAGATCGACCTGGCGGGCGGCATTCGCGCGGCGCGTGACGCGGCGCAGGCCGATGCGCAAGCCGCCGCGGCCGGTGTGATCGGCGCACGGCTGCTCGTGGCGAGCGAGGTGGCCCGCCAGTACTTCGTGCTGCGCAGCGCCGAGGAGCGCCTGCGCATCGTGCAGGCCCTGGCCGATGCGCAGCGGCAGACCGCCCTGCGGGTGGAGAGCCGCCTTCGTGAAGGCCAGGCGAGCGCCTTCGACCTCGACCGCGCGCGTGCCGAGGCGGATGCCCTCGATGCCCAGGTGCCGGCGCTGCGCATGCTGTCCGGCACCACGCAGACGAAGCTGGCCGTCCTGCTCGGCCGCAACCCTTCGGCGAAGCTGGTCGAAGCCGACGA
>CAMLGG010000027.1 GCA_946479475.1 uncultured Ideonella sp. | reverse complement strand
GATCCTGGAGATCCCCGTGCGCAAGGTCGTGATCGCCGTGGACGCGGGCCGCAACTTGGCCGTGCTGGTGGAAGCCGCCGTGCGCAACACCATCCTGCAGCTGCGCGGCATCGACACCTACCAGGAATTCATCGCTCGTCACCAGGCGGCGATGGATGCCCTGCGGGAACCCTGACCTGCGCCGCGCCGGCCGGCGGCCGGTGCTCGCACTGCGCCTTGGTGCACACGGCATACAGGGCCAGCGTGTGCTCGTGCAGCTCGAAGCCGCGGCTGCCCGCCACCGCACGCTGGCGTGCCTCGATCTCGGGGTCGAAGAACTCCTCGACCCGCCCGCAGGTCAGGCACACGAGGTGGTCGTGGTGATGCCCCTCGTTCAGCTCGAACACCGACTTGCCCGACTCGAAATGGCTGCGCACCAGGAGGCCGGCCTGCTCGAACTGCATCAGCACCCGGTAGACCGTCGCCAGGCCGATGTCGGAGCCCTCGACGAGCAGGGCCTTGAAGACGTCCTCGGCCGTCATGTGGCGCACCGACGACTTCTGGAAGATCTCGAGGATGCGCAGGCGGGGCAGCGTGGCCTTCAGGCCGCTGCTCTTGAGTTCGTCGACGTGGGTGGGCATGGTGCGCTTTCGCTGTACGCAGGGGCCGCGGGAGCGGGCCGCTAGAATCGATCAATCATAGCCAGTGCTGCCGTGGACCGCCGGGTTCGCGTCGCCGGCAAGCCGCCCGCCCGCGCCGCCATGGCGCCGGTTCCTCCTGTCGTTGCGCGCGCCTTCCATGACCTCGTTGTCCCGACTCCCACGCCTTCCGATCCTCACCGCTGCGCTCGCCGGCCTGGCCGGGCTGGGTGGCTGCACGCTGATCAGCCAGAAGATGAGCGACGGCATCACCAGCGTCATCACGCCCTACCGGGTCGAGGTGGTTCAGGGCAACGTGGTCACCAAGGAGCAGGTCGCGGCCATCAAGCCCGGCACGCCCCGCAGCCGCGTGCGGGAAGTGCTCGGCTCGCCGCTGCTGGCCGATCCCTTCCACGCGCAGCGCTGGGACTACGTCTTCGTGATCCGCCGTCCCGGCACCGAGCCGCAGCAGCGCTCGGTCGTCGTGCTGTTCGATGGCGACAACGTGAAGTCGGTCGAGGCGCCCGAGCTGCCCAGCGAGCTGGAATTCGTCGCCTCGATCAGCAAGCCGGGACGCTACGGCTCGGAGCCCAAGCTCGAGCTGACCGACGAGGAGCGAGCCAAGCTGCCGCTGCCGCCCAAGGTCGAGGCCACCGTGGCCGCTGTCGACACCGCTCCGCAGGGGGCGGTGCGCAACTACCCGCCGCTGGAGGCGCAATGAGCGCAGGAAGCGCACGGGGCGCATTGCCGGTCGCCATCGCGGGCGCCAGCGGGCGCATGGGCCGCATGCTGATCGAGGCGGTGCAGCAGGCGGGCGACCTGCGCCTGGCCGGTGCGCTCGATCGCGAGGGCAGCCCGGCGATCGGCCAGGACGCCACGGCGTGGCTCGGCCAGGCCAGCGGCGTGCAGATCACTGGAGACCTGCCGCAGGGCCTGTCGGGCGCCCGGGTGCTGATCGACTTCACCCGCCCCGAGGGCACGCTGGCCCACCTGGCCGCCTGCCGGGAGAAGGGCGTGGCCATGGTCATCGGCACCACCGGCTTCAACGAGGCCCAGAAGGCCGAGATCGCGGCCGCCGCCGAGCACATCGGGATCATGATGGCGCCCAACATGAGCGTGGGCGTCAACGTCGTCCTGCGCCTGCTGGACATGGCGGCCCGCGCGCTGAACGAGGGCTACGACATCGAGATCGTCGAGGCCCACCACCGCCACAAGGTCGACGCGCCCAGCGGCACCGCTCTCGCGATGGGCGAGGCCGTCGCCCAGGCCCTGGGCCGCGACCTGAAGACCCACGCCGTCTATGGCCGTGAAGGCGTGACGGGCGAGCGCGATCCGTCGACGATCGGGTTCGCCACCGTGCGCGGCGGCGACATCGTCGGCGACCATACGGTGATGTTCTGCGGCACCGGCGAGCGCATCGAGATCAGCCACAAGGCGACCAGCCGCGTCGGCTTCGCCCAGGGCAGCCTGCGCGCGGCGCGCTTCCTGGCGCAGCGCGGCGCAGGCCTGTACTCGATGTCCGACGTGCTCGGGTTCGCCTGATGGAAGGGCTGCAGGGTTTCTGGTTCCAGAGCGATGCCATCGGGCGAGCCGTCGCCCTGCTGCTGCTGCTGATGTCGATCGGCGCCTGGGTGCTGATCTTCTGGAAGAGCTGGGTCCTGCACCGGGCACGGGTCGACCTGCAGCGAGGCATAGACGCCTTCTGGAACGCCCCCGACCGCCCGGCGGCCCGCGAACGCCTGAAGGCGCTGGACCGCGAAGGCGTGATCGCCCCGCTGGCCGAGGCCGCGTTCGTCCAGCCCGCGGCCGGAACGCTTCAGTCGCATGGGGCGATCGAGTCGCAGCTCACTCGCCGCCTGCGCGACGCATTGCACGCAGGGCTCGCGCACCTGCAGGCAGGTCAGGTCTTTCTCGCTTCGGTGGGCGCCACGGCGCCCTTCGTCGGCCTGTTCGGCACGGTCTGGGGCATCTACCACGCGCTGCTCGGCATAGCGACTTCAGGCGCCATGACGATCGAGAAGGTCGCCGGGCCCGTGGGCGAGGCGCTCGTGATGACGGCCGCGGGCCTGGCGGTGGCCATCCCGGCGGTGCTGGCCTACAACGTCTTCGGCAAGTGGCTCGGCGCCTGCGAGGCCGAGCTCGAAGGCTTCGCGCCTGACCTGCGCGAGATCGCCCTGCACCAGGAATAGCCGCAGCCATGGCCTTCGGCCGCCTCGAGCGCGCCCGCGCGCCCAGCCCGATGAGCGACATCAACATGACGCCGCTCATCGACGTGATGCTCGTGCTGCTCGTGATCTTCATCATCACTGCGCCGCTGATGAGCTCCAGCCTCAAGCTGGACCTTCCCAAGGCCGAGGGCAGCCGCGCCAGCGAGACGCCGGCCTTCATCGCGGTGGCTATCGATCCGGCGGGCAAGCTCTACCTCGGCGAGCAGCCGGTGTCGACGGACGAGCTGCGCGAGCAGGCCCAGCGCGCCGCCGGCCGCAACCCGGCCACCGAAGTGCAGCTGCGCGCCGATGCCAGCGTGCCTTACGGCAAGGTGGCCGAGCTGATCGGCCTGCTGCAGACGGCGGGGCTTTCGAAGATCGGATTCATCACGGCGGGTGGGTCGGCAGCCAGCGCGCCGAGGTAGCCACCTAAAATCCGGGGATGAACGAGAAATACGTCCCCGCCGAGGTCGAGAAGGCCGCCCAGAGCCACTGGAACGCCGCTGACGCCTACCGCGTCACCGAGGACAAGAGCAAGCCGCAGTTCTACGCCTGCTCCATGTTGCCCTACCCCTCGGGCAAGCTGCACATGGGCCATGTGCGCAACTACACCATCAACGACATGCTCACCCGCCAGCTGCGGATGAAGGGCATGAACGTGCTGATGCCCATGGGCTGGGACGCCTTCGGCCTGCCGGCCGAGAACGCCGCGATGAAGAGCAAGGTGCCGCCCGCGAAGTGGACCTACTCGAACATCGCCTACATGAAGCAGCAGATGCAGGCCATGGGCCTGGCGATCGACTGGTCGCGCGAGGTCGCCACCTGCTCGCCCGAGTACTACCGCTGGAACCAGTGGCTGTTCCTGAAGATGCTCGACAAGGGCATCGCCGAGCGCCGCACCCAGGTCGTCAACTGGGACCCGGTCGACCAGACCGTCCTGGCCAACGAGCAGGTGATCGACGGCCGCGGCTGGCGTTCCGGCGCGCCGGTCGAGAAGCGCGAGATCCCCGGCTACTACCTGAACATCACCCAGTACGCCGAAGAGCTGCTCTCGGCCGTCGCCAATCCCGAGGACAGGAACTACCTCGCCGGCTGGCCCGAGCGCGTGCGGTTGATGCAGGAGAACTGGATAGGCAAGAGCGCGGGCGTGCGTTTCGCCTTCCCGCACGAGATCCACGGTGCCGACGGCCAGCCCATCCAGGGCGGCCGCATGTACGTGTTCACGACACGCGCCGACACCATCATGGGCGTCACCTTCTGCGCCGTCGCGCCGGAGCACCCGCTGGCCGCTCACGCCGCCGAGTCCAACCCGGCCGTGGCCGCCTTCATCGCCGAGTGCGCCCAGGGCGGCACCACCGAGGCCGAGCTGGCCACGCAGGAGAAGAAGGGCGTGCCGACGGGCCTGAAGGTCACGCACCCGCTGACCGGCGAGCCGGTCGAGGTCTGGGTCGGCAACTACGTCCTCATGAGCTACGGCGACGGCGCGGTCATGGGCGTGCCCGCGCACGACGAACGCGACTTCGCCTTCGCCAAGAAGTACGGCTTGCCCATCCACCAGGTCGTCGGCGTCGAGGGCGAGAGCTACTCCACGGCCGCGTGGGCCGAGTGGTACGGCGACAAGCAGCGCGGCCGTTGCATCCACTCCGGCGTGCTCGACGGCCTGGCCTACAAGCCGGCGGTCGACAAGGTGGCCGAGATGCTGGCCGCCAAGGGCCTGGGCGAGAAGAAGACCACCTGGCGTCTGCGCGACTGGGGCATCAGCCGCCAGCGCTACTGGGGCACTCCGATCCCCATCATCCATTGCGACAGCTGCGGCTCGGTGCCTGTGCCCGAGAAGGACCTGCCGGTCGTGCTGCCCGAGGACCTGATCCCCGACGGCTCCGGCAACCCGCTGAACAAGTGCGAGGCCTTCCTGAAGGTCGACTGCCCCTGCTGCGGCCGGCCCGCGCGGCGCGAGACCGACACGATGGACACCTTCGTCGATTCGTCGTGGTATTTCATGCGCTACACCTGCGCCGACAACCACGGCGCGATGGTCGACGAGCGCAACGACTACTGGATGCCGATGGACCAGTACATCGGCGGCATCGAGCACGCGATCCTGCACCTGCTGTACGCGCGCTTCTGGACCAAGGTGATGCGCGACCTGGGCCTGGTGAAGGCCGACGAGCCCTTCAAGCGCCTGCTCACGCAGGGCATGGTGCTCAACCACATCTACAGCCGGCGCAACGAGAAGGGCGGCATCGAGTACTTCTGGCCGCACGAGGTGGACAACGTCTTCGACGAAGGCGGACGCATCGTGGGCGCCAAGCTCAAGAGCGACGGCTCGGCCATCGACTACGAGGGCGTGGGCACGATGTCCAAGTCCAAGAACAACGGCGTCGACCCGCAGGAGCTGATCGACCGCTACGGTGCCGACACGGCGCGCCTGTTCGTGATGTTCGCCTCGCCGCCGGAGCAGACGCTGGAGTGGAACGACGCGGGCGTCGAGGGCGCGCACCGCTTCCTGCGCCGGGTGTGGGGCTTCGCCGCCAAGAACCAGGCGCTGCTCAAGGGCACCGCAGACATCGGCGCGGGCCTGTCGGGCGACGCCAAGGCCCTGCGCCGCGAGGTGCACCTCGTGCTCAAGCAGATCAGCTACGACTACGAGCGCATGCAGTACAACACCGTCGTCTCCGGGGCGATGAAGCTGCTCAATGCGCTCGAAGGCTTCGACGCCGGCAACGCGCCGGCAGACGCGGCGGTGCTGCGCGAGGGCTTCTCGGTGCTGCTGCGGGCCCTCTACCCGGCCTGCCCGCACATCACCCACGCGCTGTGGGCCGAGCTGGGCTACGCGGCGGCATTGGGCGACCTGCTCGACGCGCCCTGGCCCGAGGTCGACGAGGCCGCGCTGGTGCAGGACGAGATCGAGCTGATGCTGCAGGTCAACGGCAAGCTGCGCGGCGCGATCAAGGTACCGGCGACGGCCGACAAGGGTGCCATCGAGGCCGCCGCGCTGGCCAGCCCCGACTTCGCCAAGTTCGCCGAAGGCAAGCCGGCGAAGAAGGTCATCGTCGTGCCGGGCCGTCTCGTGAACGTGGTGGTCTGACGGTGCGGCGGCGGGGACTCCTGGCACTGGCGGCGGCCGGCATGCTGGCCGGCTGCGGCTTCAAGCTGCGCCAGCCGGTGCAGCTGCCCTTCACCCGGCTGGCGATCAGCGGCTTCAAGCCGGCCTCGCCGATGGCCGATGCGCTCCGGCAGGCGCTGCCGGCCACGGTCACGGTGGTCAACCGGCCGCTGGACGCCGAGGTGGTGCTGGTGGTGCTGGAAGACCGCTACGACAAGATCGTGGCCGCCTCCACCGCCGCCGGCCAGGTGCGCGAGTTCCGCCTGCGGGTCACGCTGCGCTTCCGGCTGGACAAGCCCGACGGCGGCCCCCAGCTGCCCGAGCAGCGGCTGGAGCTGGTGCGCGACATGAGCTACAGCGAGACGGTGGCCCTGGCGAAGCAGACGGAGGAAGCCGGCCTGGTGCGCGACATGCGGCAGGACCTCGCCCAGCAGCTGATGCAGATGCTGGCGGCAGCGGGCCAGCCGGCCGCCGCCGCATCCTTGCCCAAGGCCTGACCGAGCATGCAGGTCCGCGCCGACCAGCTTGCCCAACAGCTCGGCCGCTCGGGCCTGAAGCCGCTCTACACGATCCAGGGCGACGAGCCCTTGCTGGCCCAGGAGGCGGCCGACGCCATCCGGGCCGCCGCGCGCGCCGCCGGCTTCAGCGAGCGGCAGGTCTTCACCGTCAGCGGCGCCCATTTTGACTGGAGCGGCGTGCTCGGCGCGGCGCAGTCCATGGGCCTGTTCGCCGACAGGAAGATCATCGAGATCCGCATCCCCACCGGCAAGCCCGGCAAGGAGGGCTCGGCCGCATTGCAGGCCTACTGCGAAGGCCTGTCGGAGGACGTGCTCACCATCGTCCACCTGCCGAAGCTCGACTGGCAGGCGCAGAAGGGCGCCTGGGTCTCGGCGCTGGACCGCGCCGGCGTCATGGTGCGGGTGGATCCCATCGAGCGCCACGCACTGCCCGCCTGGATCGCCCAGCGCCTGTCGGCGCAAGGGCAGCGGGTGGCAACGGGCGAGCCGGGCCAGCAGGCGCTCGCGTTCTTCGCCGACCGCGTCGAGGGCAACCTGCTGGCGGCGCACCAGGAGCTGCAGAAGCTCGCGCTGCTGTACCCGGCGGGCGAGCTGAGCTTCGAGCAGATCGAGTCGGCGGTGCTGGATGTTGCCCGCTTCGATGTCTTCCAGCTCGGCGCGGCCGTGCTGAGCGGCCAGGCGCCGCGGGCGCTGCGCATGCTCGACGGGCTGAAGGCCGAAGGCGAGGCCGCAGTGCTGGTGCACTGGACGCTGGCCGAGGACATCCGTGCCATGAAGCGCGCTCGCGATGCGATCACGCTGGGCGGCAAGCCCTTGCCGGTGGCGCTGCGCGAAGCGCGCGTGTGGGGCGACAAGGAGCGCGCCTTCGAAGCGCTGCTGCCGGGCGTCGACGATGCCGCGCTGGCCGCGCTCGTCGAGGCGGCCAGCACCTGCGACGGCCTGGTCAAGGGCCTGCGCCACCCGGCCTGGCCCGACGACGCCTGGGACGGCCTGCGCCGCCTCATGCTGATGACGCTGGATGTGGTCGTGGCGGCCCGCGGTGGCAGCCGTCGCGGCGCCCGTGCCATGTCCGGCCGGCCGATGGCCCTGTCGCCCGACCCTCAGTAGCCGCGGGAGCGGTCGACGACATGGGCCAGCGGCAGGCCCGCCCGCAACGCCCTGACGTTGGCCGCCGCCACTTCGGCCGCGCTGCGGGGATCGGTGAGTGCCGCGACGTGCGGCAGCACCGTCACCTGCGGGTGCCGCCAGAACGCATGCGCCGGTGGCAGTGGCTCCGTCTGGAACACGTCGAGCACCGCATGCGACAGCTGGCCGGCGTCGAGCGCAGCCAGGAGGTCCGGCTCGATCACCTGCGCGCCTCGCGCGAGGTTGACCAGCGCCGCCCCGCGCTTCATCGCCTGAAGGCGCTTCGCGTCGAAGAGGCCGCGCGTCGTGGGCGTGAGCGGCAGCAGGCCGTCCCGGGCGTCGACGATGCCGCGCTGGCCGCGCTCGTCGAGGCGGCCAGCACCTGCGACGGCCTGGTCAAGGGCCTGCGCCACCCGGCCTGGCCCGACGACGCCTGGGACGGCCTGCGCCGCCTCATGCTGATGACGCTGGATGTGGTCGTGGCGGCCCGCGGTGGCAGCCGTCGCGGCGCCCGTGCCATGTCCGGCCGGCCGATGGCCCTGTCGCCCGACCCTCAGTAGCCGCGGGAGCGGTCGACGACATGGGCCAGCGGCAGGCCCGCCCGCAACGCCCTGACGTTGGCCGCCGCCACTTCGGCCGCGCTGCGGGGATCGGTGAGTGCCGCGACGTGCGGCAGCACCGTCACCTGCGGGTGCCGCCAGAACGCATGCGCCGGTGGCAGTGGCTCCGTCTGGAACACGTCGAGCACCGCATGCGACAGCTGGCCGGCGTCGAGCGCAGCCAGGAGGTCCGGCTCGATCACCTGCGCGCCTCGCGCGAGGTTGACCAGCGCCGCCCCGCGCTTCATCGCCTGAAGGCGCTTCGCGTCGAAGAGGCCGCGCGTCGTGGGCGTGAGCGGCAGCAGGTTGACGACGATGTCGGCCCAAGCCAGCAGCGGCTCGAGCGCGGAGGCGCCCTCATGCGCGGGCACTGGCAACTGCGCATGCGGCCTTGCGCCGCCCTGCCGCCACCCCTGCACCTCGTAGCGCTGCGAGGCCAGGCTCGCCGCCACGCTGCGGCCCAGCTCTCCGAGTCCGAGCACCGCCACCTTGACCTCGTCTGCACGCCGCTGCGGCAGCACCTGCCAGCGCGCTTGCCGCTGCTGGCGCGCGTAGGCGAAGAAGCCCCGGTGCAGGGAGAGCACCGCCCAGAGCGCCGTCTCGCCCATCGCCGCCGACATCGTCGGATCGACCATGCGGGCGAGCGGTACGCCCGCCGGCAAGGTTTCATCGGCCAGCAGGCGATCCACCCCTGCCCACAGCGACTGGACCAGGCGAAGCGCGGGCAGCCCTCGAAGCGAGCCGGGAGGAGGATTGGCCACCAGGGCCACATCGACCTCGGCCGGATCCAGGCCCTCCAGCGAATCTTCGACGAGCTCGCCGGGCAGGGCAGCGCGCAACGCGGCCAGCCACGAGCGGCGCTCTTCAGGGTCCAGGTCGCCGCAAAGGTAAAGGCTCATGGGCCCAGCCCGGGCACGAGCGCGAGCAGGCGCTCCAGGCCCCATTGGACGGTGGCCGAGCGCACGGCGGTGCGGTCGCCCGGGAGGACGCGCTGCTGCGCTTCGGCCCGCACCGGGCCCTCGCCCGGGCGCCACGCGAGCGCCAGCCAGACCAGGCCCACCGGCTTGCCGGGCGTGGCGCCGCCGGGCCCGGCGATGCCGGTGACGGCCAGCGCGACCTGCGCCCGGCTGTGCTCGAGAGCCCCCTCGGCCATCGCGAGGGCCACCGGCTCGCTCACCGCCCCATGGGTCGCGATGAGCGCGGCGTCGACGCCCAGGGCCTCCGTCTTGGCGGCGTTGCTGTAGGTGACGAAGCCGCGCTCGAACCAGTCGCTCGAGCCGGCCTGGCTGGTGCACAGCGCGGCGAAGAGACCACCCGTGCAGCTCTCGGCGCAGGCGAGCGTCAGGCCGGCCGCCCGCAGCGAATCGCCCAGTGCGCCGATGCGCGCCATCAGGGCCTCGTCCTCGTTCAGCAGCGGCATTCAGCCTCCGGAGATCACGCGCCACAGCGCGAGCACGAGCAGCGTGCACAGCGCGGCGACAGCGTCGTCCAGCATGATGCCCAGGCCCTGGCGCCAGCCCGGGCGCTGGCCCGGCGGCAGCTTGAACAGGCCATCGGCCCAGGCCACCGGCCCCGGCTTGGCCGCATCGAAGAAGCGGAACAGCGCGAAGGCCGCGAGCTGCAGCAGGAAGCCGGCCGGCGCGATGAGCCACAGCACGGCCCAGAAGGCGAGCACCTCGTCCCAGACGATGGAGCCGGGGTCGGCGATGCCGAGGGCCTGCGCGGTGCGGGTGCAGGCCCAGCAGCCGAGTGGCGCACCCAGCGCCAGCACGAGGGCCCAGCCGGCAGGACTGATCCACGTGCCGAGCACCACGAAGGCCAGCCAGGCCCACAGAGTGCCCACGGTGCCGGGCGCGACCGGCGACAGGCCGCTGCCGAAGCCGAAGGAGATGGCGTGCGCCGGATGCAGCAGCATCAGGCGCAGGCTCGGCCGGCGCGGCGGCGGCGCGGCGGGCGGTGGCGTGGGGCTGGCTGCCTGCGTCTCGCTGCGGATGCGCGCGTCCTCGATCTCGTCGTTCATCCGGCGGTCTTGAAATGGTCGAAGCTGGCGAAGGCCGCGAGGTCCAGCGGCTCGCGCCCGTGGGCCTCGGCATAGACCTTCAGGCCCTCGGCCGCCGGCTCGATCCGGCCAACGCAGGTGACCGGCGTGCCGCTGGCCACGCCGGCCGCGCGCACGGCCTCCGCGGCCGACGGCGGGGCGGTGAACAGCAGCTCGTAGTCGTCGCCGCCGGCCAGCAGGCATTCGCGCTGCACGCTGATCGGCTGTGCCGCCAGGGCGGCGCTACGTGGCAGCGTGTCCAGCCACAGCGTGGCGCCGACGCCCGAGCGGCGGCGCACATGGCCGAGGTCGCCCAGCAGGCCGTCCGAGAGGTCGATCGTGGCCGTCGCTATGCCGCGCAGCGCGAGGCCGAGGGCGACGCGCGGCTGGGGCCGCTCCATCGCTTCGCGCACCGCACCGAAGGCCTCGCCCGGCAGCTCGACCCGGCCGCGGAAGACCTCGAGCGCGAGCCGCGCATCCCCCAGGCAGCCGCTGACCCAGAGTTCGTCGCCGGCGCGTGCGCCGCTTCGCAGCAGGGCCTGGCCCGGCGGCACCTGGCCCATGGCGGTGATGCCTATGGTCAGCGGGCCCGCGGTGGTGTCGCCGCCCACCAGCTCTATGCCGTGCTGCTCGGCCAGCTCCAGCATGCCTTGCGCGAACGGCTCGAGGAACGAGGCTTCCGCCCGCGGCAGGCTCAAGGCCAGCGTGAACGCGAGCGGCTCCGCGCCACACGCCGCCAGGTCGCTGAGGTTCACCGCGAGCGCCTTGTGGCCGAGGCGATCCGGCGCCACCGTGGACAGGAAGTGCCGGCCCTCCACGAGCAGGTCGGTCGAGACCGCCAGTTGCTGGCCCGGCGCAGGCTGCAGCAGAGCACAGTCATCGCCGCCTCCCAGCGCGGCGCGGCGCACCGGCGGGCGGAAGTAGCGTTCGATCAGTTCGAATTCACCGAGGGCCATGCGCCGGATTGTCGGCGCTTCCTGCGCCTCAGGCCGGCGGCCGCAGCAGATTGGCCAGCTCGACGGCGGACTTGACGTTCATCTTCTCGAACACCCGCGCCCGGTGGACCTCGACGGTGCGCACGCTGATGTCCAGCGCATCGGCGATCAGCTTGTTGGGCCGGCCCTCGACGACGAGGTTCATCACCTCCTTCTCGCGCTCGGTCAGCTCGGACAGGGCGCGTTCGACCTGCCGCTTGTTCGCCCGTCGCTCGAGCGCTGCTTCGCTGCGCTGCAGGGCCTGCTCGATGCGGTCGACCAGCGCGTTGTCCGAGAAGGGCTTCTCGACGAAATCGAAGGCCCCGCGCTTGACGGCCGCCACCGCCGTGGGCACGTCGCCATGGCCGGTCAGGAAGATCACCGGGAGCACCTCGGCGAAGCCGCGCTCGACCAGGCGGTCGAACAGGGCCAGGCCGGACAAGCCCGGCATGCGGACGTCCAGCAGCAGGCAGGACGGTGCGCTCGGCCAGTCGTTGGGCGTCTTGCCTCCGAGGAAGGCGGCGAAGGCGTCGCCGCTCGCATGGCCCTCGGACAGCAGGCGGCGCGTTCGCAGCAGCCAAGCCAGCGCGTCGCGCACCACGTCCTCGTCGTCGACCAGGTAGACCATCGGCAGGCCGAAGCGCGAGCTGAGCGGAAGGTTCATGCGGGGTGGTCGGCCCCGGGCGTGGTGCCCGGGCGCGCAGGGTCGGGAACCGGTAGCGTAAACCGGAATGCCGTCCCTGGCGCGGTGGCCGACCCGGGGTCCGCCGGACCGAAGTCCAGCGCCCCGCCATGCTGCTCGATCACCGTGCGGCACAAGGACAGGCCGAGGCCCATGCCCTCCGCCCGCGTCGTGAAGAAGGGCGTGAACAGGCGCGCCGCCACCTCGGCCGGGATGCCCGGCCCGTGGTCGATCACCTCGAATCGCACCCAGCGCTGGTGGGCGCGCGCGACCCGCAGCGTGAGCACGCGTTCGTCCAGCGGCGTGGCCTCGCCCTCCATCGCCTGGATGCCGTTGCGGGTCAGGTTGAGCAGCACCTGCTCGACCATGGTGCGATCGGCCCAGACGCGCGGCGCGGGCGAAGGGCAATCCACCTCGATGCGGGTGCCGCTCTTGCGGGCCTGCAGGCGGACCAGCGGCAGAACCGCCTCGACCAGCAGGTCGGCCGGGATCGCCTCGCGCGAACGCTCGCGCCGCCGCACGAAGGCATGCACGCTCTTGATCACGCGGCCCGCGCGCTCGGCCTGCTCGGCGATGCGCTCCAGTGCCTGACGCAGCAGGCCCACCGTCTCGACCGCCGTGGCGGGCTCGCGCTCGGCATCCGCCACGAGGTTGAGCGAGCCGGTCGCGTAGCTCGCGATCGCGGCCAGCGGCTGGTTCAGCTCGTGGCTGAGCAGGGAGGCCATCTCGCCCACCGTGGCCAGGCGCGCGGTGGCCTGCAGTCGCTCCTGCTGCTGGCGCGACAACTCCTCCATCCTGCGCTGGGCGCTCACGTCCAGCACGGTGCTCATCCAGCCTGCGTGGTGCCCCACGCGGTCCAGCAGCGGGGCCTCGTAGATCATCACCGGAAAGCGTTCGCCGTTGCGCCGCATGAACTGGGTCTCGAAACCCTCGCGTTGCACGGCGGGGTCGCGCGCGAGCTTCAGGCGCTCGGCGGTGCGCTGGCGGTATTCGTCGATTCGCTCCGGCGGCCAGTAGGGAGGCGGGTCGCTGCCGACGAGTTCGGCAGCGTTGAAGCCCACCATCGCGCAGAAGGCCGGGTTCACGTAGGTGATGCGGCCGCGAACGTCGCGTGCGCGCAGGCCGGTGACCAGCGAATCCTCCATCGCGCGGCGGAATGCCAGGGCCTCGCCCAGGGCCGTCTCCGCCACGGCGCGCCTTCGAACGTCCCGCGCCAGCAGCACGACCACGCCGAGCAGGCCCAGCGACAGGCCGACCACCAGCGCGAGGGTCAGGTTGGGAATCAGGCCGGGATGGCCCTGGGCGGAGTCGGCCCGCAGCTGCAGCGAGTTGCCCGGCAGGTCCACCAGGCGGGTCGCGAAATAGACGCCGGCTCCGCGGTGCAGGCCCGCGCGGACCAGCCGCGTGCCATCGGCCTCGACCAGCGAGAGCTCGTGGTCGGCCGCCGCGGCCGTGTTGGAGGCGTCTTCCAGCAGCTGCGAAAGCGCCAGCGTCGCCACCATGTAGCCGCTGGGCTGGCCGCTGCGGTCCAGCGGCAGGCACAGGTCGATCACCTCCAGCCCCAGCCCGCCGACCTGCGGCACGAAGTACGAGCGCGAGAACAGCGGGGCGGCGACCCGGCGCGCCGTGGCGCAGACCGCGTGCATCTCGATCTCCAGCTCGGAGCGGGGCATCACGCCGAACAGCGGCTGGCGGAAGGGCGTGTCGGCGGCCACCACCAGGTGCAGGTCGACGTCGCGCAGCTCCATGCGCAGGAACTCGTGTCGCTGGCGCAGCATCTCCAGCGCGTCGTAGCGCCATTGCGACGGCGGTGGATCGTTCCAGGTCAGCGACTGGGCGCTTTGCAGGCTGCGCTGCACCATCCGGCGCAACTCGCCCGCCGCCGCGGCCGCCACCGAGTCCGCCCGGTCCTGGGCGCGCGCCTCCTCGTAGCTGAGCGTCAGGCCGACGAGCAGCGACTGGGCGACCAGCAGCAGCGCGACCAGCGCGCCCCACAGCAGCCAGCGAACGCTGCGGCGGCCGCGCGGAGGCTCCGCCGGCGGTTCGGCGGGAGGCGAGGCGGTGGAGACGGCGGGCAGGTTCATGCAGGCGCCCACGGGCCCGGCGGTGCTCGTGCGGCGCTGGCAGTATGGGTGGGCCGTGGGCGGCCCGCCTAAGCAGTTTCGCGCATGCGCCGGCCCCGTCTGCTGGAGAACACTGCGAGTCGTGCCGCCGGGGCGGGCGCCTACAATCCCCTCCCCCCGCGCTCGCTGCTGCCAAGGACCTTCCAGATGCCGACCTTCGAGGAAAAAAGAGCCGAACTGCGCCGCGCCGCGCTGGAGTACCACGAGTTCCCGACGCCGGGCAAGGTGGCCATCAGCGCGACCAAGCAGCTGATCAACCAGCGCGACCTGGCACTGGCCTATTCCCCCGGCGTGGCCGCAGCCTGCGAGGAGATCGTCGAGGATCCGACGAACGCGTTCCGCTATACCTCGCGCGGCAACCTGGTGGCGGTGGTCACCAACGGCACCGCGGTGCTGGGCCTGGGCGACATCGGCCCGCTCGGTGCCAAGCCGGTGATGGAGGGCAAGGGCGTCCTGTTCAAGAAGTTCGCCGGCATCGACGTCTTCGACATCGAGATCAACGAGAAGGACCCGGACAAGCTGGTCGAGGTCATTGCCGCGCTCGAGCCCACCTTCGGCGGCATCAACCTCGAGGACATCAAGGCGCCCGACTGCTTCTACGTCGAGCGCAAGCTGCGCGAGCGCATGAAGATCCCGGTCTTCCACGACGACCAGCACGGCACCGCCATCGTGGTCGGCGCTGCCCTGCTCAACGGCCTGAAGGTCGTGGGCAAGGACGTCAAGAAAGTCAAGCTGGTGACCTCGGGCGCCGGGGCCGCCGCGCTGGCCTGCATCCAGCTGCTGGTCAAGCTGGGCCTGCCGCGCGAAAACATCTGGGTCACCGACCTGGCCGGCGTGGTCTACGAAGGCCGCACCGAACTCATGGACCCTGACAAGGCCGTGTTCGCTCAGAAGACCGAGCAGCGCACGCTCAGCGAGGCGATCGAAGGCGCCGATGTCTTCCTCGGCCTGTCAGCCGGTGGCGTGCTCAAGAAGGAGATGGTCGCCAAGATGGCCGCCAACCCGCTGATCTTCGCGCTCGCCAACCCGAACCCCGAGATCGCGCCCGAAGACGTCAAGGCGGTGCGCGACGACGCCATCATGGCCACCGGCCGCACCGACTACCCGAACCAGGTCAACAACGTCCTGTGCTTCCCGTACATCTTCCGCGGCGCCCTGGACTGCAACGCGAAGACGATCAACGACGAGATGGAGATCGCGGCCGTGCGCGCGATCGCCGAGCTGGCCCAGGCCGAGCAGAGCGACGTGGTCGCCACGGCCTACGCCGGCGCAACGCTCTCGTTCGGGCCCGAGTACCTCATCCCCAAGCCCTTCGACCCGCGGCTGATGATGCAGATCGCGCCGGCGGTGGCGGACGCGGCGTTCGTCTCCGGTGTCGCCCAGCGCCCTATCACCGACCTGACGGCATACCGCGACAAGCTGCAGACCTTCGTCTACGCCTCCGGCACGCTGATGAAGCCGATCTTCAGCGTCGCGAAGAAGGCGCAGGCCAAGCGCGTGGCCTTCGCCGAAGGCGAGGACCGGCGCGTGCTCTCGGCCGTGCAGGTGGCGGTCGACGAGGGCCTGGCCGAGCCCTGGCTGGTCGGCCGGCGCAGCGTGATCAACGCACGCATCGAGAAGATGGGCCTGCGCCTGAAGGAAGGCCGCGACTTCCAGCTCGTCAACATCGACGACGACCACCGCTACCGCGAGTACTGGCAGACCTACCACCAGATGATGGAGCGGCGCGGCGTCACCGAGCAGCTGGCCAAGATCGAGATGCGGCGCCGGCTGACGCTGATCTCGAGCATGCTGCTGCACAAGGGCGAGGTCGACGGCCTGATCTGCGGCACCTGGGGCTCGACCGAGCTGCACCTGCACCACGTCGGCGCGGTGATCGGCAAGCGGCCGGGCGTCAAGACCTTCGCCTGCATGAACGGCCTGCTGCTGCCGGGCCGCCAGGTCTTCCTGGTCGACACCCACGTCAACTACGACCCGACGGCCGAGCAGCTGTGCGAGATCACGGTGATGGCCGCCGAGGAGATGCGCCGCTTCGGCATCCAGCCCAAGGCCGCGCTGCTGTCGCATTCGAATTTCGGCTCCAGCAACCATCCGTCGGCGGTCAAGATGCGCGAGACGCTCGCGCTCGTGCAGCAGGCCGCGCCCTGGCTGGAGATCGACGGCGAGATGCACGGCGACGCCGCGCTGGACGCGGCCTACCGCGCCGAGCTCATGCCGCGCAGCACGCTCAAGGGCGAGGCGAACCTGCTTGTGCTGCCCAACATCGACGCCGCCAACATCAGCTACAACCTGCTGAAGACGGCCTCCGGCGGAGGCATCGCGATCGGGCCGGTGCTGCTGGGCGCCGCCAAGCCGGTGCACATCCTGACGCCCTCCACCACGGTGCGCCGCATCGTCAACATGACGGCGCTTACGGTCGCGGATGCGAATGCCGCGCGGTGACAGGTCCGAGAAAAGCCCTGAACAGTTGACATTCGGGCGTAGTTAGCGCCTACTAATCACGCAGTCCACTGCCTCATTTTGAGGCAGTGGACTTGTGGTATTTCTGCAAGTCAGGTACCATCGCTGATTGAGTCTTCAGGGTAAACCCGTGGTGCCAAGCGAGGGTGCAGGTGCCGCGACAAAGGGTCACGAAAAAGGGTCGCTGATGGTCGGGGGGTCCAAGTCGAGATGGGGCCGTGCGGCCGTGGCAGCGGCCCTCGTGCTCGGCGTCGCAGGGATGACCCTCGACGCCGCGGCGAGCCCCGGCGACGGCCCCTTGGGCCTCGCAGCGCGCCCGGCGGTCGGCACGGTGCCGCTTGCGGCCCTGCCGGCGGAGGCGCAGCAGACCGAGCGCTTGATCCGAGCCGGTGGCCCCTTCCCGTATGCGAAGGACGGCATCGTGTTCGGCAACCGAGAGCAGATGCTGCCGCGCCACCCTCGAGGCTATTACCGCGAATACACCGTGCGTACGCCGGGGTCGTCCGACCGGGGCGCGCGGCGCATCGTCTGCGGCGGCGTCAAGCCACGGGAACCTGAAGCCTGTTTTTACACCGAAGACCACTATGCGAGCTTTCGGCGCATCGCGCCGTGAACCGCGGGCGGACTGAAGACCGGATCCATTGTTGATTGACCAAGGAGGAACGCGACCATGCTCTTGCAGACCGTCCGTCCGAACATCGTGCAGGCGATACGCGCCTATCGGGTCGATGACCTGATGAGTGCGGCCCAGGAAGCGGGCCAGCACTTCTTGTACGCCAACCTGTCCGAAGCCCAGTCCAAGCAGGAAGTGCTGGACGGCATAGCGACGTCCTTCCTCTTCCCGCAGCACTTCGGCAAGAACCTGGACGCGCTTTTCGATTGCATGACGGACCTGGTCCACAAGGCGGGCGTGCAGCCCGGCTTCGTGGTGGTGCTCGAGCAGATCCCCGACAACACGCGGTTCGACCGCGAGTCGCGCGAGCAGCTGCTCGATGTCTTCCGGGATGCGGCCGACTTCTGGGCCGAAAGGAAGATACCGTTCAGGTGCTTCTATTCTTTTCAGTAGCCCGCTCCCAGGAAAACGGGTCATGGGAGCGGGCGGTGGAAACGGCCCCCAGCGAAGCCAAGCCGGCAGCCAAGGTCAGCGCGAAGAACGGTGTCAATCCGAACTTCGGGATGAACATGCCGATGATGTGCAGTGCCTTCGATACCGCGATGTGGTTGAACGCCGCCTGAAGCGGCGAGCACCCAGCACCGCAGAGAGCGCCGCCACGTGCGGCGCTTTTTTCTTTTCCGGCCGCTACGGCAGGCTGCGCGCGAGCGCGACGAACTCGGCCACCGGCACCTCTTCGGCGCGGCGCTGCAAGTCGAAGTTGCCGGCGAAGCCCTGCTCATCGAGCCAGCGGCCGAGGGAGTGGCGCAGCAGCTTGCGCCGCTGCGAGAAGGCCGCGGCGACCATCGCCTCGAAGCGCGCCGGGTCGACGGCCAGGTGGTCCTTCAGCGGCGTCATGCGCACGACGGCCGATTCGACCTGCGGCGGCGGATCGAAGGCCTCGGGCGGGACGTCGATCAGCGACTCGATGTCGTAGCGCCACTGCAGCATCACCGAAAGCCGGCCGTACACCTTGCCGCCCGGCTGCGCCGCCATGCGGTCCACGACCTCCTTCTGCAGCATGAAGACCTGCTCCTGAACGCGATCCGCCCAGGGCATGAGGTGAAACAGGATCGGCGAGGAGATGTTGTACGGCAGGTTGCCGGCGATCTTCAGGGGTTGGCCGAAGCGGTCGGCCAGCGCGCCGAAATCGACCTTCAGCACGTCCGACTCGATCACCTCGAGGCCGGGGCGCTGGCGCAGCCGCGCCGCGAGGTCACGGTCGAGCTCGATCACGGTGAGGCGGCCGGCGCGCTCGAGCAGCGGCTGGGTGAGCGCGGCCAGCCCGGGGCCGATCTCGACCAGGGCCTGGCCGGGACGCGGGTCGATCGCGCGGACGATGGCGTCGATGACGGCGCTGTCGGCCAGGAAGTGCTGGCCGAAGCGCTTGCGGGGGGAATGGTGCCCCTCGGCCCCGGAGTGCCGAGGTCGATCCCCCGAGGGGATGCGGTCCGGCTTGGGGCGGCCCTGCACTCGTCCCGCGCTCATGATCGATCCATGTCCTACTGCTGCGGCGGCTCGCGCATCTCGATGTAGGCGCGGGCCTTGAGCTCCGCCGCCCATTCGGCGTAGGCCGGACCGAACTTCTGCTCGCGCAGCTGGTTGCGGACCTGCTCGCGCAGCTCCTTCGGGTCGACCGCCACCTGCCGGCGCTCGACCACCTGGATCAGGTGCACGCCGAAGCGCGAGACGACCGGCGTCGAGATGCCGCCCGGCTGCAGCTTGTTCATCGCCTCCTCGAACTCCGGCACGAAGCTGCCGGGGGCGGCCCAGCCCAGGTCGCCGCCGCTGGGCGCGCTGCCGTCCTCGGAGTACTGGCGCGCCAGGTCCTCGAACTTGCGGCTGCCCGACAGGATCTGGTCACGGAACTCGGCCAGCCGCTTGGCCGCGGCTTCCACCGGCAACGCGCTCGAAGTGCGCAGCAGGATGTGGCGGGCGCGGGTCTGGGTCACGGAGGCGGCGTTGACCTCCCCGCGCGAGAGCAGCTTGAGGATGTGGAAGCCGGCGCCGCTGCGGATCGGCTCGGCCGTGACCCCGCCGACCGCCAGCGGGCGCACCGCCTCGACGAAAAGGTCGGGGAGCCGGTCGGACGGCTTGGGACCGATCTCGCCGCCCTTGTCGCGGTTGCCGTCTTCCGACACGGCCTTGGCGACGGTCGCGAAAGGCTCGCCGGCCTTCACCCGGGCCAGGGCTGCCAGCGCGCGCTCGCGCCGTTCGGCGACCACCTCGGGCGAGGCGTTCTCCGGCACGGTGACCAGGATCTGGGCGATGTTGAGCTCTTTGGTCGAGGCCATTTGCGCCTGCCGGGCCGCCAAGGCGTTGTCGATCTCGGCATCGCTCACCTTGATCCGGCTGATCACCTCGCGTTCGCGCACCCTTTCGGCCAGCATCTGGTCACGCAGGTTGGCGCGAAAGCGCGTGTAGTCGATGCCCTCGGCCTTGAGCCGCTCCTGGAGGCGGTCCAGGCTCATCTTGTTGGCGGCGGCCACGTTGGCCACGGCCCGGTCGAGCTCGGGCTCGTCCACCTTCAGCCCGGAATCGCGGGCGTAGGTGACGACCACCCGTTCCTCGATCAGCGCATCGAGCACCTGCTTGCGCAGCTCGGCGTCCGACGGCAGGCGCGTGCCGCTGCGCAAGGCATCGATCTTGGCTCGCTGCATGCGCTGGTCGACCTCGACCTGCGTCACCAGCTCGTTGTTGACGATCGCCACGATGTAATCGGCCGAACGGGGCGAGGCGGCGCGCGCGGCGGGCGCGGCGGGCGCTGAGGCCGGCGCCGCGGGCTGGGCCCAGGCGGCCGAGGCGGCCAGGACGCTGGCACCGAAGGCTAGGGCGGCGGCACGGAGAAGGGTCTTGTCGATCATGGGGGGAATGTCGTGGACGGAGTGGGCGCGTCGTCGTCGCGCAGCAGCCGGTAGCCGGGGATATTGTCCTTCAGGGCCTTCAGCGGGTTGCTGCCCAGGCGGGACAGGCCGACCAGCTCGAGCTGCAGCATCCAGTGGGTGGTCGACTCCGCCAGGCCGGTGGACGTGCGCTGGGTGACGAAGCGCGCGATCCAGCAGCCGGCGTCGTACTCCAGCCCGGCGAGCGAATCGGTCACGCGGCTGTCTCGCATGCTGAAATTGACCCGGCCCACGCCGTAAAGCGTGCCGCTGCAGCCGTTGGTGCGCGGGGCGCTCCTGTACAGCGGCCACTGCCAGCCGAGCTCGAACTGCTCGCTCAGGTCCCGTGCATAGCGGTAGGTACCGGAAAGGGTATAGAACGGCGCCGGCTGGTAGCGCGCCGACACGATCGAGCGGACCGTTCGGTCGATGCTGGCGTTGTACTGGACCGTCGTGTCGAACACCCAGTTCGGCCACAGCGTGGCGGAGCCGAACAGCAGCAGGTCGGACACCCGCTTGTCACCCTCCTCTCCCTCCGGCGTGATGCGCTGGTCGCGGAAGAGGAAGCGCTGGGCGATGCCGAGTCTCAGACGTTCGATGCCGCTGTCGGGCTCGCGCCAGCGCGAGGTGGCGCCGAGGGTGACCTGGTGGGTGTCGGCCACCCGGTCTATGCCCGAGAAGGGGTTGTCGGCGTAGATCGAAACCACGTTGAAGTCGCTCGCCGCGGTGTCGAACTGGGGCAGGAAGTCCTGGTTGCGGTAGGGCGTGTTGACGTAGTGCAGCCGCGGCTCCAGGGTCTGGCGCAGGGCGTGGCCGAACAGGGTGTCGTCGCGGTCGAAGCGCAGGCCGGCATCGGCACTCAGGGTGGGGATGGTGCGGGTCGCCGAGGTGCGGCCATCGCCCATCGGCGTGTCGGTGTGGTAGCTGGCGGCGTTGACGGACAGGCGTGGCGTGAACCAGCCCCAGCCTTCGTCGAACGGGCGGCTGAGGCCGGCGATCAGGTGGACGCGCGAGCCGTTGGGCCGGGTGTCGTTCGTCTCGGGGTCGCCGGTGACGAGCCGGTCTGCCAGCACGAAGCGGTTGTACTCGGCCTCGGCGTCCCATTGCAGCCCCAGCCCGATGGCGTCGCCGACGCGGCCCTGTCCGCGCGCGCCCAGCTGCGGTGCGCGCTCGTAGGGCGAGGTGATGGTTATCGTGTCCTGCAGCACCTGCCAGCCCTGCGCGCGGGCATACAGATCGACGCTGGCGCTGGCTCCGAACTCGTAACGCCGCGTGGCGCCGGCCGATTGCGACAGCAGCCGGCGCGTCAGGCTCGGCAGCTGGTTGGTGAAATCCTTCCAGTAGTCGTCGTCCGACGCCCGCAGGAAGTTCACGCCGTAGCGCCAGCCTATGTCTTCGCCTTCGCCGAAGCGGCCGTCGTGCACCCACTCCAGCCCATGGCGCTCGCGGCCGGCCACGCGGTCGTAGGGGATCTCGTGGATCTGGAACCGGCCCTCGTCCCTCGGCTGCAGGTAGCGGAATTCGGCCTGCAGGCCGGCGCCGCGCAGCGTGGCCACCGAGGGCGTGGTGATCAGGTCGTAGTTCGGAGCGAGGTTCCAGTAGTAGGGCACCGCGATGGAGATGCCGCCGCGGGTGTCGCTGTCGAGCTCCGGGGGCAGCCAGCCCGACTTGCGCTCGCTGGTCGCCGGGAAGCTGATCGCCGGCGCCGCCAGGATGGGCACGCCGAGGAAGCGCAGCACCGCGTGGTGCGCCACACCCTCGTTGTGCTCGAAGTCCAGGTCCAGCTTGTCGGCCGACAGCAGCCAGTCGGGCTCGGCGCCGCCGGCCGCCTCGTCGCGCGGACAGCTGGTGTAGTCCGCCCGGCGGGCCGACAGCCGCTGCTCGCCGACGAAATCGATCCGCTCGGCATGCCCGCCGGCGCCGGTGCGCGAGAAATGGTAGGTCGGCTTGAGGACGTAGCCCTCGCGCGTGTCGAGGTTCAGGCCGGCCTCGGTGCCGGTGAAGCGGTCGCCCTCGCGCGTCAGCGTCACGTGGCCGCTGGCGTAGGCCCATTGCGTGGTCTCGAGGTAGCGCAGCAGGTCCGCCGTCAGCGTCAGCTGGCCCTGGCGCAGCTCGACTTCGCCCTCGGCGACGGTCTCGCGATCCAGCGAGCTGTTCACCGTCCTGGCACTCAGCTCGGCAGGCAGGCGTGGAGCGGGCGACGCCGAAGCGGCGCGTGCGCCGCCACAGGCCAGGGCGCAGGCGATCGCCAACGCGCTGGCGGCCATGCGTTGGCGCGGCTCGCGATGGGGACGACGGCAGGGGGAGGAATCGGGCAGGCGCAGCAAGCAGAGCCACCGGTCAAGGCGCTGCAACGCCGCGCCGATCGACGGCCGCGCGAGCAGGCAACAAGGCGAATCTAGAATCGCCGCGGATTATCCACGCTGGCCCTGCCGCGCTTCGCCTTGACGCCTCCTCCCTCTTCCGATGCGACGCCCGTCGAGTGGCCCGAAGCCGCCCGGCAGGCCGCCTTCGAGCGCTGGCTGGCTCCGCTGGCGGCCGCCCAAGGCTGGGATCCGGCCACCCTTCGCCCGGCTTCGGCCGACGCCAGCGCGCGCCGCTACCTGCGGCTCCAAGGGCCGGGCGGCCGCAGCGCCATCGTCATGGATGCGCCGCCAGCGCTCATCGACAGCCGTCCGTTCATCGCCATGGCGGGGCGCATCGCCGAAGCCGGCCTGCACGCTCCGCAAGTGCTCGCGGCCGATGCGCAGGAGGGCTTCGTGCTGCTCGAGGACCTCGGCTCCCAACCTTACCTCGATGCGCTGCGCGATGCCGACGGCGCCGAGGCGAACCGGCTGATGCGAGATGCCATCCGTGCGCTCGTGCACTGGCAGCAGCACATCGATGCCGCCGCGCTGCCGCCGTACGACGAAGCCTTTCTCCGGCGCGAGCTCGCGCTGTTCCCCGAGTGGTGCGTCGACAAGGAGTTCGGCCTGGCCTGGGGCGACGCGCAGAAGGCCCGCTGGCAGAAGGTCTGCGACAGCCTGGTGGCCAGCGCCCTTGCGCAGCCGGTGGTCGCGGTGCATCGCGACTACATGCCGCGAAACCTGATGGTGGCCGACCCCAACCCCGGCATCCTGGACTTCCAGGACGCCCTGGCCGGCCCCATCACCTACGACATCGCCTCCCTGCTGCGCGACGCCTTCGTCTCGTGGGACGAGGAGCGCGAGCTCGACTGGGCGGTTCGCTACTGGGAGGCCGCGCGCAAGGCCTGCCTGCCGGTGGACGAGGACTTCGGCGAATTCTGGCGACAGCTCGAGTGGATGGGGCTGCAGCGGCACCTCAAGGTCATGGGCATCTTCTGCCGCTTGAAGCTGCGCGACGGCAAGCCGCATTACCGTGCCGACCTGCCCCGCTTCTTCGCCTACGCGACCAAGGTCGCCATGCGCTACCGGCCCCTGGCGCCCTTGCTGGCCTTGCTGGAGCCGATGCAGGACGCGAAGCTCGCGTCCGGCTTCACCTTCTAGGCTGCGGCGTCTTCCTTCGCGGCGGCGGCAGCGGCAGCCTCCGCGGCCGCGCGCACCTCGCACATGTACGCCGTCTCGCAACCCGCGGCGGCCAGCCACGGGTCGCGGTCTTCCCCGCCGAAGATCTCGATCAGGAAGTCCAGCATCGCCCGCGTGCGCGCCGGAACGTGCTGGCGGGTGGGCATGCCCACCCACAGCGTCGTGCTTTGCAGCCACCAGGCCGGCAGCACGCGCTCCAGCGCGTGCTCCATCAGGGCGTCGTCCACCACGAAGGAAGGCAGGCCCGCGATGCCGAGCCCGGCCAGCGCCGCGGCGTAGTTCGTGTCGGTGTGCAGCGTGCTGAGCAGGCCGCGCTTGGGCACGGCGTGGAAAGTCTCGGCCGCCTCGTCCGGCCGCCCGCGGAAGAAGGTCACACCGCGCTGCAGCTCGGACAGCGGCGGAATCAGCACATCGTGCTGCTGCAGTTCGCTCGGATGCTGGGGCCGGCCGCGCCGATCCAGGTACTCGGGCGCGGCTACCGTGACGATCTCCGAGCGGGCCAGCCGGCGCGCGATGAAGTTGCCGTCCAGCGGCTTGCGCAACAGCATGATGCTGAGGTCGAAATTGTCGTCGACCGTCTCCACGGCGCCGGTGGCCACCACTTCGAGCGTCACCAGCGGATAGCGCGCATGGAAGCGCGGCAGGTGCTTCGCGACCTGGTGCACCGCCACCGCCGGCGGCATCAGCATGCGCACCGGCCCGCGCGGCTCGGCCACCGAGGCGTGCGCCAGCAGCTCGGCCTCCTCGACGTCGGCCATGATGCGGCGCACCCGTTCGAGGTAACTCTCGCCGACCTCGGTCAGCGCGATGCGGCGGGTGGTGCGGTTCATCAGCCGGGCACCGAGGTGCTCCTCCAGCTCGGCCACCAGGCGGGTGACCACGGCGGGCGCCAGGTCCAGCGCCCGTGCAGCGCCGGCGAAGCTGCCTTCGTCGACCACGCGGGTGAAGACCCGCATCGCTCGCAAGGAATCCATCCGGCGATTATTGCGCCTTCGGGGAATTCCAGGGTGATTCGCGGGTGCTTTGTTTGCTAATCGCGAATTCGCGATAAGCGGCAACGGGCTTCAAAGGATCTTGCGCGGGTGCGCCAGGGCCTCGTGCGCCGCATGCAGGCGCCGCACCAGCACCTTGATGAAAGCCTCGTCGAAGCGGTGGCGCGTGTCCGGGCTCAGCTGCGAAAGGCTGTCGGGATTGAAGGAGACGGTGGTGCAGGCCTCGGAGACGATCACGTCGGTCGCGTGCTTGCGCAGGTCCGGGCTCGGCGCGAGGTAGGCCATCTCGCCGACCGAGGTGCCGGCGCCCAGTCGCGCGACCCGCTCGCCCTCGCGGTAGACCTCCACCTCGCCCTGCGCGATGCAGTAGAACTGCTTGCCCTCCTGGCCGCGCTTGAAGATCTTGTGGCCGAAGGGGAAGCGCTGCCACCTGGCGCGGTGCACCACTTCCCACAGCTCCACATCGCCGAATTCGGCGAAGAACTCGAGCGAGCGCAGCAGGTTGAAGCGCTCGGAGTCGAGGACGCGCTGGAGCTGCCCGCGCGGCACCTCGTGGTTGGTGATCAGGGCCGAAAGCGACTGCGCGAACTGGTCCCAGTCTTCCGGCCGGTCCTCGGCTTGCTTGGCCAGCGCGCTGCGGATGGTGAGGTCCAGCCCGGCACTCACGCCCTCGCGCAGCGAGGTCAGCGGCTCCGGCTCGACGTTGCAGATCATGTTCAGCAGCGCGCCGTGGTTCTCGGCCTCGAACGGCGGGCGGCCGGCGATCAGGTGGTAGAGCACCGCGGCCAGCGAGTAGATGTCGGCCCGGCAATCCAGGGCCGAGCCTTCGAGCTGCTCGGGCGACATGTAGGCCAGCGAGCCGACGCGATGGATCTGCGTGCGGTCCGAGCCCATGTTGAGCACGCTGCCGAAGTCGGTCAGCTTGATGTCCAGCACCTCGGGCCCGTCGGTCACCGCCAGGATGTTGGCCGGCTTCACGTCGCGGTGGATCAGGCCCTGGCGGTAGACGTAGCCCAGCGCCATCGCGCACTTGAAGCCGATTTCGACCACCTGCTCCAGCGGCAGCAGGCGATCCTGCTGGCAGAACGGGCGCAGCGTGGTGCCTGGCACGTACTCCATCACCAGGTAGGGAGACACCGGGTCGTCGACCGCGTCGTGGATCTGGACGACGTTCGGGTGGTTGAGCCGCCCCACCAGCGCCGCTTCGGCAGCGAAGAAGTGCGGCGAGAAATGAGCATCGGCCTCGGAGCGACCGACGCTGGAGCGCACCCGCTTGATCGCCACCTCGCGCCCATGGAAATCGTCGTAGGCGAGGAAGACCTCGCTGGTCGCGCCCTCGCCGAGGCGCCGCAGCACCCGGTACTTGCCGATCATCGGCGGGTCGTCCGGGTCCAGCCGGGGCATCGCGACCGTCGACTGCGCGCGCGAGCGCGAGCGCGACGACGAAGGCGCACTCGCGCTGGCCGTCGGGCCGGTCGAGGTCGACGACGGGCGCGAAGCGGACGGACGCGAGATGGACGGGCGCGAGGTGGACGAGGAGGACACGTTGGCGAACGTTTGGCGAACGGCACGCTGGCAACAGGCCAGGCTGCACTGTGAACGAATTCATGTTCGCGCAAAAGCACGAACAACCGGTGGCGGGGAGCGCAAATCGGCGCCGGTCGTGGCGCCGACGCGCCAGGGGCGTCCAGGGCAGTGCGACCCTTAGAATCGCTGCCCATCATGATCCAAGCCAAGGCAGAGCTGCAGCTCGCGCTGGCCCGCGCCGTGGCGCAGCTGGCGCCGGGGCACGCCTACACCCCCGTCTTCGAGTCGCCCAAGCAGGCCGCGCACGGCGATCTCGCCATCACCGCGGCGATGCAACTCGCCAAGCCGCTGAAGAGCAACCCGCGCGCGCTGGCCGAGAAGCTGGTCGCCGAACTGAACGCCCAGCCCGAGGTGCAACGCTGGGTCGCGGCGCTCGAGATCGCCGGCCCCGGCTTCATCAACCTGCGCCTGTCGCCGGCCGCCAAGCAGGCGGTCGTGGCCGAGGTGCGCGCCGCCGGCGAGGCCTTCGGCCGCCAGCCGGCCAACGGCCAGAAGCTGATGGTCGAGTTCGTCTCGGCCAACCCGACCGGACCCCTGCACGTCGGCCACGCCCGCCAGGGGGCGCTCGGCGACTCGATCTGCCATCTCTTCGAGACGCAGGGCTGGGATGTCACCCGCGAGTTCTACTACAACGACGCCGGCGTGCAGATCGCCACGCTGGCCGCCTCCACCCAGTGCCGCATCAAGGGCCTGAAGCCCGGCGACGACGGCTGGCCCGAGAGCGCCTACAACGGCGACTACATCGCCGACATCGCGGCCGACTTCCTGGCGAAGAAGACGGTCAAGGCCGACGACCGCGAGTTCACCGCCTCGGGCGACCCGGATGATCTCGACGGCATCCGCCAGTTCGCCGTGGCCTACCTGCGCCACGAGCAGGACCTGGACCTGCAGGCCTTCGGCGTGAGCTTCGACAACTACT
The DNA here is from genome assembly GCA_946479475.1 of uncultured Ideonella sp. The sequence continues at coordinate 5,654 of CAMLGG010000027.1, read as the reverse complement.
TCCTCGAGTCGAGCCTCTACACCTCCGGGCGGGTCGAGGACACGGTCGACAGGCTGGTGAAGTCGGGCAAGACCTTCGAGCAGGATGGCGCGCTGTGGCTGCGCACCACCGAGTACGGTGACGACAAGGACCGCGTGATGCGCAAGTCCGATGGCACCTACACCTACTTCCTGCCGGACGTGGCCTACCACCTGAACAAGTGGGAGCGCGGCTTCACCAAGGTGATCAACTGCCAGGGCACCGATCACTACGGCACCATCGCGCGGGTGCGCGGCGGCCTGCAGGCGGCCGGCGTCGGCATCCCGCAGGGCTACCCCGACTACGTGCTCAACACCATGGTGCGCGTGGTGCGCGATGGCGTGGAGGTCAAGATCAGCAAGCGCGCCGGCAGCTACGTGACGCTGCGCGACCTGATCGACTGGACCAGCCGCGACGCGGTGCGCTTCTTCCTCATCAGCCGCAAGGCCGACACCGAGTTCACCTTCGACGTCGACCTGGCGGTCAAGCAGAACGACGAGAACCCGGTGTTCTACGTGCAATACGCCCATGCGCGGATCTGCTCGGTGCTGGCGCAGGCGGCTGCGCAGGGGCATGACGCGGCGAGCATCGATTCGGCCGACCTTTCGCTGCTGACCGCGCCGACCGAAGCCTCGCTGATGCTCAAGCTGGCCGACTACCCGGGCATGCTGGCCAACGCCGCGCGCGACCTGGCGCCGCACGACGTCGCCTTCTACCTGCGTGACCTGGCCGGCGCCTTCCACAGCTACTATGCCGCCGAGCGCTTCCTGGTCGAGGACGCGCCTCTCGCGCGGGCCCGCCTGGCCCTGCTGGACGCCACCCGGCAGGTGCTGCGCAACGCGCTCGCCCTGCTGGGCGTGAGCGCCCCGGACGCGATGTCACGAGAACAACCCGCTGCGGAGACGGCATGAGATTGAACAGGGGCGCCCCGGTGCGCCCGCAACGAGGCGGCTTCGAGAACCAACGCGGCGGCTTCGCCGTGGGCCTGATCGTGGGCCTGCTGATCGGCCTGGCTCTGGCGCTGGGCGTCGCGCTCTACATCGCCAAGGTGCCCTCGCCTTTCCACGACAAGGTCCAGCACCGCACGCCCGAGCAGGAGGCGGCGGAGGCCGAGAAGATGAAGAGCTGGGACCCGAACGCGGGTCTGGGCGGCAAGCCGGTGCCGCCGCGGCCGGCGCCCGCTTCGGCGGTGCCGAACGGCTCGCCGGCGCCGGTCACGGGCGCCCCGCCGGCCGGGGTGGTCACGCCGCCCCCGGTGGCGACGCCCACGCCGCCGGCGGCCCCCAGGTCCAGCCGCGACGCCGCTGCCATTCTCTCGGGCGAGGCCGTCCCCGCGCCGGTGCCCAGGGCCTCGGCCCCGCGTGCCGCCCCAGGTGCGGATCCATTCGTCTACTTCGTCCAGGTCGGGGCGTACTCGAGCCCGGACGACGCCGAGCAGCAGCGTGCCAAGCTGGCCCTGCAGGGCTTCGGCGCCAAGGTCTTCGAACGCGAGCAGGGCGGGCGCACCATCCACCGCGTGCGCATGGGCCCGTTCGAGACCCAGTCCGAGGCCGTCGCGCAGCAGGAGCGGCTCAAGGCCGGCGGCATCGACGCCGCCCTCGTCCGCCAGGAGCGGAACTGAATCCCCCGCCGGCGCCTCCACGCCCCATCCCTTCTTCTTCGAGGAACTTCGTGAAGCCCAACCGCCCCTCGGCCGCGACGATGAACCGGCGCGATTTCCACTCCCTGGGCCTGGCCGCCGCCGCGGCGGGCACCGGGCTCGCGCTGGCGGCGCCGGTCGCGCACGCGCAGCCCACGCCCGTCGAAGGCACGCACTACGTCAAGCTGGCCCAGCCCATCGCCATGCCTTCGACCGGCAAGGTCGAGGTGGTCGAGTTCTTCTGGTACGGCTGCCCGCACTGCTTCGCGCTGGAGCCGTACGTGGAGCAGTGGTCGGCCAAGCTGCCTTCCGATGTGAACTTCCGCCGCGTGCCGGCCGCCTTCACGCCGCAGTACGAGTTCCACCAGAAGGTCTTCTACGCGCTCGAGGCGATGGGCCAGCTGCCCAACGTGCACCGCAAGCTCTTCAACGCCATCCACCAGGAGCACAAGCGGATGGCGACCGAGCCCGAGGTCACGGCCTTCGTGGCCAGCCTGGGCGTCGATGGCGCCAAGTTCGCCGAAACGCTGAAGTCCTTCACCGTCATCGGCAAGGCCAAGCAGGCCCGCCAGCTGGCCGATGCCTACGGCGTCGACGGCGTGCCGACGATCGGCGTGCACGGCCGCTACCGCACCTCGGCCTCGCTGGCGGGCGGGACCGAACGGACATTCCCCGTGGTCGACCACCTGATCGGCCTGGTGCGCAAGACGCTGTGAGGGCGCGGGCGCGGTCGACGCCGCGCTGAACGACGCTCCGCAGCCGAGCATTTCACCGCGAATCGGGTCTGGAAAGGCGGCGGCCATCGGGTGCTGCCGCTAGAATGGCCTGCAAGTTTCATGCCGCAAGCCATGCGCCCCATCGCCTCCACCATCACCGTGCCTGTCGTCCTGGCGCTCGCCGCCCTCCTGGCGTCGATCCCCGCCCGGGCCGAGAAAGCCGACCGGAGCAAGCCGATGGTGGTGGAGAGCGACGGCAAGCAGTCGGCCACGGTGGACCTCAAGTCCAAGACCACCGTGATCACCGGCAACGTGGTCATCGCCCAGGGCACGCTGCTGATCAAGGCGGACCGCGTCGAGGTGCGCGAGGACGTGCCCGGCCGCTACATGGCCAATGCCAAGGGCACGCTGGACAAGCCGGCCACCTTCCGCCAGAAGCGCGACCGCGTGGACGAGGTGGTCGAGGCCGAGGCGCAGCGGGTCGAGTACGACGGCGCGAACGAAAAGGTGCGCTTCATCGGCGACGCCAAGCTCCGGGTGGTCCGCCCCGAGGGGCCGCCGGACGAGGCCAACGCCGCCGTCATCACCTACGACCAGCGCAGCGACACGATAGTCTTCGAGGGCGCCTCGCCGGCGGCCTCGGGGGCGGCCAACGGGCGCGCCCGGCTGGTCTTCATCCCGCGCCAGGCCGAAGCCGCGTCGGAGCCGCAGAAATGAACGCCCCGACGCCCGGCGCGGCCAGGCTGGCCGCGGTGCCCTCGCCCGCCACCAGCCGCCTGGATGCCAGCGGCCTGCGCAAGAGCTACGGTGCCCGCACCGTGGTGAAGGAGGTCCACCTGGCGGTGGGCGGCGGCGAGGTCGTGGGCCTGCTGGGCCCCAACGGCGCGGGCAAGACGACGACCTTCTACATGGTCGTGGGCCTGGTGCGCTGCGATGCGGGCACCATCCACATCGACGGCGTCGCGGTCGAGCACAAGCCCATCCACCAGCGTGCGCGGCTCGGCCTGAGCTACCTGCCGCAGGAGGCCTCGATCTTCCGCAAGCTGACCGTGGAGGAGAACATCCGCGCGGTGCTGGAGCTGCAGATCGACGAGCGCGGCAAGCCGCTGCCCCAGCACGAGATCGACCGCCTGCTCGAGGCCCTGCTGCACGACCTGAGCCTCGCCGGCCTGCGCGATTCGCCCGCGCCCGCGCTCTCGGGCGGCGAGCGGCGCCGGGTGGAGATCGCGCGGGCCCTGGCCACGCAGCCGCGCTTCATCCTGCTCGACGAGCCTTTCGCGGGCGTGGACCCGATCGCGGTGATCGAGATCCAGCGCATCATCGGCTTCCTCAAGTCGCGCGGCATCGGTGTGCTGATCACCGACCACAACGTGCGAGAGACCCTGGGTATCTGCGACCGCGCCTACATCATCAGCGAGGGCCGGGTGCTGGCCGAGGGCACGCCCGACCACATCATCGAGAACCCCGACGTCCGCCGCGTGTACCTCGGCGAGCATTTCCGCATGTAGGGCGTGGAGCGGTACCGAAGATGAAGCCCACGCTGCAAGTCCGCCTTTCGCAGCACCTGGCGCTGACGCCGCAGCTGCAGCAGTCGATCCGCCTGCTGCAGCTGTCCACGCTGGAGCTGCACCAGGAGGTCGAGCAGATGCTCGAGCAGAACCCCTTCCTGGAGCCGGACGAGGAGATCAACGGCTACGAAGCGGGTCACGACAAGCCTGCCCCCACCGCCGCCACGCGTGAAGAGCAGGACGCGCCGGGCAGCAGCGTGGGCGAAGGCAGCGACGAGCCCGCCGGCATGGACACGGCCGAGTTCGGCACCACCGAGCGCGACGACTGGGAGAACGGCACCGAGCGCGACGACTTCGACGGCATCCAGGAGCTGCCCTCGAGCGCATCTTCCGGCTCCGGCAGCGGCGAAGAGGAGGGCCTCGATGCCCAGGAGCGCAACAGCCACGCGGAGACGCTGCAGGATCATCTGCGCGCCCAGCTCGCCGGCATGCGGCTGGCCCCGGCCGATGCGGCGGCCGTGCAGGTGCTGATCGAGTCGCTCGACGACGACGGCTACCTCGACGGCACGCTGGAAGACATCGCAGAGCGCCTGGCCGATTCGCTCGGCATGGAGGATCCGGAGTCGCGCGAAGAGCTGCTGGACCAGCTGCGCTGCGGCCTGAAGTGGCTGCAGAGCATGGAGCCTTCCGGCGTGGGCGCCGCCAGCCTGGGTGACTGCCTGGCGCTGCAGCTGCGTGACACGCCGGCCTGCGCGGCCCGTGACTGCGCCCTCGCGATCTGCGGCAGGCACCTCGACCTGCTGGCCAAGCGCGACATCCGCAAGCTCGCTGCGGCCACGGGCGCCGACGAGGCGACGGTCAAGGCGGCCCAGGCGCTGATCGTCGCGTGCGAGCCCAAGCCGGGCCGCCCCTTCGCACGCGCCGAGAGCCTCATCGTCGTGCCCGACGTGATCGTGGTGAAGTCCGGCCGCGGCTGGAAGGCCACGCTCAATCCGGACGTCATGCCCAAGCTGCGGGTGTCGGACATCTACGCCCAGGCCGTGCGCGGCCAGCGCGGCGGCAGCGCCAACGGCGCCAGCGGCCTGTCCGCGCGGCTGCAGGAGGCCCGCTGGTTCATCCGCAACATCCAGCAGCGCTTCGACACCATCCTGCGCGTCAGCCAGGCCATCGTCGAGCGGCAGAAGAACTTCTTCACCCACGGCGAGATCGCGATGAAGCCGCTGGTGCTGCGCGAGATCGCCGACGAGCTGGGCCTGCACGAATCCACCATCTCGCGCGTGACCACCGCGAAGTACATGAACACGCCCTACGGCACCTTCGAGCTGAAGTACTTCTTCGGCTCGTCGCTGAACACCGAGGCCGGCGGCAACGCGTCCAGCACCGCCGTGCGCGCGCTGATCAAGCAGCTGGTGGCGGCCGAGGATCCCAAGAAGCCGCTGTCGGACAGCCAGCTCAGCCAGATGCTGGAGGAGCAGGGCATCCAGGTGGCGCGCCGCACGGTGGCCAAGTACCGCGAGGCGCTGAAGATTGCGCCCGCCAACCTGCGCAAGGACCTGTGATCCCCGCCCTTTTCCTGCCTTGCGCCCAGGGCGTCGAGGCCTTGCTGGTCGAGGAGCTGCAGCGCCTGCCGGCCCTGAGCGCAGCGCGCATCGAACCGTGGCGCGGCGGCGTGGTGGTGCACGCGAACCGTGTCGACGAGGTGCCGCTGCTGGCAATGCACTGCAACCTCGAAAGCCGCCTGGCGCAACGCGTGCTGTGGCCGCTGGTGCACGC
>CAMLGG010000026.1 GCA_946479475.1 uncultured Ideonella sp. | reverse complement strand
CGCTGCAGCTGCACGACCTTCTTGTAGGTCGCCAGCTCGTCCTGGATCTGCTTGGAGAACTCGGCCGGCGTGTTGGCGATGATGATGGAGCCGGTGTCCTCGATGCGCTTCTTCACTTCGGGCATCTCGACCGTCTTCTTCACCGCCGCCTGGATCTTGTCGACGATCTCCTTGGGCATGTGGGCCGGCCCGTGGATGCCGTAGTAGGCCATGCGGTTGACGGGCGCGAGGCCCACCTCGGCGAAGGTCGGCACGTTGGGCAAGGCCGCCACGCGCTGCGGCGCCGCCACGACGATGGGGATCAGCCGGCCGTCCTTGATGAAGGGCAGCGCCGAGGGCAGGTTGTCGAAGATGATGGGCACCTGTCCGGCGACCACGTCGTTCAGCGCCGGGCCCGCGCCGCGGTAGGGGATGTGGGTGACGAAGGTCTTGGTCAGGCTCTTGTAGAGCTCCATCTGCAGGTGGCCGATGCCGCCGGTGCCGGAGCTGGCGAAGCTGTACTTGCCGGGCTTGGACTGGATCTCGGCGAGGAAGGTCTTGTAGTCCTTGGCCGGGAACGAGGGGTGCACCGCGATCACGTTCGGTGTCGCCGCGATGTTGGTGATGGCCGTGAAGCTGTTGATCGGGTCGTAGCTGACCTGCGGATTGATCGCAGGATTCGCTGCAGTCGTCGAGACCGTCGCCATGCCGATGGTGTAGCCGTCCGGCGCGGCGCGCGAGATCTCGGTGGCGCCGACGATGCCGCCGCCGCCGCTCTTGTTCTCCACGATCACGGTGCCGCCGAGGTTGGGGCCGAGCTTCTCGGCCACCACGCGGGCGATGATGTCGGTCGTGCCGCCCGGGGCGAAGGGCACGACCAGGCGCACCGGCTTGGCGGGATAGCCCTGGGCCTGGGCGCCGAAGGCGGCGGCCAGCAGGACGGCCGAGGCGAAGAGGTGGCGGCGGGTGGTCATTCGCTTGCGTCTCCGTAGGTGGGTGTCAGAGAGGTCGAACCGGCATGCTCGCCCCGCCTCTCTCGGGCGGCGCTGTGGAAACCACTTAGCAGGGCCGGCCGGGACCCTATCGTTTTCACTATGCCACGGAGGTGGCGGGCAAGGGGGTGGCCCTTGCGTGGCGGGCGATGTAGTCGCCGTGGTCGGGCATCGCCGCCACGGTGTGCGAGATGGCGGCGCGCAGGCGGATGAAGTGGGTGCGCAGCTGCGCCTCGTCGACCCGCTCGGTGAAGGGGTCGTGGCCCGCCGGCATCACGCCAAGGCCGAAGAGCAGCGAGACCCACGACGGCTCGGCGAAGCCCTCCGGGTCGCGGATGGCCACGCGCCCGGTGGCGCGGAAGAGCTCGATCTGGTGCTGCAGCGCGTCGGGGATGGGCATGTCGGCGCAGTAACGCCAGAACTCGCCGTCGGACCGCTTCGTCAGCTTGTAGTGCAGGATGATGAAGTCGCGCACCGACTCGAACTGGATCGCCATCCGGCGGTTGTACTCGGCCACCAGCTCGGGATGGCAATCGCGGTCGGGGAAGAGCTCGATCAGGCGTCCCACCCCGTCCATGATCAGCTGGATGCTGGTCGACTCCAGAGGCTCGACGAAGCCGGCCGCCAGGCCGATCGCCACCACGTTCTTCATCCAGGCCTGGCGACGCCGGCCGGTGGTGAAGCGCAAGGGGCGCGGGTTGCCCAGGGCCTCGCCATCCAGCCCTTCGAGCAGCACTCGCGCCGCTTCGTCGTCGGAGGTGAAGCCGTTGCAGTAGACGTGGCCGTTGCCGGTGCGGTGCTGCAGCGGGATGCGCCAGATCCAGCCGGCGGACTTCGCCGTCGAGGTGGTGAAGGGCGTGAGCTTCGGCACCTTGGCGCAAGGCACGGCCAGCGCGCTGTTGCAGGGCAGCATGGCGCTCCAGTCCTCGTAGCCGGCGTGCAGCGCCTGCTCGATCAGCAGGCCGCGGAAGCCCGAGCAGTCGATGAAGAAGTCGCCTTCGATGCGGCGGCCGTCGGCCAGCTTCAGCGCGGCGACGAATCCGTCGTCGGGGCGCAGTTCGACGTCGACGATCGTGCCTTCCACGCGCTGGGCGCCGCGCTGCATCGCGTAGTCGCGCAGGTAGGCGGCGTACAGGCCGGCGTCGAAGTGGTAGGCGTAGGAGTAGGCGTTGTGCGCGGAGGGGACGTCGCCCGTAGGGGGCGTGAAGCGGTTCTGCCGCGCCATCACCGTCGCCGTGGACCACTCTTCGTAGGAGGGCACCTCGCCCAGGCTCTTCAGGCGCAGCCAGTACTGGTGCGGCGAGCGGTTCTCGATCCGCGGGCCGAAGTCGCCGAAGCCGTGGAAGAAGCGGTTGCCGACGTGCCCCCAGTCCCTGAACTCGATGCCGAGCTTGAAGCTGGCCTGGGTCTTCCGGATGAAGTCGGGCTCGGGGATGCCGAGCGTGCGGTTGTAGAAGCGGATCGGCGGGAGGGTCGCCTCGCCGACGCCGATGGTGCCGATGTCGGGCGACTCGACCAGCACGATCTCGCACGGCTGCTGCTGGCCGGCACACAGGGCCTGCGCCAGCGGCGCCGCGGCCATCCAGCCGGCGGTGCCGCCGCCGACGATGACGATCTTGCGAATGGTCCTGTCGCCCATGGCGAATCCCTCTTCCATCGATCTCGCGCGCCCGGTGCAACGAACGTCACCTGCCCGGCGTCGCGGCGTGGCCACTTCTGACCTCGTGGCCGCCGTTGCGCTGGAGTCTGGTGTCGCGCCGGGCCCGAGGAACTAGGTGTTTACACGGCTTTAGTTGGTACGCCGGTCAAACTAATGTCATCAATTGTGATCGAATTGGCGTGCGGCCGAAGCGGGCCGGCAACACCCTGGGGTTTGCACCTGCTTTATTTCGTTCGACGGCCGAACTAATATGGACACCGGTCCTTCCCGGACCGAAGCACAGGAGACAGGACTTGGCCGAGGCCGCCGGCAACCAGCAATTGCTCAAGGACATCAACCGGATGGCGCTGGTGCGCCACCTGTGCGTCAACCCCGGCCTTTCGCGGGCCGACCTGGCGCCGGCCGTCGGCCTGACCAAGTCCACCGTCAGCCTGCTCGTGCGGGAGCTGATCGCCGAGGGCTGGCTGGTCGAGCGGGAAGTGGTCGCCACCGGCGACCTGGGCCGCCGTCCCACCCCGCTGTTCATCGACCCGACCCGCCTGCTGCTGCTTGGCGCCGAGGTGGGCATCGAGGGCGTTCGCGTCGTCGGCACCTCGCTCACCGGCGACATCCTGGCCACCGCGACCGCCGGCTACGGCTCGGCCAAGAGCGCCAAGGCCTGCATCGCCACCCTCGCCACCGCCCTGCTGAAGGTCCGCAGGCAGCTCGACGGCGCCGAGCAGCGCATCATCGGCATCGGCGTCGGCCTGCCGGGCGGCGTGGAGGAGGCCAGCGGCGTGCTGACCTTCGCCCCCAACCTCGGCTGGCGCGACGTGCCGGTCGGCGCCCTGCTGGCCGAGAAGCTGGCGGGCACCCCTCTGGCCGGCGTGCCGGTGTTCCTGCAGAACGAGGCGGATGTCGCCGCGCTGGGCGAACACGAGTTCAACCCCACGCCCTGGTCCGATCCGCTGCTGTACGTGAGCATCAACCAGGGCGTCGGCGCCGGCGTGATCGTCGGCGACCGCCTGCTCACCGGCGCCCGGGGCTTCGCGGGCGAGGTCGGCCACATCGTGCTGCAGATCGACGGGCCGCTTTGCTCCTGCGGCCGCCGGGGCTGCGCCGAGGCGCTGATCGGCCCGCGGGCCATCCTGCGCGTGCCCGCCTCGGACGGCATGCCCTCGCTTTCGCAGGCCCAGCGCCTGCTGGCCGAGAACGACGCCGCCACCACCCGCGCCGTCCGCAAGGCCGGCAACTACCTCGGCGTGCTGCTGCAGAACCTGGCCTCGGCCTACGACCCCGGCTGCATCGTGCTGGGCGGCGCGCTGGTCGATCTCGGCGATGTGTTCGTGCAGCCCGCGCTGCGCACCCTGCAGGACTACGCCGCCGCCGCCAACCTCGCGCCGCCGGAGGTCCGCACCTCGCGCTTCGGACCGGATGCCGTGGCGGCAGGCGCGGCTGCGCTGGCGCGCTACCACCTCACCCGGCCGCTGGTCGGCGCCGGCACCCGACCCATGACACAGGAGACCGAGTGATGTTCCTCGGCATCGACCTCGGCACCTCCGAAGTCAAGCTGCTGCTGCTCGACGCGGCCGGCCGCATCGTCGGCCAGGCCGGCGCTCCGCTGACCGTCTCGCGCCCGCAGCCGCTGTGGTCCGAGCAGGAGCCCATGGACTGGTGGCAGGCCACGGAAAAGGCCGTGGCACAGCTGCGTTCGACCCATGCTGCCGAGTTCGCGCAAGTGCGCAGCATCGGCCTTTCGGGCCAGATGCACGGCGCGGTGCTGCTCGATGCGCAGGACCGGGTGCTGCGCCCGGCCATCCTCTGGAACGACGGCCGCAGCCACGCCGAATGTGCCGAGCTCGAGGCCCGCGCGCCGAACCTGCATGCGGTGGCGGGCAACCTGGCGATGCCCGGCTTCACCGCGCCGAAGCTGCTGTGGGTCGCCAGGCACGAGCCCGAGGTCTTCGCACAGACCCGCTGCGTGCTGCTGCCCAAGGATCACCTGCGCCTGATGCTCACCGGCGAGAAGGTGTCGGAGCCTTCGGACGCGGCGGGCACGCTGTGGCTGGACGTCGGCGCGCGCGACTGGTCCGATGAACTGCTGGCCGCCTGCGGCATGACGCGCTCGCAGATGCCGCGCCTGGTCGAGAGCAACCAGCCCTCCGGCACGCTGCGGCCCGAGGTCGCCAGGGCCTGGGGCCTGGGGCCGGAGGTCATCGTGGCCGGCGGCGCCGGTGACAACGCCGCCAGCGCCATCGGCATAGGCGCCATCCGGCCCGGCGAGGGCTTCATCTCGCTGGGCACCTCGGGCGTGCTGTTCGTCGTCAACGACCGCTTCCGCCCGAATCCCGCCTCGGCCGTGCATGCCTTCTGCCACGCACTGCCGCAGCGCTGGCACCAGATGAGCGTGATGCTCTCGGCCGCCAGTTGCCTGAAGTGGTTCGTGCAGCTCAGCGGCGCAGCCGACGAGGCGACGCTTCTTGCCGAATTGACAACGTTGTCCAACGAAGAGCTGCTTTCGGCGCCGCTCTTCCTGCCCTACCTGGCCGGCGAGCGGACGCCGCACAACGACCCGTTCGCGCCCGGCGTGTTCTACGGCCTCACGCACGCCCATGGCCGCGCGCACTGCGCCTACGCGGTGCTCGAAGGCGTGGCCTTCGGCCTGGCCGACGGGCTGGCGGCGCTGCAGGCATCGGGCACCGAGGTCGCGCAACTTTCGCTGGTCGGCGGCGGCGCGCGCAGTGCCCTTTGGGCGCAACTGATCGCCGACGCGCTGGACGTCGAGACGGTCGTGCATGCCGGCTCGCAAGCCGGTGGCGCGCTGGGCGCCGCCCGGCTCGGCTGGCTGGCCGCCGGCGGCGAGGAAGCGCTCGTCTGCACCCGCCCCGAGATCACCTCGCGCCACCGGCCCGACGCCGGGCGCCACCAGCAGCTCCAGCCGCGGCTCGAGCGCTTCCGCCAGGTCTACCAGCGGCTCAGGACCCTGGCCCTCGACTGATTCACCCCCACCCCCTGACATGAAAAGCTACTTCCACGGCATCGCGCCGATCGAATACAAGGGCCCGGACAGCGACGACGCGCTGGCTTTCCGGCACTACGACAAGAACCGCCTGGTGCTCGGCAAGCGCATGGAGGATCACCTGCGCTTCGCGGTGTGCTACTGGCACACCTTCTGCTGGACGGGTGCCGATCCCTTCGGCCTGGGCACCTTCCCGCGGCCCTGGTTCGAGGGCGGCTCGCCGATGGAGCTGGCCAAGGCCAAGGCCGAGGCCGCGTTCGAGTTCTTCGCCAAGCTCGGGGCGCCCTACTACTGCTTCCACGACCGGGACGTCGCGCCCGAAGGCGCCACCCCGCGCGAAAGCGCCGAGAACTTCGCCCGCATGGTCGACGTGCTGGGCGAGCACCAGCAGCGCACCGGCATGAAGCTGCTATGGGGCACGGCCAACCTGTTCAGCCACCGCCGCTTCATGTCCGGCGCGGCGAGCAACCCCGACCCCGCGATCTTCGCCATGGCCGCGCTGCAGGTGCGCGACGCGATGAACGCCACCCTCAAGCTCGGCGGCGAGAACTACGTGCTGTGGGGCGGCCGCGAGGGCTACGAGACCCTGCTCAACACGCGCCTGGGCCAGGAGCTGGACCAGCTCGGCCGCTTCCTCAACCTGGTGGTGGAGCACAAGCACAAGATCGGCTTCAAGGGCACGATCCTCATCGAGCCCAAGCCGCGCGAGCCCTCGAAGCACCAGTACGACTTCGACACCGCGAGCGTCTACGGCTTCCTCGTGCGCTACGGCCTCGAGAAGGAGGTCAAGGTCAACATCGAGGCCAACCACGCCACGCTCTCGGGCCACAGCTTCGAACACGAGATCGCGACGGCAGGTGCGCTGGGCATCCTCGGCAGCATCGACATGAACCGCGGCGATCCGCAGCTGGGCTGGGACACCGACCAGTTCCCGCACAACGTGCCGGAGACCGCGCTGGCCCTCTACTACATCCTCCAGGCCGGCGGCCTGGGCTCGGGCGGCCTGAACTTCGACGCCAAGGTGCGCCGCCAGTCGATCGACCCCGAGGACCTCTTCCACGGCCACATCGGCGGCATGGACGTCTGCGCCCGCGCCCTGCTGGTGGCTGAACGAATGATCCAGGACGGGCAGCTAGAAAAGGCACTCGCGGCGCGCTACGCCGGCTGGGACAGCGCCCGGGGCCAGGACATTCTTGGCGGTCGGGTCTCGCTGGACGATCTCGCGCAGCGCGTGCTTGCCGATAACGCCGACGTGGCCCCGGTCTCGGGCCGTCAGGAGTACCTCGAGAACCTGGTCAACCGTTTTTCCGGAGGGTAACTATCGATGACGGCAAAGCCTCTATCGAACTGAACAGACCTGGGCGTTGCGGACCGCCCTGAACCCGAAGGCCCTCGCGAGAGAGAGTGAGATCGAGGGCCACCCCTGAAACCCACTACTAGAGCAACACGACATGAGACAATTTCAGCGGACAGCGTTGTCAATCGCAGCAGCCCAAGTGGCGCTGATGTGGAGCGGAGCAGCCCTGGCCCAAGCCACCCCGGTGGTCGACGCCAAGGCCCAGCCGACCGAGAAGGTCGAGACCATCGTGGTGACCGGCCAGCGCGCGGCGCTGCAGTCGGCCCAGAAGATCAAGCAGGAGTCCGACGAGATCGTCGACTCCATCGTGGCCGACGACATCGGCAAGCTGCCGGACCGCTCGGTCACCGAGGTGCTGCAGCGCATCGTCGGCGTCACCATCGACCGCACCATTTCCAAGAACGACCCGGAGCACTTCTCCATCGAAGGCTCGGGCGTCCAGGTCCGGGGCCTGAACTTCGTCCGCTCCGAGCTGAACGGCCGTGATTCGTTCTCGGCCAACGGCGGCCGTGCCCTGAACTTCGAAGACGTGCCGCCCGAACTGATGGCCGGCGTCGACGTCTACAAGAACCCGTCGGCCGAGCAGATCGAAGGCGCCATCGGCGGCCTGGTGAACCTGCGCACCTTTCTGCCCTTCGACTTCCCCGGCACCAAGATCGCGATCACGGGCAAGTCGACCTACAGCGTGCTGCGCGGCAAGGCCTTCCCCGAGTTCTCGCTGCTGGCGTCGCACCGCATCGACACCGACCTCGGGCAGTTCGGCGCCATGATCGACCTGGCGCACTCGGAGAGCTCGCAGCGCAGCGACACCTTCCAGGTCGAGCCCTACTACCGCCAGACCGTCGACAGCGATACCTGGGTCCCCAAGGGCGTGCAGTACCGGCGCGAGGACTACGACCGCGCCCGCGACGGCATCTACGGTGCCCTCCAGTGGAAGCTGAACGACCTGTCGTCTTCGCTGACTTACTTCAAGTCGGACTACAAGATGACCTGGAACGAGAACGCGCTGTTCGCCCAGTCCAACCCGTACAACATCACAGTCGACGACGGCGCCACCTACGGCCCCAACGGCGAGCTGCTCTCCGGCACGCTTCGCGACGCCGCCGACGGCGGCATCAACTTCGGCGCCGACACCCGCTTCCAGAAGCGCCACTCGTCCACCGAGGACTTCGGCTGGAACTTCAAGTGGAAGGCCAGCGAGCGGTGGACCTTCTCGACGGACCTGCAGTACGTCCGCGCCAAGACCGAGGCCTTCGACTCCACCGTCGCCACCGGCGTGCAGATGCCCAAGGAGACGGTCGAACTGGGCGGCTCGCGGCCGCGCCTGGTCTTCGACGCCGAGGACATCGCCTACCTGGCGGACCCCAGCCACTACTACTGGGCGTTCACCATGGAGCACATGGACAAGAGCTACGCCACCGAGAAGGCGGGGCGGCTCGATGCCAAGTACAAGTTCGACGACCCGGTGCTGCTGGACCTGCGCTTCGGCGTGCGCATGACCGACCGCTCGGCGCAGACCATCAACTCGAACCCGAGCTACAACTGGGCGGCGGTCACGCAGCCGTGGCAGGTCGGCTGGAACATCAACCACCTGGCCTATCTGAACGACCCCCGATTCAGCGGCGGCACCCACCTGAAGACCTTCGACAACTTCTACAACACGAACGCCGCCGTTCCGTCGCTCGTGTTCCCCGATGTGTCGATGGCTGCCGGCTATCCGGGCACCTACGCCCTCCTGCACTCCTACAACGACACCCTCTGCGCGGAGCTGGCCGCCCAGCAGGGCTGGAGCGTCTGCAGCCCGTGGAACCCCGCCACCTTCGGCACCGACCCGGCCGGCACCAACGATCAGCATGAGCGCACGCAAGCTGCCTACGCGCAGTTGCGCTTTGCCTTCGACGACTGGAAGCTGCCGGTCGACGGCAACGTCGGCCTGCGCATGGTGCGCACCACGAACGTTGCCGACGGCTACACCTCGTTCCACAACAGCGCGCCGGACATCCCGCCGAACACGGTGGTCGACGGCGTGCCGATCCCGGACATCGAGGACTTCGCGACCGCGCAGAAGTTCAAGAACTCCTATACGAACGCGCTGCCCAGCCTGAACCTACGGATGAAGGCCACGGACAAGCTGCAGTTCCGTGCCGGCTACGCCGCGGGCATCTCGCGTCCGGACTTCACCGACCTGCAGGCCTACACCACGCTGTCGGAGACGGCCGACATCACCAACCACGACGACGGCTCCAAGACCGTCAACAGCGTGAGCCTGACCGGCACGGGCGCCGGCAACCCGCTGCTCAAGCCGGTGCGCTCGCAGTCGCTGGACATGTCGGCGGAGTGGTACTTCGGCAAGGCCGATTCGCTCACCTTCGTGGTCTTCCACAAGGACCTCAAGGACGTCATCGTCAAGCAGACGTCGACCCAGCAGTTGGCGGACGTCAATGGCGGCCTCCACGACTTCACGGTCACGTCGCCTGTCAACGGCGCGGACGGCTCGCTCAACGGCTTCGAACTCGCCTTCCAGCAGTACTTCGACAAGCTGCCGGGGTGGATGGCCGGCTTCGGCGTGCAGGCCAACTACACCTTCGTCGACAGCAGCATGAAGCTGAACTCGCCGGTGTACGCGGCCTACTGCGGTTCCGACGGCGGCCCTACCAACCTGAACCGGAACATCAACGGCTGCGACACCGACGGGCGCACCTTCGGCAACCTGCCGCTCAAGGACGTGTCCCGCAACGCCTTCAACCTGGCGCTGCTGTACGACCGCGGCCCGGTCTCGGCGCGCCTCGCCTACAGCTGGCGTTCGAAGTACCTGCAGAACGTGAACGTGAACGGCACCAACGGGACCGACGGCCTGGACACCAATCCGGACAGCCCGAACTACGGCAGGCATGACAACGTCGTGGCCTGGGCCCTGCCGACCTGGCAGGACAGCTTCGGCCAGCTCGACGGCAGCATCAGCTATCGCTTCGACGACAACCTGCAGATCGGCCTGGAAGGGACCAACCTGACCGACTCGACCAACAAGCAGTTGATGCAACAGCACATCGGCATGATGGGTCGCGCCTGGCACGCGGTGGGCCCCAGCTACGCCGTCCGCCTGAGCTACACGTTCTGACGAAGAAGGCATGAAACAGGCATCGCGCTTCCTCCACCGCCTCGTCGGCACGCTGGCCACGGCCGGCTTGCTGGCGGCTTCCGTCGCGGCCCACGCGGCCGCATCCGAAGTCCCTCGCCTGGTGGAGCGCGATGGCCGCCATGCCCTGATGGTGGACGGCGCCCCCTTCCTGGTGCTGGGGGCGCAGGTCCACAACTCGAGCAACCATCCCGCCGCCCTCGCGAAGGTCTGGCCCGCGGTCAAGGACATGGGGGCCAACACGGTCTCCGTGCCCGTGGCGTGGGAGCAGGTCGAGCCCCGCGAGGGCCGCTTCGATTTCAGCTTCGTCGACACCCTCGTCGCCGAAGCGCGCCAGCACCGCGTCAGGCTGGTCCTGCTGTGGTTCGGCACCTGGAAGAACACCAGCCCGCAGTACACGCCGGAGTGGGTCAAGTTCGACAACCGGCGCTTCCCGCGCATGGTCGGTCCCGACGGCAAGACCAGCTACTGCCTCTCGCCCTTCGGCGAGGAGACGCGCCAGGCCGACCAGCGGGCCTTCGTCGCGCTGATGGGCCACCTGAAGAAGATCGACGACCGGCAGCACACCGTCATCATGGTGCAGGTCGAGAACGAGGTCGGCACCTACGGCCTGGCCCGCGACCACGGTCCGGCCGCGCAGGCGGCCTTCGAGCAGCCCGTGCCCGCTGAAGTCCTGCGGCGCAAGAAGCCCGTCGCCGGCGGCGCCGCCTCGGGCTCCTGGCGAGCGGTCTACGGCGACTACGCCGACCAGTACTTCCACACCTGGGCCATCGCCCGCTACATCGAGAGCCTCGCGCAGGCCGGCCGGGCCGTGTACGACCTGCCGATGTACGTGAACAACGCGCTGCGCGATCCGCTGGAGCCGCTCGCGCCGTGGAAAGGCAACTTCGCCAGCGGCGGCCCGACCTACGACGTCATCGACATCTACCAGGCGGCCGCGCCCCACGTCGACATCTCCGGGCCGGACATCTACAGCCCCGAGTCGGCCAAGGTGTTCGCGACGCTGGGCCAGTTCCAGCGCCCGGACAACGCGCTGTGGGTGCCCGAGATGGGCAACGCGGCGGTCTATGCCCGCTACGTCTACGCCATCCTCGGCCGCGGCGCGATCGGCGTGGCGCCCTTCGGCATCGACTACGCCGACTACAGCAACTACCCGCTCGGCTCGCCGCTGACCGACAAGCGCATGGTCGAGCCTTTCGCCGGCATCTACGCGACCTTCGCCTCGCTGCAGCGGCCCTGGGCACGCTGGGCCTTCGAAGGCCGCACGCACGGCGTCGCCGAGGGCGACGACCACGCCGACCAGGGCATCACGCTGGGCAACGGCTGGAAGGCCACGGTCTCGTTCGGCCAGTGGCAGTTCGGCGAGAAGAGCTTCCCGGACAACGCGAAAAACCCGCCGCCCCATGCCAGCCAGCTGCGCGGCGGCGTGGCCATCGCGCAGACCGGCGAGGACGAATTCGTGATCGTCGGCCAGTCCGCCCGCGTCCGGCTCGATGCGGAAAGCGCGCCCGGGCACGGGACGATGATCGCCAGCGCCGAGGAGGGCCACTTCGATGCCGCCGGCCGCTGGATCGTGGACCGCCGCTGGAACGGCGACCAGGTCGACTGGGGGCTGAACCTCACGGCGCGCCCCCTGATCCTGAAGGTCCGCATGGGCCGCTACTGAAGACCACGAGACCCCGAAGACGAGAAGACAGGAGACATGGAGATGCTGCGCAGGCAGATCATCCAGGCGGCGGGCCTTTGCGCCGCCGGACTGGGCCACGCGCCCGGGGCGTGGGCGGCCACCGCAGCGGCGGCCCCGGTGCCCTACGACTGGAAGAACGTGCCCTTCGGCGGCGGCGGCTACGTCGACGGCCTGGTCTTCCACCCGCGCGAGGCGGGCCTGCTCTATGCGCGCACCGACAGCGGCGGCGCGTATCGCTTCGATCTCGCCACCCGCGCCTGGGTGCCCCTGCTGGACCAGCTCTCGCGCGGCGATGCCGATCTGATGGGCGTGCTGAGCCTGGCGGTCGACCCGCAGGAGCCGAACCGCGTCTACCTGGCCTGCGGGCAGTACCTGGCCGATTGGGCCCGCAAGGGCGCGCTGCTTTCGTCCGCCGACCGCGGCGCGACCTGGCGCGTGACCGAGCTCGGCGTGAGGCTGGGCGGCCGTGGGGATGGCCGCGGCTCCGGCGAGAGGCTGCAGGTCGATCCGAACCAAGGCGACATCCTGCTGCTCGGCACCACCCGCGACGGGCTGATGAAGAGCACCAACCGTGGCCAGGGCTTCAGCCGCGTCTCCTTTCCGGCGAGCCATGTCTCGCTGGTGCTGTTCGATCCGTCCAGCGGGGCGCCCGGCACGCCGACGAAGACCGTCTACGTCGGCAGCCACGACCAGCCCGGCCTCTACGTCTCGAACGACGGCGGCGGCAGCTTCACGCGCGTGCCGGGCTCGCCTGAGCAGGCGCCCCAGCGCGCCGCGATCGGGCCGGACGGCAGCTTGTACGTGAGCTTCTGCGCCACCCAGTCGGACGCGGTGGCCAACCCGTCGAACGCCCGTTCCGGCAGCGTGTGGAAGCGCGATCCCGCCGGCCGCTGGACCGACATCACCCCCCTGCCGCCCGGCCGCGCCCAGCAGGGCTTCGGCTACTCCGGCCTGGACGTGGACCGTCAGGTGCCCGGCCGGCTCCTGGTCTCGACCATCGCCCGCTGGAGCGAGGGCGACGAGGTCTTCCTCTCGACCGACGACGGCGCGCACTGGACCCCCCTGGCTTCGCGCTCGAGGCACCAGGTCGGCCCCTATGCCTGGGACCTGTCCCACCACGTGCCTGGCTCGGCCCGCATGGGCGTGCTCATCTCGGACGTGAAGATCGACCCGTTCAACGGCGACCACGCCGTCTACGGCGCCGGCCACGGGCTGTACGCGACGGACAACCTCCGTGCCGCGCAGCAGCCGGGCGGCATGGTGACGTGGAACTTCGCCGTCGACGGCCTGGAGCAGACGATGCCGACGGAGATCCGCAGTCCCTCCGCCGGCTCGGCGCTGCTCGCCGCGATGAACGAGGTCTCCGGTGCCGGCTGGGACCAGCTCGCCAGGCCGCCGCGCGCGGGGCTGTTCCTGCCGCACGGCGAGAGCAACCGCTCGGTCGATTTCGCCGAGTTGCAGCCGGCGGTCGTGGCGCGCGTGTCGGACCAGGCACCGACCGGCGGCTTCATCTCGGTGGACGGGGCGCTGACCTGGCGCTCCTTCGGCCCGACCGAGCGCGAGACCCGGGCCGCCAACGGCGACTACGTCGGCGCCGGCCGCATCGCGATCTCGGCCAAGGGCAACTTCATGGTCTGGGCGCCCGAGCGCCAGCCGGCCTTGTGCTCGCGCGACCTGGGCACGACCTGGAAGGAGGTCAAGGGCTGGCCGGCCACGCGCGAGGTGGCCCTGGTGCCGGTGGCCGACCGTGCCATCGACGGTGTCTTCTACGTCTATGACCGCACGACCGGCCAGATCCTCGCCAGCGCCGATGGCGGCGCCAGTTTCAAGACGGCCATCACCGGGCTGCCGGTGCTGCAGCACTGGCAGCAGGCCCAGCTGATCTCCGCTCCCGGCACGCTGCGCGACCTGTGGCTGGCGGTGCCCGACGGGCTGCTCTACCTGCCCGGACCCGACAAGCGCGGCCGCACCATCAAGGGCGTCGCCGAGCCCTGGCTCGTCGCGATCGGCAAGGGGGCGACCGATGCGAGCTACCACAGCGTCTACGTCTGGGGCAAGGTGCTCGTCGGCGGCACGCCGGTCGAAGGGCTCTTCCGCTCCGACGACGCCGGGGCCAGCTTCAGGCGCATCAACGACGACCAGCACCGCTTCGGCCGGCTCACCTCCATGGCCGCCGACCCGCTCGACCACGGCACGCTCTACATCGGTTCGGAAGGCCGCGGCGTGCTCGTCGGCAAGCCGCGGGCCGCGGCCGCCTGAGAGGGCGGGACGAGGACATGGGCATGGGCTGGCCGCGCCGCAGGCTGATCCGCTCGCTGGTCGTGGCGACGGCGCTGGCCGGCGTGGCGGCGGCCGCCGGCTCGGCGGAGCTCGCGCTGCGCTACCAGCAGCCCGCGGCGGACACCGCGGCGGGCTGGGAGCGCGAGGCCCTGCCGATCGGCAACGGGCGGATGGGCGGAATGCTCTTCGGCGACGTGGCCCGCGAGCACCTGCAGTTCAACGAGATCACGCTGTGGACCGGCGACGACCGGAACATGGGCGCCTACCAGCCCTTCGGCGATGTGTTCGTCGAGCTGGCCGGCCACGGCGGCACGGTAAAAGGCTACCGGCGCGAGCTGCTGCTGGACCAGGGCCTGCACCGCGTCTCGTACACCCTGGGAGGTATCGCCTTCCAGCGCGAGGCCTTCGCGAGCCATCCCGCGGGCGTGATCGTGCTGCGGCTGAGTGCCGACCGCCCGGGCCAGTACACCGGCAGCGTGCGCCTGGCCGACATGCACGGCGCGAAGATCGAAGCCAGCGGCTCACGGCTGCAGGCCACCGGCGCCCTGCCCAACACGCTGCGCTACGCAAGCCAGCTGCGACTCGTCCCCGAGGGCGGCAGCGTGCGCACGCAAGGCGACGCGATCGAATTCAGCGGCTGCAATGCGCTGACGATCGTGCTCGGCGCCGGCACCAGCTACGTGCCCGACGCGGCTCGCCGCTTCCTCGGCCCCGACCCGCTGCCCCGCGTCTCCGCCCAGGTGGCCTCTGCCGCGTCCCAAGCCTATGCCGCCCTGCTGTCCGGCCACGAGAAGGACCACCGCGGCCTGTTCGACCGCCTGCAGATCGACCTCGGCGACAGTTCGCCGGAGCGCCGCGAGCTGCCCACCGACCGGCGCCTGGCCGCCTACACCGCCGAGGGCCGCGATCCCGAGCTCGAGGCGCTTCACTTCCAGTACGGCCGCTACCTGCTGATCGCCAGCTCGCGCGATTCGCTGCCGGCCAACCTGCAGGGCCTGTGGAACAACAGCTCCACGCCGCCCTGGAATGCGGACTACCACACCAACATCAACGTCCAGATGAACTACTGGCCAGCGGAGCCGGCCAACCTGGCCGAGCTGCACCGGCCCTTCCTGGATTTCGTGCGCAGCCAGCTGCCGCTGTACCGGCGGGCCGTGGCCGAGGCGGCCGCCTTCGCGCGGGCCCATCCCGGTGTCGAGCGGCCGGGCGTCACGCCCTGGGGCGAGAGCTTCAGGACCACCGAGGAGACCTTCCTCACCGCCGCCGGCCGGCCGGTGCGCGGCTGGACGCTGCGCACCGAATCGAACCCCTTCGGCGCGATGGGCTACCTGTGGAACAAGACCGGCAACGCCTGGTACGCGCGCCACTTCTGGGAGCACTACGCCTTCACGCAGGACCGCGCCTGGCTGCGCGAAGTGGCCTGGCCGGTGATGAAGGAGGCGAGCCTGTTCTGGCTGGACCACCTGAAGGCCATGCCCGATGGCCGGCTGGTGGCGCCGCACGGCTGGTCGCCCGAGCATGGCCCGGTCGAGGACGGCGTGAGCTACGACCAGCAGATCGTCTGGGACCTATTCACCAACACCCTGGCAGCGGCCGAGGTGCTGGGCATCGACAGGCCCCTGCGCGAGCAGGTGGCCGCCGCACGCGAGCGCCTGGCCGGCCCGCGCATCGGGCGCTGGGGCCAGCTGCTGGAATGGCTGCAGGAGAAGGACGACCCGGTGCTGGACACGCCGAAGGACACGCACCGCCACGTCTCGCACCTGTTCGCGCTCTTCCCGGGCCAGCAGATCTCGCCGGTGCGCACCCCCGCGCTCGCGGCGGCGGCCCGCAAGACGCTGGAGGCCCGCGGCGATGCCGGCACCGGCTGGTCGATGGCCTGGAAGATGGCCTTCTGGGCGCGCCTGCAGGATGGCGACCACGCCTACCGCATGCTGCGCGGCCTGCTCGCCACGCCCGGCGCAAGGGCCGCGCAGCAGGCCGGCACCGGCAGTGAGACGAACAACGCCGGCGGCACCTACCCGAACCTGTTCGACGCCCACCCGCCCTTCCAGATCGACGGCAACTTCGGCTACACCGCCGCGCTGTGCGAGATGCTGCTGCAGTCGCACGATGGCGAGATCCAGCTGCTGCCCGCCCTGCCCTCCGCCTGGCCGCGGGGCTCGGTGCGCGGGCTGCGGGCCCGCGGCGGCTTCGAGGTCGACATGGCCTGGGCCGACGGCCGCCTCACCAGCGCCACCGTGCGCTCGATCACCGGGCGCGAGACCCGCATCCGCTACGGCAACCGCACCCTCGAGCTGAAGCTGCAGCCCGGCCAGGGCCGGCTGCTGACCCTGCCCTTCGCCGGCACCTCCTCATGAAGTACCCGCTGCACCGCCCGCTCCTGGCGGCAGGCCTGGCCACCCTGCTGTCCGCCTGCTCGACCCCGCCGGCGCCCACCGACCTCGAAGAGCTGAGCCTGTTCGACGGCAAGCTGTCCTCGGGCCTTCGCCTGACCCTGGCCGACCTCGAGCGCGAGACGCCGTTCGCCGGCGACAGCGCCACCGTCCCCAAGCCCGCGCAACCCAAGGTCCCGGCCAGCCAGGTGAGCGCCCAGCGCAGCACCGCGGAAGGCGGCGGCGAGGCCATCACGCTGAAGTGGCAGGACGCCTGGTATGCCGTGCTGCGCATCGACAGCGAGCAGCCGCTGGACCTGCGCCCCTTCGTCGATGCCGGCACGCTGGAGTTCGACGTGCGCACGCCCGACCTCTCGCGCGCCGGGCTGAACATCGCCATGTCCTGCGGCAAGGACTGCAGCCGCAAGGTCAACTACGTCATGCCCTCCCGGTTCCTCGCGGGCAAGGGCTGGAAGCACCTCGCCTTCTCGATGCAGTGCTTCGTCCGCGACGGCGCCGATTTCGGGCAGGTCGGCCGCCCCTTCTCGCTGGAGACCAGCGGCAGCGGCCAGCTCGAGCTCGCCCACGTCGTGATCAAGCGCCGCGGCAGGCCCAACACGTCCTGCCCCGACTACCGTGTCCAGTCGGTCACGCCCGGCCCGCTGACCGAGGTGTGGTCCGTCGACTGGTGGATGCCGCGCCACGAGAAGAAGCTCAAGGAGGCGCGCGACCTGCGCGCCGCCGGCAGGAACCCCGACGTGGTCTTCATCGGCGACTCCATCACCCAGGGCTGGGAGGACGCCGGCAGGAAGGTCTGGGAGCAGTCCTTCGCCCGCTACAACGCGCTCGACCTGGGCTTCGGCGGCGACCGCACCGAGAACGTGCTGTGGCGCCTGCAGCACGGCGAGCTCGAGGGCCTCTCGCCCCGCGTCGTCGTGATGATGATCGGCACCAACAACACCGGCGACCGCCAGGAAGACCCGCGCACCACCGCCGCGGGCATCCGCCGCCTGGTCGACGAGGTGCGGCTGCGCCAGCCCAGGTCGAAGATCCTGCTGCTGGGCATCTTCCCGCGCGACGAGAAGCCTGCCTCGGCGCTGCGGCAGTTGAACGACCGCGTCAACGGGATCATCTCCGGCTACGCCGACGACCGCTCCGTCTTCTACCTGAACATCGGCGAATCGCTGATGAACCCCGACGGCACGCTTTCGCGGGACGTCATGCCCGACCTCCTGCACCTGAGCGACAAGGGCTACGCCATCTGGGCCCGGCGCATCGAGCCCACGCTCCAGCGCCTGCTCGCCACCCCCTGACCACCCCACCTCCACAGAACTCGATGCTCACGTACTCCAGCCCCTTCCCGTCCACCTTCGTCTTCGGCGTGGCCGCGGCCTCGGCGCAGATCGAGGGCGCCGCCTTCGAGGACGGCAAGGGCGAATCCATCTGGGACCGCTTCGCCCGCATCCCGGGCAAGGTGGCCGGCGGCGACACGCTCGACGTCGCCTGCGACCACTACCACCGCTTCGAAGAGGACTTCGCGCTGATGGCCTCGCTGGGCATCAGGACGTATCGCCTGTCCATCGCCTGGCCGCGCATCTACCCGAACGGCGACGGCGAGGTGAACCAGGCCGGGCTGGACTTCTACCACCGCCTTTTCGCCAGCATGACGAAGCACGGCATCACGCCATGGGTGACGATGTTCCACTGGGACCTGCCGCAGGCCCTGGAAGACCGCGGCGGCTGGACCTCGCGCTCGACGGTGGACGCCTTCGCCCGCTATGCCGACACGGTGGTCAAGGAGTTCCGCCACGAGGTGAAGAACTGGATCACGCTCAACGAGATCCGCTGCTTCACCCTGCTGGCCTACGGCTACGGCACCAAGGCCCCGGGGCGCAAGGAGAGCGCCGCGGTGCTGAACCAGACCTACCACCACGCGCTGCTGTGCCATGGCCACGGCGTGCGCGCCGTGCGCCAGTTCGGCGGCGCCGGCGCGCGCGTGGGCCTGACCGACAACTGCGACGTCAGCGTGCCGGTGACCGAGACGCCGGCCGACATCGCCGCCGCCAAGGCGTGGTTCGCCGAGAAGAACGAGCACATCCTCGGCGCGATCCACGGCAAGGGCTACTCCGACGCCTACCTCGCCCGCGTGGGCAGCGACGCCCCGGTCGTCGAGGCCGGCGACTTCGAGCTGATCAGCCTGCCGACCGACTTCCTGGGCCTGAACATCTACACCGCCACCTACGTGCGCGCCGGCCGCAACGGCCAGCCCTGGGAGGTGGTGCCGCTGCCGCCCAACTACCCGCGGGCCGACAGCCCCTGGCTCAACCTCGTGCCGCAGGCGATCTACTGGGCGCCGCGCATGTGCCACGAGTTCTACGACCACCGCTCGATCTACATCACCGAGAACGGCTGCGGCTACAACGAGGAGCCGCTGATCGACGGCGAGGTGCAGGACCTGCACCGCCGAGACTACCTGCGCAACCACCTGCGCGAGGTGCACCGTGCCATCGCCGACGGGGTGCCGATCGACGGCTACTTCCTCTGGTCCTTCATCGACAACTACGAGTGGGAAGACGGCTACCAGCGGCGCTTCGGCATAGTCCATTGCGACTACCGGACGCTGGCCCGCACGCCCAAGCTTTCGGCGCGTTACTACGCCGACGTGATCCGCCACCGAACCGTGCTGTAGCACCGGAGCTTCCAGCCATGTCCAGCGTCACCGCAGTACCCGACAGGGACACCGCCGCCGACTCCAGCGGCTCCGCCGCCCGCACCGCCACGGTCTCGGACCGCGTGCCCCTGTCCCAGAAGGTCGGCTACGGCCTGGGATCGGTGCTCGACATGTGGGGCCACTGGCTCTATCCCTCGCTCGCCTACACCGTCTTCAACGTGTTCCTCGGGATGGCCCCCGGCCTGATCTCGACGGCGCAGATGATCAAGGTGCTGGTCGACGCCGGTTCCGACGCCGTCTTCGGCTGGATCTCGGACAACACGCGAACGCGCTTCGGCCGTCGGCGCCCCTTCATCCTCGTGGGTGGGGTGCTGGCCGGGATCGGGCTGCCGCTCATGTTCGCCGTGGGCCGGGGATGGAGCGACACCGAGTACTTCATCTTCATGCTGGTGTCGACCATCATCTACGTGCCGGTGATGAGCTGCTTCAACATGCCGTGGGTGAGCCTGGGCGCCGAGATGACGCCGGACTACCACGAGCGCACCAGCGTGCAGGCGATCCGCAACCTGATCCAGAAGCTGCCCGAGCTGGCGATGTTCTTCGCCGCGCAGTTCACCACGCTCGCGATCTTCCATGACCAGAAGGGCAAGCCCGACGTCCTGCTCGGCGCGCAGACGTACTGCACGATCCTCGGGGCCATCATGGTGGCGGCGGCGGTGGCCATCTTCTTCCTGACCCGGGAGCGCTACTACCAGACCATCGTCGTCGGCAACCAGCAGGAAAGCATCCCCTTCCGGGACACCCTCGGGCGCACCCTGCGTTGCAAGCCCTTCCGCAACGTGCTGTGCATGGTGCTGGCCTACGGCATCGGCACCGCGATGGTCAGCTCGCTGGGTTGGTACAACACCATCTACTACGTGTGCAAGGGCGACCTCACCCTGGCCGCGAAGTGGAACACCGCCATGGGCGTCTCCGGCATGGTGTTCGGCCTGCTGGGCATCCCGTTCTTCACGATGCTGGCGCGCCGGGTCGGCAAGCGCAAGGCGATGGCCACGGTGTTCCTGCTGGCCATCGCGGCCTTCATCGGCGACTGGTGGCTGTACGACCCGGCCCTGCCGTGGCTGCAGCTGTTCGCCTGCGGCTTCGTCGCCTTCACCGGCGCCGGCTTCTGGATCCTCTACGGCTCGACCATCGGCGACGTGGTCGACTACGACGAGCTCGAGACCGGCAAGCGCCGCGAGGGCTCCTTCTCGGCCTGCCAGTCGTGGATCAGCAAGGTCGGCATCGCGCTCGGCGTGGGCGCCTCGGGCTGGATCCTGCAGTTCACCGGCTTCGACGCGAAGATGGAGGTGCAGACCCCGGACGCGATCTTCATGATCCGCATCCTGCTGTCGAGCCTGCCGGTCGTCGGCCTCGTCATCGCCCTGGTCGCCATCCTCACCTTCCCGCTGACCGAGGAGCGCATGCACGAGATCCGCGCCCGCCTGGAAGCCCGCCGAGGCAAAGTCTGAAGCCACGAGGGCGGAGCCGTTGCCTCGCCCCCTGCCGGCCGATCGGCCGATCGCCCGATCAGCCTCTCCCGCGATAGGTGTTTGTCCGTGCTTTATTTCGTTCGACGGCCGAACTAATATCGACGGCAAAGACGGGGCGACATCGCCGAAGGAGACATGAAGTGCCAGCCGAGCAAAGGCCCCTGAAGTCGAGGGTCCAGGCCGCCAGGATCGCGGCCGCGGCGATCTGCCTGCTGGCGACGCTTTCGAGCTGCGCCGGCGGCGGCTCGGCCGGCAACGCAGGCACGTCCGCGAATGACGGTGCAACAGGCGGCGGCACCGGGGCCGGCATGCGCGACATCACCAGCCTGGAGCTGTCCCGCGAGATGTCCCCCGGCTGGAACCTGGGCAACACGCTGGAGGCCATCGGCGGCGAGACCAGCTGGGGCAATGCGAAGACGACGCAGGCCTTGATGGACGCCGTCAAGGCCGCCGGCTTCAGGACCGTGCGCATCCCCGTCTCCTGGAAGCAGTACGCCGACGCCAACGACAACATCAGCGCGAGCTGGATGGCGCGGGTGGCCGAAGTCGCCGACCACGCGCACAAGGCCGGCCTCTACGCCATCGTCAACATCCACTGGGACGGCGGCTGGATGCAGCCCACCTACGCGCAGCAGGCCACGGCCAACGCCCGGATCAGGAAGTTCTGGACCCAGATCGCCACCCGCTTCAGGGCCCACGACGACCACCTGCTCTTCGCAGGGACCAACGAGGTCGGCGTCGACGGGGTCTTCAGCGCCCCGACGGCCGAGAACTGCGAAGTGCAGAAGGGCTTCAACCAGGCCTTCGTCGACGCCGTGCGCGCCACCGGCGGCAACAACGCGAAGCGGCACCTGGTGGTGCAGGGCTACATCACCAACATCGACTACACCCTCTCCTGCAACGCCATCCTGCCCGCCGACAGCGCGCAGTCGCGCCTGGCGATGGAGGTCCACTACTACGACCCGTTCAACTTCACGCTGAACACCGGGAGCGCGATCTGGCAGTGGGGCTCGATCGCCACCGATGCCAGCGCCACCGAGACCTGGGCCAACGAACCCTACGTCGATGCCCAGTTCCAGAAGATGAAGGCGGCCTTCGTCGACAAGGGCGTGCCCGTCATCCTCGGCGAGTACTCGGCCTCGCTGCGCAACGAGTACGACAGCGCCAGCACTTATCGCCGCTACTGGGACCAGTACATCACCCGGTCGGCCTTCCAGCACGGGCTGGTGCCCGTCT
This sequence comes from uncultured Ideonella sp., assembly GCA_946479475.1. The sequence goes on along the minus strand of CAMLGG010000026.1, from coordinate 11,117 downwards.
ACTGGGACAGCGGCTCGACCGCCAACCACGCCTCGGGCCTGTTCGACCGGGCCACCGGCGCACAGGTCCACGCCGACGTGATCAACGCCATGGTGAATGCCGCGAGATGACGGCACGCCGCACCGACGATTGAAGTTCCCCAACGGGGCTCGGGCACAGCGGAGACAGATCGTGCCGAGACCCCTTCTTCAACCACGAAAGGTCCGTTCATGAAGTCCTTCTTATCGTTGGTGTTCTTCCTGGTGGCGTTATGCACGGGAGCGGCGGCACAGGCCCAGGGCTGTGCCACCGCCGGCGGTGCGACCGTCTGCCTCACCGCCACCGGAACCTCCAGCAACGTGCAGCTGACCTGGACAGTCAGCGGCAGCGTCACCGGCCTGCAGGTCTACCGCGACACCGACAGCGACCCCAACGGCCGCTCGCGACTCGCGGTGCTGAGCGCCTCGGCCCGCAGCTACACCGACGCCGGCGCGGTCGCCGGCACGCCCTACTGGTACTGGGTGAAGTTCACGACCGGCACCGGCAGCTACAACTCGAACACCGCCGCGACCACCCGCGCCGGCATGCGCAACCTGACCAGCCTGCAGCTGTCGGCCAGCATGTCGCCCGGCACCAACCTCGGCAACACGCTGGAGGCCATCGGCGGCGAGACCGCCTGGGGCAACCCGCTGGCCAACCAGGCCATCATGAACGGCCTCAAGGCCGCCGGCTTCAAGTCGATCCGCATCCCGGTCTCGTGGAAGCAGTACGCGGACGCCAACGACAACATCAGCGCGAGCTGGATGGCCCGCGTCACCCAGGTCGTCAACTACGCCCGCAACGCCGGCCTCTACACCATCATCAACATCCACTGGGACGGCGGCTGGATGAACCATCCGACCTACGACCAGCAGGCCTCGATCAACGCGCGCATCACCAAGTTCTGGACCCAGATCGCCAACAACTTCAAGACCTACGACGACTACCTGCTGTTCGCCGGCACCAACGAGGTGATGATGGAGAACGACTGGGGCACGCCGACCTCGGAGTACCTGGCCGTCCAGAACAGCTTCAACCAGACCTTCGTGAACGCCGTGCGCGCCACCGGCGGCTACAACGCCAGCCGCCACCTGGTCGTGCAGGGCTTCAACACCAACATCGACCTGGCCTACAACTACTTCACCGTGCCCAGCGACCCGGCCACGAAGAAGCTGATGGTCGAGGTCCACTACTACGATCCGTACAACTTCACGCTCAACGACAGCGACACCATCTGGCAGTGGGGCAGCATCGCCAACAGCGCCGCCAACACCGAGACCTGGGCCAATGAAAGCTATGTCGACGCTCAGATGGCCAAGATGAAGTCGCGCTTCATCGACGGCCTCGGCATGGGCGTGCTCATGGGCGAGTACGCCGCCACGGCGCGCCTGAACGTCGACCCGAGCCAGACCTACCGCAGCTACTGGGACCAGTACATCACCAAGGCTGCCAAGAGCCGCGGCATCGTGCCGGTCTACTGGGACGCGGGCGCCACCGGCAACCACAGCTCGGGCCTGTTCAACCGATCGACCGGCGCGCAGGTCTACTCCAGCCTCGTCAGCACCATCGTCAATGCCGCCAAGTGATTCCGCTTCGGGCAGCCAGGGCGCGCCGCTGAGCCGGCGTGCCTTGCTGCAGGCGACCGCCGCAGGCTCCCTCGGCCTGCAGGCGGCGACGGTCGCCGCTTCCGCGCGCTCCTCCTGCGCGGGGGAGCGCGAACCCGCCTTCGGCCGGGGCGTCGAGGGGCAGCGCCGGGCCGACCTGGGCGACAGCACCTACCGCAACCCCATCGTGCCGGGCGACCACCCCGACCCCACCATCCTGAAGGACGGGGCGGACTACTACATGACGTTCTCGTCGTTCCAGTCCTACCCCGGCGCGGTGATCTGGCACTCCAGGGACCTGGTGAACTGGGCGCCCCTGGGCGCCGCCCTGCACCGGCCGATCGGCACGGTGTGGGCCATGGACCTGGTCAGGCACCAGGGCCGCTACTACCTCTACATCCCCTCGCTGCAGGACGAGGGGACGGCCATCCACGTGATCTGGGCGGACGACATCCGCGGCCCCTGGAGCGATCCCATCGACCTGAAGCTGCCCGGCTGCATAGACCCGGGGCACGTCGTCGGCGAGGACGGCAGGCGCTACCTCTTCGTCAACGGCATCCGCCGCATCCGCCTGGCCGACGACGGCTTGTCCACCGTGGGCGAGCTCGAGCACGCCTGCACACCCTGGCAGTACCCCGAAGACTGGGTGGTGGAGATGTTCGCGCCGGAGGGCCCGAAGCTGCTCCGCCGGGGCGAATGGTTCTACCTGGTCTCCGCCGTGGGCGGAACCGCCGGACCGGCCACCAGCCACATGGTCACCGTGGCCCGCTCGAAGTCGGTCCACGGCCCCTGGGAGCATTGCCCGCGCAACCCGATCGTGCACACCCGCAGCGCCGCCGAGCCCTGGTGGTCGCGCGGCCACGCGAGCCTGGTCGAAGGGCCGGCAGGCGACTGGTGGATGGTCTACCACGGCTACGAGAACGGCTACCGCACCCTGGGCCGCCAGGCCTTGCTGGAGCCGGTCGAGTGGACGAGCGACGGCTGGCCGCGCGCCAAGGGCGGCACGCTCGAGAAGGCCCTGCCCAAGCCGCTGGGCGGGAAGGCGGTGCGGGGCGGCATGCCCTTGTCCGACCCCTTCACAGGCGACAGGCTCGGCCTGCAGTGGAGCTTCTTCGCCGCCGGCCCGCGAGAGGGCGAGCGCCTGCGCCACACCGCCAACGGCCTCGTCCTGCAGGGCAAGGGCACGGCGCTGGCCGATTGCTCGCCGCTGACCTGCCTGGTGGGCGATCGCCACTACGAAGCCTCGGTGGTGATCGACATCGAGGGCGATGCCATCGGCGGGCTGGCCCTGTTCTACGACCAGCGGGCCTTCGCCGGCGTCGGCTTCAGCCGCACGCAGATGCTCACCCACCACTACGGCCAGGAGCACGCCTGGATGCGCGAGCCGGTCGAAGCGCGCACCGTGCACCTGAGGATGACCTGCCGCGAACAGGTCGCCGCCTTCCGCTACTCGCTCGACGGCAAGACATGGAAGCGCCACCCCTGGCAGATGGAGGTCTCGGGCTTCCACCACAACGCCTTCGGCGGCTTCCTCAGCCTGAAGGTCGCCCTGTTCAGCGCAGGCCGCGGCGAAGTGCGCCTGCGCGATTTCGTCTACCGCGGCCTGCCGGCCTGAAAGTTTCCTTCCCCATCGAACACGGTCAATGAGGTACCTCCCCCGATGAAATTCACCGACGGACAATGGCTGCTGCAGCCGGGCATCGCCGCGCACTACGCGGCCGAGGCCTATGCGGTCGAGGCACATGCCGACCGCATAGTCGTGCTGGCCACGACGCGCCCGATCAAGCACCGCGGCGACACGCTCGCCGGCCCCACGCTCACCGTCACGCTGCGCTCGCCGCTGCCCGGCGTGATCCGCGTCAGCGTCGAGCACTACTCGGCCTCCGAGGCACCACGCCTGCACGTGCCGATGCCCGGCGCGGGCACGCCGGCCGTGCAGATCGAGGAGAGCGCGACCCACGTCACCATGACCTCCGGCGCGATCTCGGTCGACGTGAAGAAGGGCGAAGGCTGGAGCCTCGTCTTCCGCGAAGGCAGCCGCGTGCTGACCAAGAGCGACTGGCGCAGCCTCGCCTACATCCAGGGCGGCGCCAAGGGCAACTTCCTGCACGAGCAGCTCACGCTGCAGGTGGGCGAAAGCGTCTACGGCCTGGGCGAGCGCTTCACACCGTGGGTCAAGAACGGCCAGGTGGTCGAGAACGTCAACAAGGACGGCGGCACCGCCTGCGAGCAGGCCTACAAGAGCGTGCCCTTCTACCTCACCAGCCGCGGCTACGGCGTGCTGGTCAACGAGGCCGGCCCGGTGTCCTTCGAGGTGGCTTCCGAGAAGACGACCCGCGTGCAGTTCAGCCGCGAAGGCGAGAGCCTCGACTACTGCATCATCGCCGGCCCGACGCAGAAGGACGTGCTGGCGCGCCTGACCGCGCTCACCGGCCGCGCCCCGCTGCCGCCCGCCTGGACCTTCGGCCTGTGGATGACGACCTCGTTCACCACGCAGTACGACGAGGCCACCGCCACCCACTTCATCGACGAGATGAAGCGCCGCGAGCTGCCGCTGGCGGTCTTCCACTTCGACTGCTTCTGGATGCGCGAGTTCGAGTGGGTCAACTTCCAGTGGGACCCGCGCGGCTTCCCCGAGCCCGAGGCCATGCTGGCGCGGCTGAAGGCCAAGGGGCTGAAGATCAGCCTGTGGATCAATTCCTACGTCGGCCAGAAGTCGCCGCTGTTCGCCGAAGGCGTGAAGAACGGCTACTTCCTCAAGCGGCCCAACGGGCTCGTGTGGCAGACCGACCTGTGGCAGCCGGGCATGGCCATCGTCGACTTCACCAACCCGGCCGCCGTCACCTGGTACCAGGGCCACCTGCGCCGCCTGCTGGCCCAGGGCGTGGACTGCTTCAAGACCGACTTCGGCGAGCGTATCCCGACCGAGGGCGTGGTCTACCACGACGGCTCGGACCCGGTGGAGATGCACAACCTGTACTCGCTGAAGTACAACGAGGTCGTCTTCGACCTGCTGCGTGAAGTCAAGGGCGAGGAGGCCGTGGTCTTCGCGCGCTCCACCTACGCCTCGGGCCAGCGCTTCCCGGTGCACTGGGGCGGCGACTGCTGGTCCAATTTCGAATCCATGGCCGAGAGCCTGCGCGGCGGCCTTTCGCTCACCTCCTGCGGCTTCGCCTTCTGGAGCCACGACATCGGCGGCTTCGAGGGCAACCCGCCGCCGGCCGTCTACAAGCGCTGGATCCAGTTCGGCCTGCTTTCCTCGCACAGCCGCCTGCACGGCAGCAGCTCGTACCGGGTGCCCTGGCTGGTGGACGAGGAGAGCTGCGACGTCCTGCGCGAGTTCACCCGCCTCAAGCACCGCCTCATGCCCTACCTCTACGCCAAGGCCATCGAGGCCTGCGAGACGGGCGTGCCGGTGATGCGCTCGATGGTGCTGGAGCACCCGGGGGATCCGGCCTGCACGTCGCTCGACCGCCAATACCACCTCGGCGAGTCGCTGCTGGTGGCGCCGGTCTTCACCGAGAGCGGCGAGGTCGACGTCTACCTGCCCGACACCGGTGGCGAGTGGACCCACCTGCTGAGCGGCGAGCGCAAGCCCGGCGGCCGCTGGCAGCGCGAGCAGCACGGCTTCCTGAGCCTGCCGCTGTACGTGGCGCCCAACACCGTCCTGCCCTGGGGCAGCGAGACGGAGAGGCCCGACTACGACTACGCGAACGGCGTGACGCTGCGCGTGTTCGGCCTGGCCGACGGCACCAGCGCGCCCTTCGCCGTCGCCTCGCCGGAAGGCCGCATCGCGGCCCGCGGCACGGTCACGCGGCAGGGCTCGCGCTACCTCGCCGAGGTCAGCGAAGGCTCGCTGTCGCACTGGTCCATCGAGGTGGACGGCCTTCGCAGCCCGGTGCAGGCGAGCGGCTCCTCGCTGGCCTGGTCCGCCGCTTGAGAGTGGGAGTCGGCATGCCCTGGCCTAGCTCGAAGGTGCGGCGCGCCGGCCTGATCCTGCTGGGGCTGCTGACCTGCGTGCTGGCCCAGGCGGCCAGCCGCGTGTCCACGCCCTTGAACGAGGCCTGGCGCTTCCAGCGCGCGGAGGTGGCCGGCGCCGAGGCCAACGCGTTCGACGACACCGCCTGGCCCACGGTCACGCTGCCGCACACCTACAACGCCGTCGATGGCGAAGCGGGGGGCGCGTATTACCGCGGGCCGGCCTGGTACCGCCGCACGATCGAGCTGGAGGCGTCGCCTTCGGCGCGCAGGCGATTCCTCGAGTTCGACGGCGCGGCCCTGGCGGCCGATGTCTGGGTCAACGGCCACCACGCCGGCCGCCACGAGGGCGGCTACGCCCGCTTCCGCTTCGACGTGACGGGCCTGCTCAAGCCGGGCCGCAACACGCTGGCGGTGCGGGTCGACAACGGCAGCCTGCCCACGGTCGCCCCGCTCGGAGGCGACTTCACCGTCTTCGGCGGCCTGTACCGGCAGGTCCGCCTGATCGAGACGCACCGCCGGCACATCGATCTGCTGGACGACGGCGGGCCCGGCGTCCAGGTCTCGGTCGAGGACGTGACGCGTGCAAGCGCGAAGCTGCGCGTCACGGCCCGTGTCCGCAACGACGGCGCCGAGACCCGGCCCGTCACCTTGCGCCTGATCCTGCGCGACGCCGAGGGGCGCGTCGTGCTGCGTGACGAGAGCGGCGTCGATGCCCGCGCCGGCGGCTTCAACGAGCTGAGCCGGCACGTGCTCCTGCTCCAGCAGCCACGGCTGTGGCAGGGCGTGCGCGATCCTTACCTCTATCGCCTGACGACCGAGGTGCTGGAGCATGGCGAGGTCATCGACGAGGTCGAGCTGCCGGTGGGCATCCGGCAGGTGGCGATAGACCCGCAGCGCGGCTTCCTTCTCAATGGCCAGCCCTACCCGCTGCACGGCGTCAACTACTTCCATCCCGGCCGGCCGGGACGCGGGCTGGCGGTGGGCGACGCCGACGTCGACCTCGACATGGAGATCCTGCAGCAACTCGGCGTGACCGGCCTGCGGCTGGTGCACTTCCAGCATCCGCAGCGCGTGTACGAGCTGGCCGACCGGCTCGGCTTCGTGCTGTGGACCGAGATCCCGCTCAACAGCGCGATGCAGGACAGCCTGGCCTTCCGCACCAACCTCGGCCGGCAGCTGCGCGAGTTGATGCGCCAGGCCGGCCCGCATCCGTCCGTCGCGATCTGGGGCCTGGGCAACGAGGTCTACCAGGCCGATGCCACCAGCCGTGCACTGCTGGCCGAGCTGCAGCTGCAGGCCCGGCGCGAGGACCCATCGCGCCCCACCGCCTACGCCCACTGCTGCGCGGCCGACGACGACGGGCTCGCGCTGCAAACCGACGTCACCGGCTACAACCGCTACTTCGGCTGGTACGACCACGAGCTCGCCGACATCGGCCCCTGGGCCGACGCGCTGCACCAGAAGATGCCCCGCCGCGCCTTCGGGCTGAGCGAGTACGGGGCCGGCGCCAGCGTGCTGCAGCAGGAGGACCCGCCGAAGCGCCCGGTGCCCAACAGCGCCTGGCATCCGGAGCAGTACCAGGCCCTGTTCCACGAAGCCTACTGGCGCCAGATCCGCGCCCGGCCGTGGCTGTGGGGCAGCTTCGTCTGGGTGGGCTTCGACCTCGCCTCGGCCGGCCGCAATGAAGGCGACCGCCCGGGCGTCAACGACAAGGGCCTGGTGACCTACGACCGGCTGGTCCGCAAGGACGCCTTCTTCTGGTACCGCGCGCAGTGGAGCCGCGAGCCGGTGGTCTACATCACCAGCCGGCGCCACACCCTGCGCACCGCAGGTCCGACCGCCGTCAAGGTCTACACCAATGCCGCCCGCGTGACGCTCGAGCTCAACGGCCGGACGGTCGGCTCGAAAGAGCCGGCCGACCGCGTCGCCACCTGGCCGCAGGTCACGCTCGTGGCGGGCCGCAACGTGCTGCGCGTCAGGACGGACGCGGGCCTCACCGATACCGTCATCTGGGAAGCCACTCCTTGATCCATCGTCACCTTCTCTGCGCCGCCGCATTCGCGCTGATGACCTCGTCGCCCTCCTTTGCCGAGGGCGCGCCGGCCATCCAGGTCAACCAGCTGGGCTTCCCGCCCGCCGCCGCCAAGTGGGCGGCCGTGCCTGCCACCGAGGCCTCCGTCTTCATGGTCGTCGATGCGGCGACCGGCCGCGAGGCCTACCGCGGCACGCTGGGCCCGGCGAAGGCGTGGGAGCCGGCGCAGGAGACCTTCCGGCTCGCCGAGTTTTCGTCGCTGAAGGCCCCCGGCACCTACCGGCTGCACGTCGATGGGGTGGCCGACTCGCCGCCCTTCACCATCGCCCCCGATGCCTACGCGGCGCTCAACGCGGGCGCCCTGCGGGCCTTCTACTTCAACCGCGCCGGCATCGCGCTGGAGCCGAAGTACGCCGGCGCCTGGGCGCGGGCCGCCGGCCATCCCGACACCAAGGTGCTGGTGCATGCCTCCGCCGCCGGCCCGGGCCGGCCCGAAGGCACGGTGATCTCCGCACCCAGGGGCTGGTACGACGCCGGCGACTACAACAAGTACATCGTCAACTCGGGCATCACGGTCTACACGCTGCTGGCCGCCTACGAGCAGTTCCCCGGGTTCTTCAAGCGCCAGGCGCTCAACATCCCCGAGAGCGGCGACGGGCTGCCCGACGTGCTGAACGAGGCCCTGTGGAACCTCGACTGGATGCTCGCGATGCAGGACCCGGCCGATGGCGGGGTCTACCACAAGCTCACCAACAAGGGCTTCGACGGCATGGTCATGCCCGACCAGGCCACGGCCGAGCGCTACGTGGTGCAGAAGACCACCGCCGCCGCACTGGACTTCGCGGCGGTGATGGCCCAGGCCAGCCGCGTCTTCGCCGGCTTCGAGGCGCAGCGTCCCGGCCTGTCGGAGCGCATGCGCAAGGCCGCCCTGGCCGCCTGGGCCTGGGCCGCGAAGAACCCCGCGGTGGTCTACAAGCAGCCGCCCGACATCCACACCGGCGGCTACGACGACGACAAGCTGGCAGACGAGTTCGCGTGGGCCGCGGCGGAGCTGTACATCACCACCCGCGAAGACAACTTCTACGCCGCGTTCAAGGCCGATCGAGTGCCGGCCAGCGTGCCCAGCTGGGGCAGCGTCGACGGCCTGGCGTGGATGTCGCTCGCCGCGCACCGCGGCCAGCTCACCGCCGCGGCCGATCAACGTCTCATCGCCGAGCGCATCGACGGCCTGGCGGCCGGTCTCGCGAGCGTCTGGTCCACGTCGCCCTACCGGGTGGGCATGCAGGGCGCGGCCGACTTCAACTGGGGCAGCAACTCGGGCCTGCTCAACCAGGCCATGATGCTGATCCAGGGCTACCGCCTCTCGGGCGACCGCCGGCAGCTCGATGCAGCGCAATCGGCGCTCGACTTCGTGCTGGGCCGCAACCCGCTGGGCAGCTCGATGGTCACCGGCTTCGGCACCCGCTCGCCGCAGCACCCGCACCACCGCCCCTCCGAGGCCGACGGCATCGCCGCCCCGGTGCCGGGCTTCGTCGTCGGCGGCCCCAACGCGGGCCTGCAGGACGCGAAGGACTGCCCGGTGCCCTACCCCTCCACCGTGCCTGCCAAGGCCTGGCTGGACCACGTCTGCAGCTACGCGAGCAACGAGATCGCCATCAACTGGAACGCGCCGCTGGTGTATGTCTCGGCGGCGCTGCAAGAGCTGACGCCGGCGCCTTGAATCGACAACGACGAGACACATGAATCTCCGCACTATCGCCGCCTGCCTGGCCGGATGCCTGCTGGCGGCCCCGGCCATGGCGGCACGCTGGTACTTCGCCGAAAGCGAGCACTTCACGCTCTACAGCAGCGCGCAGGAATCCGTCACCCGCGACTACCTCAGGCAGCTGGAGGCCTTCCGATGGCTGAGCCTGAAGCTTCTCGGGGCCGACGACAAGAGCGTGCGCGCGCAGGGGCGGGCGGAGATCCACCTGATGGAAGGCCCGAGCGCGCTTCACGACTTGCGCCCCAGCCTGGAACAGAACGTGGCCGGCGTCTTCTACAACTGCGCCGAAGGCTCGCTGATGTACGCCACGCAGGCCCGGGAACTGGGGCCGGACGGGTGGGACACGAGCCGACTCGTGCTGCAGCACGAGTATGCCCACCACCTGATGTTCCAGTACGCGACGATGACCTACCCCGCGTGGTACGTCGAGGGCTTTGCGGAGTACATGGGCACCGCGGCCTACGAGGACGGCGCCATCTCGCTCGGCGGCCAGCACCAGGACAGGCTGCCGATCCTCGAAACGCCGCCCTGGCTGCCGTTCGACGAGGTCCTGCAATGGAGCAGGCGCGAATCGAAGCAGACCAATCGCTTCGACACCGAGCGCCTCTACGCGCAATCGTGGCTGCTGACCCACTACATGCTGAGCGAAGGCAAGCGCACACAGGCGCTCGCGGGTTACTTCGTCCGCCTGAGTGCCGGCGAGGACAGCGTGGCAGCATTCCAGGCCGCCACCGGCATCGTGGTGGCCGACCTGCCCAAGACGATCAACGCCTACCGGCGCGCCTTGCCGATGGTGAAGATCCGCAGCGCGGAGATCCCGGTGCCGAACGTCCGGCTGTCGGAGCTCTCCGACGAGGCGGCGAGGCTCGCGCTGGACTCGGGTCTGTTGCGCACCTGCCCCAAGCCGGAGGCCGGGCAGGAGATCCTCGAGCGGCTGCGCGCGCAGGCCCGCAGGCCAGGACAGGCCCCCAGCCAGTTGCTCTCGCTGGTACTGGCGCGCGCCGAAGTCCTGTTCGGCGACCCTGCTGCCGCCGTGCAATGGCTGGAGCCCATGGTCGCCGAGGAAGGCGCGTCGTTCGAGGCGCACTACCTCATGGCACGGGCCCTGATGCGCCAGGCGGAGAAGTTGTCCGGTGAGCCGCAGCAGGCGGCCCTCGACAGCGCCCGCAGCCACCTGATCAAGGCCTATCGCCTGAAGAAGGACGAGGCGCCCACGCTCTTCCACCTGGCGCGAATCCTGGCCACCAAGGGCATAGACCAGAACGTGCTGAACGCCGCCCGCGGCGCCCGCCTGCTGGCGCCTTCCGTCCCTGAGTACGCCGTCATGGAAGCGCGGGTCGACCTGGAGGCCGGCGACCGTGAACTCGCCATCCGCGCGCTGGTGCCCCTGGCCACCGGCACACACCAGCCCGAGCGGGCCACCCGTGCCCGCCAGGCCATCGAAGCCATCCGGGCCGGCAAGCCGGCGGACGAAGTGGCACCCCTGTTGATCCTCGCGTCCTGACCACGCCCTGACCACGCCCTGACCACGCCATGAGCATCTCGACCTTGCGCCCCTCGCGCCACCCCCTCACCTGGGTGCCCTCGCTCTACCTCGCGATGGGCCTGCCCAACGTGATGGTGGGCGTGGTCGCCGCCATCATCTACAAGAACCTCGGCGTGTCCAACGAGGACATCGCGCTCTACACCTCGCAGCTGTACCTGCCCTGGGTGCTCA
>CAMLGG010000025.1 GCA_946479475.1 uncultured Ideonella sp. | reverse complement strand
GCCTCGGAACGACCGTTTTCGAGCTCTCGGCGAACCGGCGGAGCCGGATCGGCGCGCGCCCTGGTAGGCGGCGGCACTGCGCGCGCCGGGGCTGAAGCGCTGCCGCGCTCCAGCGGCACAGAGCGCACCGCGGCGCCTCGGAACGACCGTTTTCGAGCTCTCGGCGAACCGGCGGAGCCGGATCGGCGCACGCCCTGGTAGGCGGCGGCACTGCGCGCGCCCGGGCTGAAGCGCTGCCGCGCTTCAGCGGGAACGCGAGAGCCGTTGCGGCCGTGCCGACGACCTACCAGTCGGGGGTCTGTTCGTAGCCCAGGGTCTGCAGGGCGGTGGGGAAGCGTTGCTTGAAGGCGGCCTTCAGTTCGGGGGTGAAGGTCTTGACCCACTGGCGGCCCTCGCCGGAGCGGATGTGGTTGGCCGGGTCGGAGCCGGCGGCGCCGCCGAACAGCGACTGCTCGGCGACGTGCTTCAGCGCCATCTGCAGCCGGTCGCCCTCGTAGCCGAGGAACTCCATCATCGGCTTGAACACCTTCAGGTCGCGGTCGACGATGATGTCCTCGTACCGGACCTCGTAGCAGACGTCCTTCTGGTTGTAGTCCCAGCCCTCCATCTCGCGGATGGTCTTGCCGGCGGTGTGGTCCATCTCGAAGACCAGCTTGTCATGGTCGGTCGGCAGGGCACTGATGGCCTGGCGGTAGGACTTGCCGCCGTATTCCTTCTTCGGGTTGTTGGCCCACTTCTCTACCGTCTTCACGTGATAGAAGGCGCCCGAGATGACCACGTCCCGCGGGTCGCGGATCACATGCACGGCGCGCACGCCGCGCTGGGCGAAGCGCGCCTGCAGGGCCTTCAGGTCGACCTTGCTGTGGTCCTGGAGAAAGATGTCGGCGCCCGGCGGCAGGTCGGCCTGGGCTTTGTAGTGCAACTGCAGCTTCTCCTGGCGCTTGATCGCCCGGAAGATGTTGGCCATCCAGACGGAGCCGGTCTTGTGGTGGGTGCAGACGACGATCAGCGGAGATTTCATCGGGCAGGCTTGGGCGCACCCCAACGATGCGCCACGGAGAAATGGAGTTGGGACGCCTTGCGCGAATGCGCTTGCGGCCGGCACGGCCGGCTGCGAACGCTCACAGGTTGGCGGTTTCGAGATCGCGGATCTCGTCGTAGTTGGTGATCACCGCGGACAGCGGCTCGTCGATCACCTTCTTCAACGCCGGCTGACGTTCGAACTGGTTGTCCACGCCCAGGAACTGGGCCAGACGCTCGCACACGGCCGGCTGGAAATCGCCCGCATCGTCGAAGACGCCCTCGTAGTCGATCGACAGCCGCTGGCCATCGTCGAAGGCACCGTCCACCGTGTCGGCCGCTCGCTTGCGCTTCTTCATCGAGGACAGGACCAGGGCCCGCTCGACGGACACCGGACGCTTCTCGGGAAGCTTGGAAGAATCGTCTGCCGGCTTGTGGTAGCGGCCGGTCTGCACCGCGACGAGGTTCGACAGCACCGAGAAGAAGTGCTGCCGGCGCAGATGCACCACCTTGAGGCCGCTGCGCTTGATCAGGCGCAGCATCGGCGGGTTGGTGAAGGGCAGTTGCCAGGCGTCGTGGATCAGGTTCAGGTGCTCGTACTTGATGTCGAGCAGCGCGATGCCGTCCTTGTCCTTCGGCACGAGCGAAGCGACGTAGTTCAGGAACAGCTTGCCGTGGTGCTCGGGGAACGCCAGGTCCGGGTTCGTGGCGATCTGCTCCCGCAAGTACTTGAAGAAGCCCTGCGGGTTGTTCGAGTTGAAGATCTCGCCTCGGTCGCGCACGCGCGGATGCGAGGCCAGCATCCGGCGAAACACCGTGGTGCCGGAGCGCACGCCGCCCATGAAGAACACGATGCGGCCCAGGTCCTCTTCCCGAATGGAATCTTGGCCCGAGCGGTCTTTCTGCTTCATGCGCGCTGGCTCCAGGTGGCTTCGATGGGGTAACGACGGTGGCCGCTGCGCGGCCGGGTGATGAGTTTACGCGGCCTACCAGAGCACATTCTTGACGGAGATGGATTTCCAGATGTGATTCCAGCCGGCATCGCTGCCGTAGCGTGCCTTTTCCTCGCGCTGGGCCTGCTGCGCCAGCCTCGCAAGATTCCGGCCCAGGCCGAGCACCAGTTCGGTGAGCTGCCACAGGCTGATCTGGTCGAGGCGGCCGCCGGCGTCCGCCGGTTGCACCACCGGCACCTCGGCCCGGCGGTAGGTCTCGCGGAAGACCTCGAACTCTGGCGCATCGCCAGACAGATCGAGCACCGCCAATGGCAACGGACGCAACAGGCGGAAACGGCCAAGCATGGCACCGGTGTGCAGCCTCTGCCGCCGGCTGCCTTCGCCGGCGAGCGGCACGGCCAGGGAAGGGTCGCCGACCACGACCTGCGACGGCGCCCACTCGGGGTGGAAACGGTCCATCGCCTCGGCCAGCGTCTCGGCGAGCTCGACCTGGTCGCCACGCGCGAGCAGCAGCACGCGCTGCGGGCCGCCATCGTTGTTCAGCAGCCAGGGCCTCCAGCGCCAGAACGGCACGGTCACGGCACGCGCATGCGGTGCCGCAGGCACCGGCTCGGCCAGGGGATGGCTGTCGATCAGCGTGGCTTCGTGGAACTGCGCCGTCAGGTGCGCCATCGCACTGCCCAGCATGGCCGGCTGCAGCATGCGGATCACGTCCAGCCGGACGAACAGCGGCAGCCGCGCAGGCTGCCTGCCGAGCGTGAGCATCTCGGGGCACACCCGCGTGACCCACAGGGTGGCCCGGCCGTAGGCGCTCAGGACCTCCTGCAGGCTGGCCTGCGCACTGGGCAGGCCCAGCGAGCGCCCGCCCGGCTGCTCGACGCCGGGGGCTATCGCCAGCTTGCAGTGGGTCGCCATGCCGTGGAAGGCCTCGAACAGGGCCCCCTGGTTGGCCGGCAGGGACTGGTCGAAGTACAGCACCACCTGCGCCAGGTGGCGCATCAGGTTGACCGTCTGGAAGATGTGCTCGCGGTAAGGCGAATCCAGCTCGAAGAAACCGCGGTCGACGGTCATCACCACCGTCGGATAGTTGGTCAGGCGGAGCAGGGTGTCGTCGAAGGCGACCTTCGCCTGCGCGCGCACCAGCTCGTAGGTGCGGGTGGTCGTCTCGGTCAGGCCCTTGAGCAGCTGGCGGTCGAAGGCGACGTCGCAGCAGACCTCGGCCACCTCCTCCATCGTCTCGCACTGGTGCCAGGGGTGCCTGGTCGGGATGCCCTCGAGGGCGTGGCCCATGGCGACCAGCGGCATGCCGGTGGCGAAGGCTTCCACCGCCTTGATCTTCAGGCCGGTGGAAAAGGCCAGCGGCACGATGACGAGGTCGACGTCACGGTAGAACTCGTCGGTCGTGTCGACCGGACCCATCAGCTCGATGCCGGGGATGCCTTCGAGGTCCGGCAGCTTGCTGCACATGGCGCCGACGAAGCGGATCACCACCGGCGCCTCGCGCCGCGCGATGATCGGCAGGGCCACCTTGACGAAGGCCCGAGCGTTGTTCACGTTGATCGCGTTGCCCGAGCCCAGCATGCCGATCACCAGGCGCTCTTCGTCCTCGGGCCGGCGCACGCGCGCGACGCGCGCTTCCGGCTCGATGTGGGGCATGGTGATGCAGGGCGTGGAGCTGATGCCGCGGTAGAAGTCGCGCTCCTCGTCCTTGATGGCCCAGACCAGCTGTGCGCGGTTCATCGCGATCGCTTCCTGGTCCTCCGTCGTGTAGAAGAACTCGGGGGCGATCCCGTTGTCGTCCAGCAGCTTGCGCCGGCCGGTGAACTTGTCGTGCGTGTCGAGGATCTTGAGCGTGTTCGCCGGGGCGTACTCGAAGGCCTTGCTCAGGTACGCATAGTTGACGATGAACGCGTCATAGCGGTTGCGCTTGAACAGCCACTGCAGGTAGTCGCGGATCGAGTCGTCCCACCATTCGTCGATCTTGTAGTCGGCCCCTTCGGGCCGGGTGTAGGTGTGGCGCGTGGCAGGCAGGAGGTGGAAGCTGTCCCACTGCCGGCTCATCTCGCGCACGAGATCATCGGGCAGGTAGTCGAACCACCACTCCTGCGGATAGAAGACGAAATGGATGCGCGCGCCGCGACGCTGCAGCTCGCGGCAGACGGCGTAGATGCGCTTGCGGTTGCCCTGGTCCGTAGGCGCGGTAGGGGTCGGCGAAAGGACCAGGATGTCGGCGCCGAGGAGCTTGACCTCCGGCTCGGCCAGCCGAGCTCTCAGCTCGACGTGGAGAGGGTCCTCGACCTCGGGCCCGGGAGCCGCCACCAGAGTGCGGGACCCGGCAGCGGCGGCGGCTCGCGTCGGGGTGGCCTCGGCACGACGGTTCATCGGTGCATCCTGAGGATCATGACGCGGCGTCGGTCGACGCAGGGGCGGCCTGGGGCCGGTTCGGCGCGGCGGCTTCAAGCGGGGCCGGCTCGACGCAGCGCAGCCACTCGGCCGCCTCGGCCTCGCTCGCCTCGCTGACCGTCAATCGCAGGAAGGGCACGCCGAGCTGGCGGGTCGCGTTTTCATCCGTCTCCGAGGTGACGGTGCTGACGTGGTCGGCGATGAAGGTCAGGCGGGTGACGCCCAGCGCCTCGCGCGGCATCAGCAGGCCTTCGAAGTCCAGCACGCGGTTGCCTGCCCGGCGCACGAGGGGCAGGGTGATGTCGTCGCTCGCCGCACGCAGCCCGGCCGCATGGTCGCTGCCCCACAGGGGCATCTGCAGGACGAAGCGCAGCGGCACCGAGCGGTCGAGGTGGAAGTCGAAGTGGAAGGCCTGGCTGGGCCCTGTCCAGCGGAAGGGGTTGCCCACGCCGTCACGCTCGAGCGCATAGAAGCCATGGTCGGCCGGCATGGGCATGCCGGCCTCGACGACGGCCTTGCGGCGCCCGGCGTACTGGTTGCGGGCCTGGGGCAGAAGGATGTCGCGGCTTTTCTGGACCAGGCGGATGGCCTCGAGCTCGCGCTTGAGCCCGGTGATCTCGTTCGTCAGCTCGGTGATGGCCAGCCGCCCCGCTGCGAGCTCGCGCGCCAGCGCGTCCAGCACGTTGTGTTCGCCCAGTTCGTCCCGAATCTCGCGCGCGAGCGCTTTCAACCGTACTGCCTTGTCGTCTTCGCTCATGTCTGAAACCTGTGTACCGGGTCCGGGCCAGTGTAGGCGGCGGAGGTTACCAGCCGACGTCGGGCGAGCCCTTCCCTAGGATGCCTAGGTCAAATGTCCCATGTCCCGGTGGGATCCGACGGGCGTGAATCGCTTCACACCCGGGACGCCAGCCATCGCGCCAGGCGGTCCACCTGGCCGTCGTATTCGGCGTCCAGGGCCTGGCGCGTGGTGGCCGCCTGCAGCGTCAGGCTGGCCAGCACTTCGCGCCCGTCGCGCGGGAAGTGCTCGAACAGGTAGTCGGTCAGCGCGACGTTGTCGTCGAACATCGGCAGCTGCCACAGGTGCGTCAGACCCTGTGCGCCGGGCAGCGTGGTCAGCACCGGACGGCCGTAGCACAGGGGCTCGACGGTCTTGATCTTCAGGCCGGTGCCGCCGACCATCGGGTTCAGCGCGATGTCGATCGCGTCGTAGAAGGTGTGCAGCTCCTGCACGAAGCCGAGCTTGATCACGCCGGCGCCCTCGCGCACGTGGCGGCAGACGCCGCCCGCGACGACGATGGGGTGCGGGAAGGGGACCCCGCGCGCCTGCAGCTTGGCAAGGAACTCCGTCATGCTGAGGATGTTCCAGTCGTTGCCGCTGCCGAGGTAGCCGAAGGTCAGCGGCCGGTCACCGCCGCGCGGCACGAAGGGGCGCAGCGCGGGTTCGACATAGGGCAAGTAGAGGATGTTGCGATGCCCTCGGCCGGCGAGCTCCGCCGCCTCCTCCTTCTGGATCGCCAGCGCCGCATCGGCCCGGCGCAAGGCGCTGTCCTCGTCGGCGTAGGTGGTGCTGAACCATTGCGGCTTCATGCCCGCGGCCGTGTATTTGGCACGGCGCTCGCCGAAGATGTCGTGCGTGTCGAGCACCTTGACCACGTCGGATCCGAACTGGTCGAACAGGGGCGCGTACCAGACGTAGTTCACGTGCACGACGCTGTAGCCGCGCAGGCGATGCATGTCGCGTGCCGCGGCCTCGAGGCCGCGGTCGTACCAGTCGGCGATGCGGCAGACATGGCCGGGTTGTATGTGCTTCGGGGCCCGCGAGCGCACCACGTTCACGCGGCCGAACTCACCGGCCAGCGCATGCGAAAGCGCCGGGTCGAACCCCTCCTCGTTGTGGTACAGGAGGTCGACCTCGAAGCCCTGCGACTTGTACAGGCGCACCATCTGCATGATGCGGCGCGCATTGCCCTGGTCGGCCGGCATCAGCCGATTGAAGGTGACGACCAGGCAGCGCGGCGCCGTCAGCCCGCTGGGCATGAACGGCATCGGCGAGCTCGGGGGGTTCGACAAATCCATCGCGTGTCCTGTCAGGCCGTCTCGACGGTGAACTCGGCCGCGCCGATGTCGCAGAAGCCATCGCCCGGCACCGCCTCGCGAGGCAGCGACAGGTGAAGCAGCGCATCCTGTCCGGGCGTGACGGCCGGCAAGGCCAGGCGCAGGAAGGCGCCGTGATCGGTGTAGTCGACGGCCACCGGCGCCAGCGCCTGCTCGCCGAGCGCGATGGAGCTCGCGTCCACGCGGGCGCGCACGTTGCGCAGCAGCAGGCGCACCTGGCAAGGAGCGCCCCAGGGCAGAAGGATCGAGCCCAGCCCACGGCTGTTGAACAGCGCGCGGCCTTCGTGCGCAATGTGGTGGGCCAGCGTCTGGCTGCCGGCGGTGACGAGCTGGACCGGGTCGATCCGCAGGCGCAGCTTCAGGCGGTCCTCCGGCAGGCTCTCCAGCAGCAGGTCGGCCTGCCGTGCGCGATTGAGCTGCGCGGCCAGCGCGAGGGCGCGGTCGAAGTCACGCAGGCCCGCATCTCCGAGCGCGCCGCCGAGGCCCGCGCTGGCCAGCACCCGCGCGCCAGCCGCCTGGACCGGCTGCAGGGCGCCCTGGCGGATCAGGCCCTCGAAGGCAGCCCAGCCGCCCGCGGCGGGCGGCCCGTAGAGCAGGACCGGCACTCGCGCCTGCAGCGCCTTGGAGACGAGGGCGGCCATCGGCAGTGCGGGGCCACGCTCGGCCGGCACGGCGGCCAGGCACAGCGAGGCGCGCCGCAGCATCCGGGCCGCTTCGCCGGACGCGGCGAGCGCGTCGACACGCAGGCGCGGCGCCGGCTGCCCGTTGGCCACCACCATGTAGTCCTGGTAGTACCAGGGAGCGGTGTGGATCCAGCCCACCGGGCCCTGGCTTTCCAGCAGCGGCAGTGCCCGCAGGGTGTCGGTCAGGACCACGGGCAAGCCATTGCCGAGGGCACCGTTGCGGGCCGCGGCGGCCGCGAAGAGGTCCACCCACACGTCGATGACCAGGCCGGGCCGCACCGGCACCGGCGCGTTGGCGAGGACCGAGTCGGCGTCGATCATCGGGCGACCTCCCAGGCGGCATCCAGCAGCTTGCGCACCCGCGGGTAGAGCGAGCGCGGGCTCAGGGCCTCCGCCCGATGCGCCTCGAGCGCGCGCCGCTCGGCGCGGGCTGCCGGGGTGGGCAGGCTGGCGCAGGCCGACTCGATGCTGGCGTGCAGTTCATCCACCAGCCCGGCGCCTATGGACACGTGGTCGATCAGCGGCGACTCGAACTCCGGGTAGGAGCCGATGTCGACCGTCACGACGCGGCCGCCGCCCATCACCGCCCGGGGCAGGATGCCGGAGGTCTCGCCATAGGTCGGGTAGCGCAGCACGAAGGACAGGTCGGCGCGGCCGAGCAGGATGTCGAGCTCGCGCGCGTCGAGGTAGCCGGTGACGCGCGGACCGTCTCCGTCGGGCCACAACTGGCGGATGCGCTCGGACACCGCGTACTCGCTCGCCCGCTCCTCGCCGGCGAACAACAGCTTGAGGCGGGGGTGCGCGGAGCGCGCACGGGCGTAGGCCACGAGCACCTCGTACAGCATCTTGTTGCCGGTCAGGAAGCCGGGGACGAGCAGCAGGATGTCCTCGGGCTCGACGCCGAATCGCTGCAGCACCTCGGCAGCGTCCGCGGCAGCGGGCGCCGGAGGCAGCACGAAGTGGGGGATGCGCTCGAGCGGGCGGCCATGCTCGGCGCCGAGCGGAACGTCGAAGGCACCGCCGCGGAACCGCGCCTCGGCGTAGCGGCTGTGGAGCATCAGGCCGCGAGCGGAGCCGGCGATGCGGCGCACCATCAGGCACTCCTGGTACAGCAGGCCGGGCGTGCGTGACAGCGCACCGTCGCGTGCGACGAAATCGGCCGGCACCTCGTAGCCCGTGTCCCGCACCCAATGGTTGAACATGCCGTTGGCGCGCTCCATCTGCAGCGTCACCTGGTGCAGGTAGAACAGGGACACGTCGTGCACGATCACCGCGCCCGGGAACCGGTGCAGGTGATCCAGCATGTAGGCGCAGTCGCCGTTGTTGCCCACGTTGTAGAGGATCTGCGCATCCGGCTCGGGCTGCCGCGCGAGGAAGGCCGCCTCGTCGAGCACCTTCAGGCGCAGGCCCGCCAGCGCGCCGGAAGCCTCGGCCGCGCGGCCGCTCTCGGCGACCAGGTAGAGCTCGAAGTCGGCGGCCAGCATCGGCAGGTACTCGACGATGTAGTCGGCCAGGCCGTTGCGCTGCGGCGGCAGCGGCGAGAACAGGTACAGGCGCCGGCGCGCGCCGGGCCAGCGGCCGCCCATCGAGGCGGACCGGGTGCCGGTGTCGGAATAGCTGAACACTCGCGCGAAGCTCCCCGGGCGAGCCGTCAGGCTTTCGTCGCGGCAGCCGGCAGGCTCCCGCGGGCGGGCGTCGCGGCGGGCCGGGCCGCCGGTGCGGCCTGTCCGGCGACCGGCGCCGCGGCGTCCGGCCGGGCCAGCCATTCACGCTCGAAGTTGGTCCGCTGCAGGGTGAGCATCTCGGAGCAGATGTTGACGATCTCGCTCTTGAGCAACGCGAGGCGCGCGGGCAGTGCCTCGGGGTTCTGGGTCAGCACCAGGCGCTTGAGGAAGGCCACCTCGGCCTCCAGCGCGGCGAGCTTGCGTTCGCTCTCGCCCAGCGTGGCGACGCCGACCTGGATCGGGTAGCTGCCCAGCGGCTGGCCATCCGGGCCGACGACGCTGATCTGGTTGGTGCCGTCGACCAGCCGGTCGATGCGCACCGGGATCGAGAAGTGGTGCACGCTGCCGTCGGCTGCGGACTCGTAGAAGGCCAGCGGCTCGGCGTTCTGGTCGTTCAGCCGGGCCATGAGGGCCGGGCGCTGGCTCACGCGGTGCAGGTTGACGACGCAGCCCTGCAGCGCGCCGCCCGTCAGGCCGTGGAAGCGCACCTGGTAGAGCAGGTCGACCGGCGCGCCGTCGGTCAGGCGCAGCAACTCGTGCAGGCCGTGGACGGTCGTCTCGAGCACCGGCGCGCCGCGCGAGGTGCGGACCTCGAGCATGGCCGGGCTCTCGCCGATCTGGCCCGGCAGCAGCGCGGCCTGCGGGATCCTCAGCTCGAAGGCCGAATGCTCGCGCGAAGGCAGGTTCAGGCCGGCCAGGTCGCGCACGAAATCGAAGACGGACAGGTTGGCCACGGCCGAGGCCACGCAGCGGCCGTCGAGCCACAGCTGGACCACGTCGAAGGCCAGGGCGTCGTCGGCGGGCACCGAGAAGCCGATGATGCGGCCGCGGCCCCAGTCGATGCGGGCCTGGGCGAGCGGCACGGCGCCGATGGCGGCAGGATCGTTGGCGTCGGAGGGTGTCATCGTGGGACCTGGCTGGAAGGTGCGGCGGCCGGGGCGGCCGCCACGGCGCCTCAGGGCGCGGTTTCGAACACGCTGGAGGTCAGCGGCGCCTCGTTCGGCGGCGTGACGACCAGCCCCGCGGTGAGGCGGCGGATCTCGAAGCTGCCGCGGCCGACCGGGTTGAAGAAGAGGTGGAAATCCAGCGCGTTGATCTGCGACGGATCGAGCATGTCGATCGCGAAGCTGTCGGCCGCGAGCTGGCCCGGCGAAAGCCGCAGCGCCCGCTCGCTCCAGTGCTCGCCCACCTTCCAGGCGCACTTCGCATGCAGGCCGGGGGCGGGGGTGCCGCGGACCTCGACCGCCAGAGACAGCCGCGCGGGGCCGGCCGGCATGTCGGCCAGCAAGGCGCGCGCGTCCATCACGATGGACAGGAAGCTGCCATCGAAGTCGGCATGGTTGACGACCAGGGCGTAGCGCTCGTCGGCGCCGTGCGGCTGGTTGACCTGGATGAGCTGGATGAAGCCGTTGCGGTAGTCGCTGTACAGCGCCGTGTCGTTGGCCAGGCGGTGGCCGGAGACCGGGTTGCTGGCCGAGGCGCTGGCGCCCGGCAGGCGCAACCAGGCCGGCACCAGGCTGCGCTCGGCATTGCCGCTCTCCTGGCCGGCCAGCGGCGACAGGCCGACGGGCTCGCCACCGATGTCGTGGCCGGCGACCAGCTCGCACAGCTGGTCGATGGTGTCGTTCAGGCGGCCGCGCAGCGACTGGAGCTCCAGCGTCAGCCGGTGCACCTGCTCATGGCGGCGGGCGTCGATGGGTTGGGACATGGTCGATCAGAGACTGCAGGGGTCGGGCCCGGTGAAGGGCCCGGCCGGGCGCCCTCGGGAAAGGGCGGCTGATATTAGCTCGCGGCCGGAGACAACTTGGTGGCCTTGCGCGCGCCTGGAACTTTGTTTGAGATCATGCCGCCCGCCGCGGCCTCGGAGGCCGGGGCGGCCAGCTCGTAGCCGTAGCGGCGGCGGCCGGTCGCACACAGCTTGCGCACCACGGCGAGCTCGTCGGACGAAAGCACGCCCTCGTCCTGGTGATCGCTCTCGCGCATCTTGAGCGTGGTGAACCACTTCGGATCGAACGGCTCGCCGATGAAATCGAGCAGCAGCTTCAGCTGGGCCGGCGCATCGGCCACGAAATCCTCGTAGCGCAGCTCGTAGACCCGTGCCGGGTAGGCGCGCTTCAAGCCGGCGACGATCTGTATCGCCTCGTTCCAGTAGTTGCACGCGCCGGTCAAATTCTCGACCTTGACGATGCGGCCGATGCGCAGGCTGGCGACCACGTTGACCGGCTCGCGCACGATGTGGACGAACTTCGAGCGCTGCATGCTCGAGGCTGCCAGCAGCGCACCGTAGACGTTCTGCGGGGTCTTGTCGAACCAGCGCTTGGCGCCCGGCTTCTTGCGCTGCATGAACATCGCCATGTAGCGCGTGTAGAGCTCGGCGCGCGAGGTGCATTGCTTGAGCAGTTCGGCGAACTCCGCCTCGCTGATGCCGTCGAGCTCGCGGTGCTTCTTCAGCACCGGGTTGTTCGACAGGGCGCGGCTCATCGCCTCGGTGCCGTACGGCTCCCCCCAGCGGAAGAAGTGGGTCTCCTCAGGGCTCGCCAGGTTGGGATGCATGCGCAATGCATCGCGCAGCATCGTGGTCCCGGAGCGCACGCACCCGATGACGAAGAACGGAGCAGGCGGCTGCGCCGCCCCGTGCTCGCTGGGGCCAGGGGATGGCTTGGCCGCCGCGGACTTGCCGGGCTTGGGCGTGGGAGCCGATTTGTCGTTCATGGGATGGGTGTCAGGTCAACGGGTCAACGGAACCACCGGGCCAGCTGGCGGCGCTTGAGCTCTTCGAGCAGCTTGGGGAAGTCGAGGATGCGCTCCTCCAGCGAGCCGGGATTTTGCTTGCGGATCGGCTCGGACACCGAGCCGAACTGGTGCTCGGAGCCGATGAAGCGTGCGATCTCGTTGAGCTTGGCCAGGTCCTTGATCTCGTTGTAGTCGACCTGCAGGTAGCGCTGGCCGGTCTGGTGCAGCACGGTCTGCACGTCGTTGTAGTAAAGGCTCTGGCGCAGCGCGAAGGTGACCAGCTTGTTGATCTCGACCTTGACCGGCTTGGGAGGCGCCTTGGCCGACTCGGTGGTGAGCCACACCCCCGTCTCGCGCGCGGTCTCGAGCGAGATGTAGGCCTCCAGCAGGTTGCGCGAAAGCACGATCTTGGCCACGTTCGGGTCGTGCAGCAGCCGGGCGGTCATGTGCGCGCTGTGGTCGAGGAACAGCCGCAGGCCGATGACCCGGCGGTCACAGGCCTGGTCGACCTTGGCGATGAAGCCTTCCTCGTCGGCGTTGCGGGCCGCGGTGTCCTCGCGCTTGTAGCCCGCCGGCCGGCCCGAGGCCTCGTGGCTGAAGCCGACGAAGGCGGTGTTGAACAGCTCGCCGTGGCAGCGCACGTCGGGCAGCAGGTTGAGCTGGCGCTCCAGGAAGTTGGAGCCGCTGCGCATCATGCCGACCAGCAGGAAGCCGGGGCGCGTGAAGACGGGGTTCCTGTTCTGCGGCGTCTTGATGGAGATCTTCAATCGGCAATTCCTTGAGGGCACCCGGCAACGCCGCGCAGCGCGCCGGAACTGTACCCGACGGCACCGGGACCGGGCGCCGGGCACCGGACGGATCGGAAACGGTCCGTAGCAGGCTTCACGCCAGGCGCGCAGGCCCGTCGCCTGCCGCCGGCCCCGCGCGATAGCCCAGGTGGCGGTAGTCCGACTCGTACAGGCCGTCCAGCAGGGCCTGCAGCTCGGGCGTGAGCACCTGCTCGAACGAGAAGGGCGCCGGCGCGTGCCGCCAGGGCCGCCACTGCACGTCCGGCACGCGGCGCACACCGGCCTTGTGCAGCACCAGCGCCATGTCGGCGGCAAAGTTCTCGACCTTGCCGACCACGTGGATCTTCAGGTGCTGGCGGTACTGCACCAGCATCGGCCCCTGCGGGCACCAGTGAGGGTCGCGCCGGATCGTGGTGTCGCCGGCCAGGTTGGCCTGCACGAAGCGCAGGAAGGCGGCGAAGTTGTCCCTCTGCCGCTCCAGCGAGGGCGGCTCGCCCGCCGGCGGCGGGCGCAGCCCCCAGTCCCGCTCCAGCGCCTGGCGGATCGCCACGAAGCTGTTGCGGCCGCCCGGCATGATCTTCTCGCTGAAGCAGGCATAGGCCCGCCGGCCGGGATCGCGCACGAAGGTGAAGACCAGCGCGCCCTCGGCCAGCTGGCGTTCGATCAGCGCATGGGTCTCGTCGCTGTCCTCCCGGCTGCGCCGCAGGCCGGGATGCTGGTGGATCGCCTGCGGGTCTTCGGCATAGCGGCCGCTGGCGATGTAGAGCAGGTGGTTCTGGATGGTCGTGCTGGCCGACTTGGGCAGGTTCAGGTAGACCAGCGGGATGCGCGCCGCGGTGACGACGCCCATCGGCCAGCGGCGTACGCGAGGCGACGCTGCGGCCGCGCCCGGCCCCTGCTGCGCCTGTGGTGGCTCGGCCACCCCGGCCGCCGTCTCGCCGGCCGTCCACAGCGGGCGCAGCAGGGTGGCCCGCGCATGGGGCGGATCCAGGGCCAGGGTGCGTTCGAGCTCGCGCAGCCGGCGCGGCATCCAGACGCCTCGTTCCGCCAGGCGGCAGTGGTAGTCGGCGAGCTGGCTGCGCTTGCGGGCCATTGCCCGGAATCCCGCTTCGTCCAGCGTGCCTTCCAGCGCCTGGTCGAAGACCGTGCCGAGCAGGCCCAGGGCATGGAGCGTCTGGGCCGTCGTGTGGCCTGCGAAGGGCAGGCGCAGGTTCACCCGGTTGCGCGGGGGCAGTCGCTCGGCATGCAGGCGGTCCTTGACCTGGTAGGGGTCGTAGCAGACGTAGACCCGCCCGGCCACCTCGGCGCCGTCCACGCCATCGACGAAGTCGCCCTCCCAGGCGGACGCGCGCGGCCCGGCGTAGCGCTGGTCGAACCACACGCGCTCCGGCGCCAGGCTGGATTGGGGATTCAGCGCCAGGACGGTGCAGCCCGGCGCACAGGCGGCGAAGGCCAGGGCCGCGTAGCCGCCCATCGAGGGGCCGTAGAAGATCACCCGTTCGAAACGGCCGAACCAGCCTGCCTCCTGCAGAGCCCTGAAGACCTGGTGCAGGGCCGGGCTGCGGTACCAGTCGGTGGCGACCCGCTTGACGCCCAGCACGGCGTGGCCGCGCCGCTGCAGGAAGCTCTGGCCCCAGGCCGGCCGCTGCAGGTCCGCGGCGGCCTTGCCGAGGGCAGCCGGCTCGAAGGTCACGGCCAGCGCCGGCCCGCCGGGCAGGAAGTCGACCTGGTGCTGGCCCAGGCACAGGCTCGCCGGCCGCCGCGCCATGCAGCTTTCGATGAACGCGCGCCGCTCGAGCAGCGGCGCGGCGACGGCATCAGGCCCCGGCATCTGCAACGCCTGCCGGCTGCGCCTGCTCCTGGCGCAGGCGGGCGAGTTCGGTCTCGATCACGGCGCGCATGGCCCGCAGCGCCGGCGAGTAGGCGGCCAGGCCGGCGGTGTAGTGCTGGCCGGCCCACAGGAATCGCAGCAGCGAGGCGTCGTCGACGAGGGCATTGCGGGGCGCCAGTCCGGCGAAGGCGAACAACTCGTCCACCACGGCCAGGCCGGCCACGCCCCGCAGGAAGAGGTCCTCGTGGCGGCAGGCCAGTCGCGGCGCGGGGCAGGCCGCCAGCGCTCGCTGGAACCAGTGGTGAGTCTGCCATTGGCCGAACACGCGCTGGCGCACCTCCTCGACGGCGAGCGGCTCGACGTCGTCGCCGGCCTGCAGCCGCGCGCGCAGGCGCGCCACCGCAGCGGCGTCGCGGCAATCGTGGAGCTCGGACACGATGACCGAGAACAGGTGTTCGGCGCCCAGCGCGCGCTCGATCACGAGCAACCGGTAGCCGGCCCTCGCCAGGGCGTCGAGCAGCATCTGGTTGAAGTCCCACGACTCCGCGTCGTGGCAATGCCGGAACAGCGCGCCGGTGCGCAGGCAGTCGTCGAGCAGCTCGCGGGCACGCTCGGGCGATCCCTCGTGGAACTCGCGCGAGACCGGGCCCCAGGCGCTGTCCCAGTGGAAGGGCTGGGCACCCACCGAGCGCCCCGCCGCCGCGGGCTCCAGCAGGCGCAGCACAGCCTCGGCCCCTGTGCGGCGGGCGGAGAGGATGGCAAGGCGATGCAAGGGCATGGTCACTCGCTCGGGTCGCCGAACAGCCGCAGCCGGGCCTCGGCTTCGGTGGGGGCGAAGAAGGATCGCGCATCGACGGCGAGCCAGGCCTGCCAGACCGCCTTCAGCGTAGGGTCGGCCTCGCCTTCGCCGATGAGCTGGGCGTGGACGAACCGGCAACGGTGCTTCGATTCCCGCTGGGCCTGGTCGAAATGATCCTGCGGCAGCCAGCCGGGCACGCCTGCGGCACGCACGGTCTGCTCGAACAGCGTGGATTCGTCCATCGCGCCGATGTCGCGCAATGCGCTTTCCGCGCGTTGGAGCTTGCCCAGGCCTTGCGGATCGCAGCAGACGACGACGGCGTTCTCGTCCCACTGGGCGAAGTCGCGCAGCCATGAGGGCACGGCGGGATCGACGCACATCACCGTGCGGTGCAGCGGGTCGAGGTGGATGAGCTCGTGCGCGAAGCCGGCCGCGTCGTGGTCACGGCGCGCTCGCATGCCGCACTGGATGCCGCGCCAGGAGGCGGCCTCCTCGGCCGGCACGAGCTGCAGCGGGTCGAACACGAAATCGAAGGCCGGCATCGATGGATCCTGTCGCCGCATCTGCCGCGCCACGGCAGCGGCCAGGCGGCGCGAGCTCGCATACAGCAGGAAGTAGGGCCGCTCGTTCAGGCTCATCACGCCGCGCCAGGCGTCGGGCTCGGCCGCCACGCGCGAGCGCGAGGCGCTGACCGTCAGCGCCCGGGCCAGGAACTTCGCGTAGTGGCCGCTGGGCGAGCCGACCTGGGCGAAGTAGCTCCAGTCCAGCTCCGGCGACGAGACGTGCTCGTGGATCTGGGCGGCCAGCCGCGTGGCATGCGGCGAGAGCTTGCGCGCGAGGAAGAACGGCTGGCGCAGCAGGTGCTCGAAGTGCCCGTTCTCCAGCACCAGGGGCCGACCCTGGTCGTCGAACTCGTAGTAGGTCAGGTTGTGGCCTGCCACGCGTTCCGGCCGCTGCACCGCCATCACGAGCGACTGGATGGCGAACTCGTCGGGAATCCAGCTGGCGGCGAAGAACTCGCGCAGGGCCGGCTCGGCCAGCCGGGCGGTGACGGCCTGGGCGGTGGCCCGCGTGAGGCAGAACCACTGCGAGCCGAAGTGGATGCGCAGCCCTTCGGGCGGCCGCCTCTTCAGGCCCAGGCGCCGCTGCAGCTCGGTGAAGCGCTCGAAGGCCCAGCGGTGGGTCCGGAAATTGAACGGGAAGCGGTACTCGTAGCGCTCCTTCTCCAACCCGCCTCTTACCCAGCTGCGGCGCCCGATATCGACCGCCTGGATGAAGTCGATGCCGTCGCGCCGGCGCAGGAACTCCTGCAGGCTCGCCAGCGGCCGGATGGGCACGCAGCTTGCGCTGCTCAGCAGCAGGTAGTCCGGCGTGAAGTCGTCATCCTCGATCGCCGCCCGCAACATGCGGTGCGTGGCCTCCACCAGCGTGTAGTCGCCCCACGCGCAGGCGACGCGCTCGGCCACGAAGGCATGCCGGACCTGCGGCGGCACGAGGGCCGCGAGCGCCTGCTTCTCGGCCTCGGTCCGCCGGGCGTCGTAGTGGATGTAGAGCTTCAGGTCATCGCTGGCGAAGAAGGGCGAACGCAAGGTCTGCGCGACCTGCTCCGGCTCCTCGTGGCACAGCAGCAGCACGGCGATGCGGGGCTGCCTCCCTTCGACGTCGGCCGGCACGGCGGCCGGCGCCTCGGGCCGCGGCGTCAGAACCATGTCCCCGCCTGCATGAAACCCAGCCGCTGCAGCTGCTCGCTGCCCGCATATCGCACCGAGATCTCGGGGTCGAACAGCTGCACGTCGCCAGCCTCGAAATAGGCCTTGTACTCGGTGCTGCCCGCGTAGTGCTCGCCGCGGACCATCTCCTCCGAGGCCTTCTGCTGCAGCAGGCTCACGTACTTGAAGTGGAAGAGCACGCCCGAGACCGCATCGGCCCGGCCGTTGACCGTGCAGTTCAGGCGGGTGTCGTTCAGGTGATGCATGGAGGAGACATAGCGCAGGTCCTTCGCCCAGCGCACCAGCGGCACCTTGTTCAGCGCCGGCGCCTGCTCGGGCCGTTCGGCGAAGAACCGCCGCATCCGCACGCCGCCCTGGACCCAGAAGCTCTGCGTGGCGGCGTCGAAGCGCTGGGTCAGGTTGAAGCGGTCGAACCAGGGGCAGACCGCGAAGGGATCGGCCCCGGGCGTCAGCGTGGTCCGGCTCAGCGGGCCCTCGCCGTAGGCATCGAGCAGGACGGTGAACAGGCTCGGCTGGCCCATCGCCTCCATGCGCGCGGTGAGGCTGCGCAGGTCGCGCTCTTCGCAGTGCGGATAGACGAGCAGTTCGTCGGGGTCGACGGTGACGCACCACTTGCCCACGCCGTACCGGGCGAGCAGGGTGTTGCACCAGTCCATGCCGAAGTTGGAGGCCTTGTAGCTGCCGTCGGCCAGCCAGACCGAGCAGTCGGGCTGCTGGGCGAGGTAGCCCTGCAGCCCGTCCTCGGACTGGTTGTCGAGCACCAGGAAGTGCCCCACGCCCAGGCGCCGGTAGTGCTCGAGGAAGGCCGGCATGCGGGCCATCTCGTTGCGGGCGCAGCACACGAGCAGGCACCAGGCAGCGGCGATGCGCTGCGGGTGCACCGAGACCTCCACGAGCTGGGCGGAGTTGCGTGCGATGCGCCGCTCCACGGCTCGGTCAAGGCGCGGCATGCAGGCTCCTCGGCGCCCTGCCTTGGCCGCCGCGGCGGGCGGGACTGAAGCGCAGGCTCGCTTCCATCAGCGCAGCTTCCCGGGCGAATACAGGCCCTCCAGCATCGCGTAGTCCGCCGCGAACAACTCGGCCAGCTTGTCGAAAACGCGGGGCGGAAGGTCCTGGGGCTGCAGCTTCGGGCCGCCGCGCTGCGAATGCGGCAAGGCCATGGGCACGCCGGTGCGCTTCTGCAGATCCGCCACCAGCTCGCCCAGGGCCTCGAAGGGATAGACCTTGTCGAAGGCGGCCAGGGGTGCGCTGAACTCGCTGATCGGGCGGAAGTGATGGTCGATGGTCGGGATGCGGCGGTAGGAGGCAAACCGCTCGACGAACCCCGCCAGGTCGGGATCGAAGACGAAGCCTTCCAGGTCCAGCGGCGTGATGCCCAGGCCCTCGACATAGGCCCTGGAAAGCTCCTTGTGGTGCAGCACCCGGTTGCCGAAGGCCGAAAGGAAGCGCTTGATCGGATCGCGGACCACCACGAAGCGGAACCCCGCCGCGCTGACGTCGCGCGTGCGCAGGTCGAAGTAGCGATGGACGTGGTTGGCGCCCTCTGCCAGCTCGGGCGAGAAGGCCGCGCCCGCCACCGCACGGAAC
Organism: uncultured Ideonella sp.; assembly: GCA_946479475.1. The sequence continues at coordinate 14,812 of CAMLGG010000025.1, read as the reverse complement.
AGCAGCTCCTTGATCGACGTGCAGGCCGCCTTGGGGATCGGCTGGTAGCCGATGGACCACCGGGACAGGTAGATGCCTTCGACGGGCTCGCGCCCGATGGGTTCGAACGCGAGAGCGCCAGCCGGCACCGCGGCGGCCTTCTCGGTCGGCTTGTAGAAGAGCGCGGCCGGCTCGCGCCGGCAGACGCGCACGGCCACCGGCTTGAAGCGCGCGTGGGCCGCCGCCTCGCCGGCCCAGCGGGCGGCGACGGCCGGCGAGGGCTGGTCCCAGGCGAGGCGCTGCCGCCGGGCGCCCTGGCGCAGGATCAGCCGGCGGTCGGAGTTCATCTCGCCGGAGGGGACGACGACGCCCGACAAGCGGATCGGATCGCCCTCGCGCAGCACGCCGGGAACCCGGTCGAAGCGCAGCCACTTCACGGCCGCCTCGGCCGCAGGCCGCTCGACCGCCGCCAGGAAGGCCGGCGCCATGGCCGGGCTGCCCATCCACAGGGCCTCTCGGTCCAGCAACTGCTGCGTGCGGGCGTCGAGAGCGGCCATGAGCTCGCGGAACTCGCCCGCCAGCCGGTGCCGCCAGGACGCGACCAGCTCGTCGCCCTCGGGCGGCCGGCCGAGGAAGGCCCACAGCGCCTGCCAGGCGGAGCTCCCCGGCGCCGCGGGCGCCGCCAGGTCGTCGAGCGCGAGCCAGTGAACGGGCTGCCCGGCCCGGTTCAGCGCGGCGTGCACGCGGCCCAGGCGGCCGGCGCCTTCGCGCTCGCGCCTGAGCAGGCCTTCGATCGGCGGGCGCTCCTGCCGCGTCGCCAGCAGATCCGCCAGCCGACACGCCGAGTCGCGCACGTGCAGCAGCAGATGCCGGCACTCGGCCCGCTGGGCCGCGGCGTCGGCCAGCGCGGCGTGGAAGCCTTCGGGGCCCTGGTCGACGGTGTGCACCAGGGCCTCGACGGGACCCAGGCTCTTGCGCAGCCGCTGCTCGTCCGCTTCCCGCGCGACATCCGGGCGCCAGCACTTGGCGAGGGCCGCCTGTTCGCCTTCGCCGGCGAAGGGCTCGACCAGCGCGCCATGGTGATCCAGCCCCTGCAGCAGGACCTGCGGCAGCCAGCGGCCGACCCGGCCGGCGCTGCGCCAGATCCAGAGGGAGGGAAGGCGCGGGACCTCTTCGGTCGCAGGGCGCGGCAGGGTGGAAGCTTCAGTCTTCATCGTTCGGGCGAGCCCAGGTCAAGCTGCCTGAATAGGCGGCGGAGACCCCCGGCCGGTGCAGGGAGCCGGCCGCCTCGGCCAGCATGCTCGCGTACTTGCGGTATTCCTCGGCCCCGTTGAAATGCTGCTTGCGCGCGACCTCGGTCAGCACCTTGCGGCGAAAGCCCGCGTGGTACTTGAAATGAGCGAACCAGGCCGGCTCGGGCGCCGGGCGCAGGTTGCTCGCGTAGTGCAGGCCCTCGGCCAGGCGCACCCAGGGCTGGTAGCGGAAGACGGCCACCTTCTGCGAGGTGTACAGGTTGGGGGCGGAATCCGGGATCAGCCGGTGACGCAGCGCACTGAGGTAGGTGGGCGCGTTCGAGTACGAGCCCGAGCCGAGGGCCCAGTGGATCAAGGGCTGGCGGTCGAAGCAGGGCGCGGCCTCGAAGGGCGCCTGGCGCGTGAAATCGGCGTCGTCCATGTCCCCCTCGGGGTACATGTCGACCATCATCACGCGGGCGGCGTCGTGGCCCCCGGCGTCGAGCTCGGCCAGCCAGGCGCCGATCTGCCGCTGCTCGCAGCCGGGGTAGACCAGGAACTCGTCGAGGTCGGCCAGCACCACCCACTTGCCGAGTGCATGCGCGCCCAGCACGGCCTGCTGCCAGCTGACGCCGTAGTGCGAATGGCGGTACTCGGTGTCGGCCGAGTAGAGCACCACGTCCGGCTGGCTCGCGAGGTACTCGCGGGTGCCATCGTCGGAAAGGTTGTCGATGAAGACGAAGGCCTGCACGCCCAGCGAGCGGTAGTGCTCGAGGAAGTGCGGCGCCAGCACCCGCTCGTTGCGGGCGACGGCGACCAACAGCACGGGAGCGTCGACCAGGGCCTGCACCCGCCCCTCGGGGCTGAGCAGCTCCAGCTGGTTGGTGCCGGAGCCGCCCAGGCGCACCGGCTCGTGCGTCGGCCAGATCCTCGAAGGCAGCAGGCGGGAGCCGCCGAGCCCGGCCTGGATGACGGGCAGGTCCTCGTGGCCGTCGACGTGGGTGATCAACGTCGGGCTGCAGCGGGACGGATAGAACAGGTTCTCGTACGCGTTGACCGGCGTGGCGCCCGGGCCGAAACGGCGACGCACCAGCGCGTAGTGCCCCTCGCTCGAAAGGCCGATGCCGCGCATGGCCAGCAGGTCGCCCAGCAGCTTGTCCTCGAGGAATGAACTGCGGGTCAGCCGCGCCCCGGCCGTCGACTCCAGGGCCTGGACGAGCTGCGCCATCGCATGCCGGCTGAGGCAGTACGCGGCGCCGCCGTCGGCGTACAGCGACGGCTCGGGTGACTTGTCGGCGGACTGCGCCGCCCGCTCGGTGGACGAGCGCCCCTGGTGCCAGACGCGGTCGGTGCCGCCGATGCCGCGGTGCAGCCGCCTGCCGTGGTAGTGGTGGGCCAGGTACGGTGCCGAGGCGAAGTACGCCTGCACCGCAAGATGGCAGTCGTCGTCGATCTTCAGCAGGTGCTCGAAGCGGGTGTGGCGCCAGACCCAGTCGACCAGGGCCAGGGTCTTGGCCGGGAGGGCCTCGTAGGCGTCCGAGACGGGCAGCTCCAGCACGCCTTCGCGCAACTCGCCATCGCCGTCGCCGACCACCACGACCCACGGGATGCCGAGCGAGTCGAGGTCGCGGCCCCAGGTCTCGCGGATGGCCTGGACCCGGGTCGGCAGGTTCCGCCGGCAGGAGTAGACGGCCACCAGCGTCGAGAAACCCCGGCGGCCGGCATCGAGGCGGGGGGCGGCGCAGGCGGTGCAAACCGACTGCCCGATGTCGTCCCCATAGCGTTGATGCAGGCGATGCCGCATCTCGACGACGACGCGCCCGAGCATGTCTTCCGGGTCCGATTGCTGCTCCGCATCCAGCAGGCTGAAGGCCGCGATCAAGGGCGCGGGCGGGTGCTGCAGCTCGAGGCAATCGTCGAACGCGACGATCCACATCTCGCGCAAGGCGACCAGCGCGGCCTCGCGCTTCAGCGGCTCCAGGCCACGCCGGCGGTTCATCCAGTCGGCGGCGGCCAGCCGCACGCCGAGGTAGCGGTTCTCCCGGGTCGCCAGCGCGCGCAGCGCCCGGGTCTCGGCTTCGTCCAACGCCTGCCCGCCGGGCGGCGCGGCCAGGCACCGCTCCAACAGGGCTGCCACGGCGGAGCGCCTGGGCACCGCCGCGACGTCGGCGAGCGCCCGGATCTCGTCCGCCATTTCGGCGGCGACCGCCGATCCCGGGACCGGCAGCGAAGGCGCAGGCGCGGCGGCGAGGCGAAGCAGGTCGTTGCGCTGATGAAGCAGCGTTGCTGCGACCCCGGGTCGCGACGGCGGCTGCGTCCTCGCGGTCAGCGCGAGGGCCAGCTCCCGGGCCGCGGCCTCGATGTCCAGGTTCTGGACCGATTGCAGCCAGGCCAGGGGCTGCACCAGGCTGGCCAGTTCGGAGGGCTGGACGAGATGCGGTTTCGCCAGCGCGTCGTGCAGCTGCTCGAAGCAGGACCGGGCCCGCTGCAGCTTGGCGGACCAGCCCCCGAGAGGCGCCTTGGACCCGTCCAGCACACGCCAGAAATCCGGCACGAGCGCGTAGGCCCGCAGCGCGACCTTCTCTGCCCGCCAGGCCACGCTCTCGCCCACCGCCCCTTCGGCGGCCAGCAGGCCTGCCAGGCCGCGGATGAGGTTGAGGTCGTGCAGGCGCGACCAGTAGCCGACCGTCGCGAGCTGCTCCAGCAGATCCAGGAAGGACTGGCAGAACGCGGGCACTGCACCCGACGGGCGAGCCAGGCTGTGGCCCTCCGCGATGCTGGTCTCGACCGCGGCGAGCACGCAGTCGGTGTTCAACCAGCCGGGGCGCCCCGAGGCGATCTTCTTCATCGCCAGGCGTGCCAGCCTGAAGTCGCCGGCGAGCGTCACTTCAGGCAACAGGAGAGACAGCTCCCACGCGGAGTCGGCCCGGACCAGCTGGCGCAGCAGCGCGACATCGATATGGGGGCGCAGCGCCGGATACCGCCCCAGGCTGCAGAAGTACGGGATGACGGCCCAGAGGAAGCTCTGCCGGGTTCGGCCCGCAGCCCGCGGATCGTCCAGCACCTGCTGCAGGGCCACCTCGGCGGGTTGCCCCGGTGCCTGGTCGATGCGCTGGTTGAACGCCCTCAGCAGCTGCCAGACCACGGTGGTCGCATAGTCCTCCGCCGCGATGGCGCCGGCCCGCGCCGGCTCGGCGGCATCGGACACGGATGAGGTTCCCAGGGAAGCCGCGACGCCGTAGCGCTGCGCCTGCTCGAAGACGAAGCGCCGCTGCGCGGCATCGAGCCCGGCGACGAGACCTGCCGCCCCCAGGTGCTCCAGGACCAGCAGCGTGGCGTACTGGCGCTCGCGGCGCTGGTCCGCGGTCTCGTCGGATGCCGCGGCCGACGCCTCGGCCTGGCGCTGGCGATCGAGCCAATCCAGCAGCGTCTGTCGCGTCAGCACGCAAGGCGCCCCCGCCAGCGGCCGGCCGGCCACGCGCACGCTCAGCGAGACCGGCTCCCTCCCGGCGCTTCGCCGCCAGACCGTCGGCGGCACCTCGATCTCGAAGCCCAGTCGGACGCGTTCGCAATGAAGCGCCCGCTGCACGTCGGCCCGCTCGACCCGGATGACCGCGCAATCGAGCGGCTCGCCGTCCAGCAACAGGCCGATCGACTCTTCCGCGAGGAAGTCAAGGAAGGCCCAGCCATGGATCACCCCCTGCTCCAGGCGTTCGACCTGGCCGCGCGGCGCCACCCCGGGGTGTTGCGCGAGGATGTCCAGCACGCCCCAGCCGCCGCGCAGGCGCACCTGCCGCTCGAGCCAATCCTTGGTCTCGGCCGCCAGCGCGGGCGTGGAGCCCAGGCCCCTCACGTGCTGCGCCAGCTCGATGAACCGGTTCTCGGGAACGCCTTCCGGCAAGCGGCGCAGGTCCTCGACCAGGTCGTTGAGGGTCGGCGGCAACGCCAGGCTGCTCGCCACCCCGTCCGCCAGGAGCTCGACCGCCCTGGCCGCAGCACCGCCTTCGTGCCAGACCTCGGGCGGAAGATGCACGCGAAAGCCCAGCGCGGGCTCGCCAGGGACCTGAAGCGCCTGCAGCACATCCGGCCGGAGGATCCGCTCGACACGGACGGCGGCCGGCCCGCCATCGACCAGCAAGCCGATCTCGACCTGCCCGCCTTCCGGCCGCGCGGCCCAGCCGACCACGCAGACCGCCTCCATGCGCTCGACCACCAGGCGCGTTGCCGCGGGGGCAAGGGAGGATGCAGGGGCTTCGGATGCGGGATTCGGTGAAGCGGAGGTGGCCGTCGATGGACTCATGCACGCATCATGCCGCCGGGCGCAAGTGCGCCGGTTGCGAATCGAAATAGGCTGTCGCGAGCAGCCGGTCGGCCAGTTCGTCGGGCCGCACGGCCAGCTCCAGCGGCAGCAGCAGGTGGCCTGGGTCGTGGCGGCGCGCCCGCTCCGCCTGGGCGCCGAGGTCGAAGACCGCGATGCGGCGGCCGCTGCGCAGGGCGCCCGAGAGCACGTAACAGTAGGTCTCGGGCCAGATCGACGGGATCAGGACGACGTGCGGGTCGACGGCACTGATCTTCTCCAGCAGTTCGTTGTCGAAGTACCGGCCCAGCAGCGCGACCCCCTGGTCGGCCAGGCGGGGATCGTCCATCGAGTAGCCCAGCAGCGAGACCTTCAGCGGCAGGCCGCGGGCCCGCACCGACTGCGCCAGCCCGAGCACCACGTCGTAGCCCTTGATGCGGCTGATCGCGCCGATCACCAGCACGCGCAGCGACTCGCCGGGTGCCAGGACCGGCGCCGGCAGCTCGTGCGGCGGCGGCTCGTCCTCGTGCGGCTCCACGGTCACCTGCAGCTGCGGCGCCATCTGCGCCAGCCGGCGTGCCACGTCGGCCGAGGGCACGACCACCTGCTGTGCAGCCGAAAGCAGGTGCAGCGATTCGGAGCGCCAGGCCTCGATCGGGCCCGTCTGCTCGATCAGCCTGTCCTGTGCCAGGCAGTGGTTGCAGTCGGCCGTCGACGGGTCGCCGCAGTGCCGACCCTCTGGCGTGACGAGGTTCACCCGAGGGCACACGGCGTAGTAGTCGTGCACCGCCAGGCGGATCGACAGGCCCAGCCGCTGGGCCGCGCCGAGCAGGTGCTGCGCGGTGCCGCTCGGGAAGTCGATCAGGTGGTGCAGGTGGATCTCGCTGATGGCCAGCTCGCGCAAGGCCTCCTCCAGCATGCCGTCGACATGCAAAGGCAGGGCCGCGAGGTTCTGCAGGCCGTAGAGGCCGGGGTGCAGGAGAGCGACGCAGCCCGCCTCGTGCGAAGGGCGCAGCTCGAACGCCGCGGCACCCTGGGCGAGCAGCTGCTGCGATTGTTCGAGCAGGTGGCGCTCCGTCCCGCCGCCGCGGTTGTGGCACACCAGCAGCACGTTGCGGCCGGCCTTCAGGCGCTTGAGCCGGGCCAGGTCGATGCGGGCCCGGCAGACCCACGCCGGGTCCTCCGAGATGTGGCGCGCAACGTCCGCCTCGTAGTGGGGATGCAGCTTCGACAGGGTCTTGATGGCCTTGGCCGTGCGCTCCGCCGCCTCGCCCTTGAAGCTCACCGAGCCGACGTGCCGCACGTAGGTGTCGCAGGCGATCGCGTTGGCCCAGCCGCGGCGGATAGCCCGCTGGCAGAAGTCGTTCTCCTCGCCGTATCCGCGGCCGAAGTGCCGCTCGTCCAGCAGGCCGACGTCGCGGATCGCCTCGCGCCGCATGTACATGCAGAAGCCCACGCCGGTGGGCGTGAGGACGTGCTTGCCGGGGTTGACCTCGGCGGCTAGCAAGTCGACCTCCGAGTGGCCCACCTCCAGGCCCAGGCGGTTGTCCGACAGCGTTTCCGGGTAGCTGCAGATGGTGGCGTTGTTCGACAGCGGCGTGACCGTCGCCAGGCGGGGGTGCTCGGCGGCATGCCTGAGCAGCCGGTCGAGCCAGTCGTTGTAGACCTCGGTGTCGCTGTTGAGGATCACCACGTCGCGCTCGCGGTGCAGCCGCAGGCCGTGGTTGACCGTCTTCACGAAGCCCTGGTTAGCGCGGTGTTGCTCCAGCGTGAACAGGCCCCGCCCGGCGAGGCTGCGCAGCATGGCGTTCAGCTCGGGCACGGGGCCGGCGTCGTTGATGACGATCACCTCGTGCGGCGTGGCCACCGGCGTGGTCAGCACGGTGTAGAGGCAGCGCAGCGTCTCCTGCGCACCGCCGTAGACCGGGATCACCACGTCGACGGTCGGCTCGGCCGTGAGCGGCCTGGGCTGCACGCCGGCCCAGCGCGCCGGGTCGAGCATGTCGACATCCGCCACGTCGGCAACCGGCGGCGGCGTGGGCACGCGCGCCTCCCGCTGGTCCATGCCCTTGAGATGATGGGCGAGGTGGCCGCTGGCGAACAGCGAGAGCGGATTGCCCTTGGCCACCCTCAGGCCGGGCTGCGAGCCGAGCAGGCGGCGCATGTCGACGCCCGGCAGCGGGCTGCGGCCCTCGCGCCAGCCCCATCGCTGGAAGTGTTCGAGAGCGTCCAGGCCCGACTGCGCGACGTCGGGGTTGCTCTGCAGGTAGTACTCGGCGTCGAACCAGGGCGTGGGCGACATGCCGCGGAAGCGCGCCACCAGGCCGTAGTGCAGCAGGCGGTTGACGTGCCGCCGGCCGCAGTGCGCGTCGTAGTGGCGCAGGTCGAACAGCGGGGTGGGCGAAAGGTTGGCGGCGTCGCCGATCAGCACGTAGTGCCGCAGCGGCGACATGCCGCGCAGCTCGCTGGGCTCGATCTGCGAGAGGTAGTGCTCGCGGTCGAACAGGCCCAGGTGCCGGGTCAGCTCGATCTCGAACGAGAGCAGCGCCTGGCGGTTGCCCCACAGGCGGCCGACGGCGCGCACCAGGCGGATGCCCTGCAGCATCACCTGCGCGTCGAAGGCCCGCTTGGGTACCGCAATCACAAGGCTGCCTCCAGATCCGACTTCCCCGCCCGTGCCGGCCGGCCCCGCGGGGCCGGCCCGACCCGTCAGAAGGTGGTCAGCACCTTGGCCGAGATGGCCAGCTGGTAGAGGATCGACGTGATGCCACGCGCGACTTCCACCCACTTGGTCTCGACCTTGGGGAAGACGATGATCTCGTCGCCGGGCCCCGGCTTGGCGCCGCTCGGGGCGATGCTGCCGTCCGGCCTCATCAGCAGGATCTTGCTGCGGTCCGAACGCTGGGTGTAGCCGCCGACGAGGTCGACGTACTGGTCGACGTCGAGATTCGAGTTGTAGACCAGCGTGTTGGCGAAGGTGACCTCGCCGCTGACCGAGACCAGGTTGCTGCGCTCGGGCAGGCGGACGACGTCGCCGTCCTCCATCACCGTCTCGCCCGCCTGCTCCTTGCTGGCGAGCACCACCTGGCCCTTGGGCACGATGGCGCGGGCGCGCTCGACGAACTGCAGGATCAGGTCGGCCTCGGTCTTGCGCAGCGTCGCTTCCTCCATCGTCGAGGAGCGCGCGGTCAGCGCGGCGACCTCGAGCCCGCGCAGGGTCTGGTCCAGGCTCTCCTTCTGCTTGGCCGCCACCGACAGGCGGTACAGCTGCAGCGCATCCATGTTGGCCTGCGGCGCGGGCTTCAGGCGTGCGATCACGTCCTTCAGGCGCGAGCCGTACGGCATCACGAACGAGCGCTCGCCGAGGTGGGCACCGTCGATGCGCACCAGGATGGTGGCGGGGTACTTGTCGGCCGTCACGCCGACGATGTCGCCCGCCTGGATGACGACCTCGCCCGCCTTCTCGATCGGGTGGTACTCGCTGCGGCGCTCGGCGCCGATGGAGCGCACGATGCTGATGTGCGTGGCGTTCGGGTTCGGCTGCGCAAGCGCCATGAGCTCCGCCGCCGTGACCTGCGGCTTGTTCAGCTCGAACAGGTACGGGTTCAGCACCTCGCCGGAGACGACGACCGAGTGCTGGCGCGGCGGCACGACGATGGTGTCGCCGTCCTGCAGCTGCAGCGCCTCGATCTTGCCCTTGAGCAGGAACTGGTACAGGTCGATACGGGCGCGCTGGCGGCCGTTTCGCATCACGTCGACGGCCAGGTAGCTGCCGCGGTCGGGGTCGATGCCGCCGGCGCGGTCGAGGTAGTACAGCACCGAGTCGGACGAAAGGCCGCCGTACAGGCCCGGGGCGCGCACGAAGCCGGTGACGTAGACCTTGACCGGTTGCGCCGCCTGCAGCGTCGCGTACACCCCCACGTTGGCGCGGAAGACCTTCTTCACGGCGGTGTCGACGAGCTGGTTGAGGTCGCCGTTGCGCACGCCGACGACCTTCACCGGGCCGACGTTGGGAATGAAGATGTTGCCCTGCGCGTCGATCGGCTGGACCGCCTCGTAGGCGATCGCGCCCCACAGGCGCACGAGCACGTTGTCGCCCACCGCCAGCTGGTAGTCGGGATTGAAGCCGCTGAACGTGACGGCGCCGAAGCGGCCGGCGAACATCTGCGAGCCGAAGACGATCGGCTTGGCGCCCGAGGTGGCAGAGGGGGTGGGCGGCAGCGGGGTGGCCGGCTGTGCGGGCGCCACCACGGGCGCGCCGACCGGCACCGGGGCCGTCGGCGACGCGGCCGTGCCGGCCGTCGGCACGCCGGTGTTGGGCGTGGGCGCGGCGCTCTGCGTGGTGGTCTGCGTCGAGGTGGGCGTCGTCTGGCCCGTTGCCGCGCTGGACGGCATGGCCCCGTAGCCGGGAGGCACCTGCTGGGCCGCGGCGAACGGCACCAGCAGGCTAAACGTCAGGGCAGCGATCAAAGCGCGTGCGGATACTCGATTCATGGCGTTCAGTCCTGATGTTCCTGGATGGTGGCGACGATCAGCCGGACCACCGAGTAGACGATGGCGCACAGCGCGAGCAAGGTGAGGAGGTCGTAGATGCGGCGCGGGTACTGGGCGGTCTCCGCCTTGACCGGCGCCTGCACGATCACCAGGCTCTTGAGCTTGCGGGCGGCCTCGATCCGGGCCGCCTCCAGGGCCGCGTTGGCGGCCTTGTACTGGTCTTCGGCGATCGCCGCATTCAGCAGCAGCTCCTGGTACTTGGTGTTCAGCGTTCCCAGGCGGTCACCACTCTGGCTGCTCGTCGTGCGGGCCTTCTCCGCCTCGAGCTGGGAGCGGTTGGCGGCGATCTGGTCGCGCAGGGTGACGATCTGGGGCGCATCGGGCTGCATGAAGGCCAGCTTGCTCTTCAGGTCGGCTTCCAGGCGCGCCACCGTGGCCTGCAGCTCGGCCGTCAGGGCCGAGGCCGCCGTCGTCTGGGCGATCGGGTCCAGGATCTTGTTGGCCGACTGGAATTCATTCAGCTTGGCCTTGGCGCCCTGCCACTTGACCGAAGCCGCGTCGAACTCGCCCTGCGAGAACTGCATCTGCTCGGCGGCGATGCGGTGCGAGAACTCGTTGACGAAGCGCTCAGCCGAGGTGAGGATGGCCCGGTTGATCTCCAGCGCCTTGTCGGGCGTGAAGCCCTGCGTCCGGATGGTCAGCAGGCCGTTGACGTCGCTGAACTCCACCTCCACCCGGTTGCGGAAGTACCAGACGAACCACTCGTTGCTGACGCCCTTCCACAGGCGGTAGAACAGGTCGGGCCCGGACTGCTGGTAGTGCTCGCGCAGCTTGAGCTGCTTGTCCAGGTCCAGCGCCAGCGGCGTGGAGTGCACGTAGTCCATCACGTACAGGGTGTCCTGCCAGCCCAGCAGGCCGGTGCCGGCACCGAAGGAGATGGGGCCTCCCCCCGTGGGGCTGACCAGCGCCGACTGCACCGCGATCATCGACTCGCTGGTGTAGCGGTCGGCGGCGATCACCGTGTAGTAGATGGTGCCGAGCAGCATCGGCAACCCGATGAGCGCGATCTTGAGCCGCCGGGGCGTGAATGCTTTTGCCTTCATGGTTGCGATGCCTTCAGTAGCTCCTGGAACGCCGCGAGACCCTCGTCCACGTCGTCATAGACCGCCGCATGCCCGTTGTGAAGGAACACGACGGTACTGCAGAAATCCTTGATGTCCTTGTGGTTGTGCGAGACCAGGATCACGCCGGCGCCCGCCAGCTTCTCCCGGAACACCGCCGCCGCCTTCTTGCGGAAGATCGGGTCGCCCACCGCCATGACCTCGTCGATCAGGTAGTAGTCGAAGTCGAAGGCCATGCTGATGCCGAAGGCCACGCGCGACTTCATGCCGGGCGAATAGGTGCGCATCGGCAGGTCGAAGTAGTCGCCGATCTCGGCGAACTTCTCGACGTACTCGATCTTCTCCCGCTTCTCGGCCCCCGTCGCGCCGAAGACGCGGCAGACGAAGCGCACGTTGTCGCGTGCCGAGAGCGACCCCTGGAATCCGCTGCCGAGGCCGACCGGCCACGAGATGCTCTCGTTGGTGACGACCTCGCCGCGGTCGGGCGAGTCCAGGCCCGCGAGCAGCTTGAGCAGTGTCGACTTGCCGGCGCCATTGCGGCCTATCAGGCCGACGCCCGAGCCGGCGGGCAGGGTGAAGGTCAGGTCCTTGAAGACATACCTGCGGCCGTGGGCCGTGGGATAGGACTTGGTGAGGCCTCGCAGCTCGATCATCGCAGCCTCACTCGCGCAGCATCAGCCGGTGGCGGCCGACGAAGAACATCGACACGCCGAGGAACAGGACCACCAGGCCCCACATCAGCGGGTACTCCAGGTTCACGCCCATCAGCGGGTGGTAGGTCGGGAAGAAGGCCCAGCGCGAAAGCTCGACCATGTGCAGCAGCGGGTTCCACAACAGGATCGGGATCACCGTCGCGGGGAAGGAGTTGACCGGGATGAGCACGCCCGAGGTGATGTACAGGGGGAAGGACGTCAGGTGCAGGAACGTCTCCAGCGCCGGGTACTTCTTGACGCCGACCGCCGACATCAGGCCCAGGCCCATGCCCCAGAGGATGAACAGGCCCACCACCCCGAGGTACTCCAGCGGCAGGTAGGGCACCGCGCGGTAGTCCATCCAGGCGAACAGCAGCATGAACGCGACGAAGATCATCGCGTACATGGTGGTCTCCATGATGGCCCGCGCCGCCATCGCGTCGGCCGGCTTGACCTGCCGGTAGCCGAACAGGCCCGCGTTGGCGTCGACCGCCGACATCATCCGGAACCAGATGTTGCGGAAGATGAAGAAGGGCAGCATCGCCACCACCAGGTACACCGCCGGCTCGATCTGCACGCCGGCGTAGCGCTGGCGGACGACGACCCGAAGGACCAGCACGCTGCCGATGTTGGCCATCGGCTCGAACAGCACCCAGATCAGTCCGACCATGCGGTTGCCGAAGCGCGTCTTCAGCTCGCGCAGCATCAGCGCGAAGACGACGGCTTTCTCGATCTGCCAGGAACTGCGTTTCATGGTCGGTGGGCGGCGGCTTTGCCGGCCATGCGCGGCGGCAAAGGCGGAACTCTATCCGACCCTTCGAGGACCCTCCCGAGCGGTCTGTCAGAAAGTATCAGCACGTCGGTCCCTCCGCGGCCGGCACCGGTAGGCCAGCGGGTGTCTTGTCATTCGCGGTGCCATTCTGCCCCCCATCGCCCGTGACCCACTCCACGAATTGGGGGGGATTCCTGCACGGATGTGGCCCAGGCGTGACGTGTTTGCCACAGGACACAATTCCGCCGACCGCCATGAACGTCCTCTTCATCCACCAGAACTTCCCCGGGCAGTTCCGCCACCTCGCGCCGGCCCTGGCCGCCGCCGGCCACCGGGTCGACGCGCTGGCCATGCACCGGCGGCCTCCGCCGCCGGGCGTCACCCAGCACGTCTACGGCGTGCGCCGGCAGCCCGGCAAGGACGTGCACCCCCTGCTGCGCGAGGCAGAGGCCAAGGTCCTGCGCGGCGAGGCCTGCGCCGCCGCCATGCTCCACCTGGCGCGCGGCGGCTACCGTGCCGACCTGGTGATCGCCAACCCGGGGTGGGGCGAGGCGCTGTTCGCCAAGGACGTGTTCCCGGATGCCCGGCTGGTCAGCCTGCTCGAGTTCTTCCACGGCGCGCCCGGCGGCGACTTCGGCTTCGACGCCGAGTTCGGGCAGCCGTCCGTCGAGGCCCGCATGAGGCACCGGCTGAAGAACATGGCGCTGGTGGAGTCGCTGCTGGCGATGGACCAGGGCGTCGCCCCCACCGCGTGGCAGGCCTCGCGCCTGCCGCCCGAGTACCGCCACCGCGTGGAGGTGGTCTTCGACGGCATCGACACGGACCAGGTCCGTCCCGACCGCGAGGCGCGCTTCACCCATCCGCTGGTGCCCGGGGCACTGGCGCCGGGCGATCCGGTCGTCACCTTCGTCAACCGCAACCTCGAGCCCTACCGCGGCTACCATGTCCTCATGCGCGCCCTGCCGGAGATCCAGCGCCGCCTGCCCGAAGCCCGGGTCCTGCTGGTCGGCGGGGACGGCGTGAGCTACGGCGCGGCGGCGCCCGCCGGCAGCACGTGGAAGCAGCGCTTCCTCGACGAGGTCTCTTCGCGGCTGGACCTTTCGCGGGTGCACTTCCTCGGCCAGCTGCCCTATGCCCAGTACCTGAGGCTGCTCCAGGTCTCGGCCGCCCATGTCTACCTCACCTACCCGTTCGTGCTTTCCTGGAGCTGCCTGGAGGCGATGAGCGCCGGCTGCCACGTCATCGGCAGCCGGACGGCGCCGGTGATGGAGTTCGTCGAGGACGGCGTCAACGGGCACCTGGTCGACTTCTTCGACACCCTTTCGCTGGCCGAGCGGGTGGAAAGCGCCGTGCGGGAAAGCGAAAGGCACCAAGACCTTCGAGCGAGGGCGCGGCGGACCGCCATCGAGCGCTGTGACCTGCGGCGTGTCTGCCTGCCGCAATGGCGCGCGCTGCTGACGCGGGTGGCGGGGCAGCCGGCATGATGTGGCGGCGCCTGCTCGGCCGCGCCCCGCCCGCCGCCACGCCGGCCGGCACGCCCGCCGACGCGGCGGCGGCGCGGAGGATCCTGCTCCTCGAGGAAGGGCGCACGCCCAGCGGCGACTACATCCTGGCCCCCTGGGTCGAGACGCTGGGGCCGCCGGTGCTGAGGCTCGACGTCCGCCAGGCGCCAAGGGCCGGCCAGCTCGAGAGCGGGGACTTCGTCGTCGTGCAGCGTTACTTGCACGCACCATGGCGGCGTGCCTTGGAGCGGCAGCGCGCCGGGCTCGCGGGCCTGGCCTGGTTCCTGGACGACGACCTGCTGGACGAGCGGGCACTGGCCGGGCTCGCGGCGCCGTACCAGCGCAAGATCCGCCAGCTCGCCCTGCGGCAGCGGCCCTGGTTCGAGCAGATGGGCAGCCAATGGTGGGTCGCGACCGAGGCGCTGGCCGCCAAGTACGCCGCCTCTTCGCCGACGGTGCTGCCCTTCGCGCCGCCGCGCTCGCTGGCCTCGCCTGCGCCCGGCGTGCGCATCGTCTACCACGGCACGGCCTCGCACCAGGCCGAGATCGACTGGCTGCACCCGGTCATTGCCGAGGTCCAGCGGCGGTGCCGGGACACCCACTTCGAACTCTTCGGCGAGCTGCCGGTGAACCGCCAATGGCGCGACCTGCCCCGTGTGGCCGTGCTTCATCCGATGCGCTGGGAAAACTACCTCGCCCGCACCGCCGCGCACCCGGCGGACA
>CAMLGG010000024.1 GCA_946479475.1 uncultured Ideonella sp. | reverse complement strand
TGGGCCTGAAGCTGCTGGAGCCGCTGCGCGACCTGTTCAAGGACGAAGTGCGCGAACTGGGCGTGGCCCTGGGCCTGCCGCCCGACATGGTCTACCGCCACCCCTTCCCCGGCCCCGGCCTGGGCGTGCGCATTCTGGGCGAGGTGAAGAAGGACTACGCCGACCTGCTGCGCCGCGCCGACGCGATCTTCATCGACGAGCTGCGCAACTGGAAGGACGAGGCCACCGGCAAGAGCTGGTACGACCTCACCAGCCAGGCTTTCACCGTCTTCCTGCCGGTCAAGAGCGTGGGCGTGATGGGTGATGGCCGCACCTACGACTACGTGGTGGCGCTGCGGGCGGTGCAGACCAGCGACTTCATGACGGCCGACTGGGCCGAGCTGCCCTACGGCCTGCTCAAGCGCGTCTCCAGCCGCATCATCAACGAGGTCCGTGGCATCAACCGCGTGACCTACGACGTTTCGAGCAAGCCGCCCGCGACCATCGAGTGGGAGTGAGCGTGGAAGAGCCGGTCTCGCCCGCAGACGAGTATGCGATGCGCCTGGCGCTGGATCAGGCGCAGAACGCGTGGCTGTCCGGCGAGGTGCCGGTCGGCGCGGTGATCATGCGAGAGGGCCAGGTGATCGCCACCGGCTACAACCGGCCGATCACCACGCACGACCCGACCGCCCACGCCGAGCTCGTCGCCCTACGCCATGCGGCCCAGCTGCTCGAGAACTACCGGCTGCCGGAGTGCGAGCTGTACGTGACGCTCGAGCCCTGCGCGATGTGCGCCATGGCCCTGATGCATGCCCGCTTCAAGAGGGTGGTGTTCGGTGCGCCCGATCCCAAGACCGGCGCCGCAGGTTCGGTGTTGAACCTGTTCGGCGAGGCGCGGCTGAACCACCACACCGAAGTGCAGGGCGGCGTGCTCGCCGAGGCCTGCGGCACCATCCTGCGTGATTTCTTCGCCGAGCGGCGGGCGCAGCAGAAGGCATTGCGGGCCGCAACCCTGGTCGATCCCTCCGAAGAGCCTGCAGCCGAGGAGCCCATCCCGACCGGCCAGGCGACCGAGCTCCCCGACGATCCCGACACCATCTTCTGAAGCTTCACCAGCGCATGACCAGCCTCACCCTTTTCACTCCCTCCGGCGTGCTGTTGAAGGCCGCTCCGCTGCGCCTGGCGGCCAAGCGCCTTTCCGCCATGGGCTTCGAAGTCCGCATCGACGAAGCGGCCCTGGCCAAGCAGCAACGCTTCGGCGGCAGCGACGAAGTGCGGCTCGAGGCACTGCATCGCGTGGCCGCCGAGTCGCCCTCGATCGCGCTGGCGACGCGGGGCGGCTACGGCCTCACGCGCCTGCTGGATCGGCTGGACTGGAAGAAGCTGGCGCGCAGCGTCGAGCGCGGCACGCGGTGGGTCGGCTACAGCGACATGACGGCGCTGCAGATGGGCTTGCTGGCCCACACCGGTGCCACCAGCTGGTGCGGCCCGCTGGGCGTCGACGATTTTGGCCGCGCCGAGCTCGACGAGGTGACGCCCGACTGCTTCGCCGAGGCGATGAGCGGCGAGCTCGAGGCCGTGGGCTTCCGCACCGACGCCGGCTTCGACGGCCTGCAGGCCAAGGGCGTGCTCTGGGGCGGCAACCTCACCGTGCTGACCTCCCTGCTCGGCACGCCGCACTGGCCGCAGGTCAAGGGCGGCATCCTCTTCCTGGAGGACGTGAACGAGCACCCGTACCGCGTCGAGCGCATGCTTCTGCAACTGCACCAGGCTGGTGTGCTCGCCCGCCAGAAGGCGGTGCTGCTGGGCGCGGTGAGCGACTGGAAGCGCTCGCCGATGGACCGGGGCTACGACCTGAAGGCGATGGTGGCCCACGTGCGTTCCGTGACGCGCACGCCGGTGCTGACGGGCGTGCCTTTCGGGCATGTGCCGACCAAGGTCACGATGCCTTTCGGGCAGCCGGTGACCGTGTTGGTCGAGGGCAGGGATGCTTTCGTCGGATGGTCTCACCGCCCTCCCCATTGAGTGGTGGAATTCGCTGCCCACGCTGAGTTTTGTTGAAGATGCTTCGCTCGCTTCTTCGCTGAGCTTGCGAAAACCCTAAGCTTCCCGCCGAAAGGCCGGGCATAGAATCTGCTCGACGCCTCGCCGCACGCTCCGGGCACAAGCCGGGGCATTGCCGCGGGCGGTTTTGTTTTTCTGCCGGTCGCACCTAACCCGTGTGACGACCGGCCTTCTCGGGAGTCTGTCGCATGGTCGGTGTGGTGTCGGCGTTCGGTCGGGTCTGGCGAGCCAGCCCCTGGCTGTGGGCCACAGGCCTGGCCCTGGTCTCGTTGCTCTCCGGGTGCGACAACAGCCCCTGGCCCAAGGGCTCCGCCGAGTCGAAGATGATCTACTCGGCGATGATCGAGAACACGCCGCGGCACCTCGACCCCACCGCCTCGTACTGGTCCAACGACACGATGGTGACGTACCAGGTCTACGAGCCGCCCTACGGCTACCACTACCTGAAGCGGCCGTTCGAACTGGTGCCCAAGTCGGCAGAGAAGGTCGTCGCGCCCATCTATCTCGACAAGAACGGCCAGCGCCTGCCCGACGACGCACCGGGCGACCAGGTGGCCGAGAGCGTGTACGAGGTGCCCATCAAGCGCGGCATCATGTTCCAGCCTCATCCGGCCTTCGCCAAGGACGAGCAGGGCCAGTACCGCTACCACCACATGAAGCCCGGCGAGGTGGGCGACAGGCGCTCGCCGATGCAGTTCGAGCAGGGCACGCGCGAGCTGGTCGCCGACGACTTCGTCTACGCGATCAAGCGCCACGCGACGACGCGCATCACGACGCCCATCTTCGGCGTGTTCTCCGAGTACGTGCTCGGCCTGAAGGAGTACGGCGACCTGGTCAAGAAGGAGGACGCCAAGCTCCGCCAGGGTACCGATCCGTCCAGCCTCGACAAGCCCTTCCTGGACTTCCGCAAGTGGCCGCTGGCCGGCGCCACCGCGCCCGAGAAGTACCTGCTTCGCATTCGCCTGCACGGCAAGTACCCGCAGTGGAAGTACTGGATGCAGATGACCTTCCTGGCGCCGGTGCCCTGGGAGGCCGACGCCTTCTACGCGCAGCCGGGCATGGCGCAGAACAGCCTGACGCTCGACAACTGGCCGGTCGGCACGGGGCCCTTCATGGTGACCGAGTTCGTGAAGGACAGGCGCATCGTGATGAAGCGCAACCCCAACTACCGCGGCGAGCCCTATCCCTGCGAGGGCATGCCGGGCGACAAGGAGCGCGGCCTGCTGGAAGATTGCGGCAAGAAGACGCCCTTCATCGACGGCATCGTGGCCACCGTGGAGCGCGAAGCCACGCCGCAGAAGAACAAGTTTCGCGACGGCTACTACGACCTCGAGGTGTTCGAGCGGACCGACCTCGGCACCCAGTACAACGTCGAGGCCAACGACTCCGACGAGGTCAGGGCGGTCTACGAGAAGAAGGGCTTCATCTTCCCGCAGTACGGCGACGTCAACAGCTACTTCATCGCCTTCAACATGATCGACCCGGTCATCGGCTGGGGCGAGAACGAGGCGCAGCGCGAGCGCAACCGCAAGCTGCGCCAGGCGATCTCGATCGCCATCGACTGGGAGGAGTACTCCAAGGTCTTCCCGAAGAAGGCCGGCGTGACGGCAATGAGCCTGCTGCCCGAGGGCATCCCGGGCTCGCGCGAAGGCACCCCCGAGGGACTGAACCCGCTCACGCACCGCCTGGTGAACGGCAAGTACGTGCGCCGCCCGATCGAGGATGCGCTGAAGCTGATGACCGAGGCCGGCTATCCCGACGGGCGCGACGCCAATACCGGCAAGCCGCTGGTCATCAACTACGACTTCTACGCGCCGGCCACGCCCGAGCGCAAGCCCGAGATCGACTGGGTGGTCAAGCAGTTCGCCAAGCTGGGCATCCAGCTCGAGGTGCGAGCGACGGACAACAATCAGTTCCAGGACAAGGTCCGCAAGGGCAAGCACCAGGTCTTCTGGCTCGGTTGGAACGCCGACTACCCGGATGCCGAGAACTTCCTGTTCCTGTTCTACGGCCCCAATGCCAAGAGCGTGTCCGACGGCGAGAACACGTCGAACTACATGAACCCGGAGTACGACAAGCTGTTCGCCCAGCTGAAGACCATGGACGACGGCCCGGCCAAGCAGGAGGTCATCGACAAGATGACCGAGCTGCTGCGGCGCGACGCGCCATGCACCTTCGGCTTCTACCCGTATGCCTCGGCAGCCATCCAGCATTGGGTGACGAACTCCAAGCCGGCGATCCTCATCCGCGACCATGGCCGCTACCTCAAGCTCGACAGTGCCGAGCGCACCGCCAAGCTGGCCGAGTGGAACAGGCCGGTGTGGTGGCCGCTGACGCTGATCATCGCGGTGGCGATTGCCGGCGTGCTGGTGGCACGCAACAGCCTGCGTCGACGCGAGCGCATGAACGCCCGCGGCGAAATCCTGGTCTGACCCCGCCTAGAACATGCTCTCCTACACCCTGCGCCGCCTTCTCTACGGCGTGCTGATCCTGCTGGGCGTCAACCTGGCGACCTTCTTCCTCTTTTTCACCGTCAACACCCCCGACGACATGGCCCGCCTGAACATCGGCGGCAAGCGCGTCACGCAGGAGCTGATCGAGAAGTGGAAGGCCGAGCGCGGCTACGACAAGCCGCTTTACTGGAACGAGGCCAAGCAGGGCGGCGACAAGCTGACCGAGACCATCTTCTGGGAGCGCTCCGTCTCGCTGTTCACGCTCAACTTCGGCCGGGCCGATGCGGAGGCCGGCGGCGACCTCGGCCACGAGGTGGCCACGCGCATGTGGGTCAGCATCAAGCTGGCGCTGCCCATCTTCATCCTGCAGGTCATCTCGAGCACCAGCTTCGCGCTGCTGCTGGTGATGTTCAGGCACACCAAGCTCGACTTATGGGGCGTGGTGCTGTGCGTGCTGATGCTGTCGATCTCCAGCCTGTTCTACATCATCGTCGGCCAGTACCTGTTCTCCCGCGTGCTGAAGCTGGTGCCCATCTCGGGCTACGCGCCGGGGTTCGACGTGGTGCGCTTCCTGGTGCTGCCCGTCGCGCTCTCCGCACTGGCGCGGCTGGGCACCGAGGCGCGGCTGTACCGCGCCATGTTCCTGGAGGAGATCGGCAAGGACTACGTCCGCACGGCGCGCGCCAAGGGCCTGCGCGAGACGGTGGTGCTGTTCCGCCACGTGCTGCGCAATGCGCTCATCCCCATCATCACCAGCATGGGTGGCTACCTGCCTTACGTGTTCATGGGCAGCCTGGTGTTCGAGAGCTTCTTCGGCATCCCCGGCCTGGGCGCCTACGTGATCGAGGCGATCGGCAAGCAGGATTTCGCCATCGTGCGCACGATGGTCTTCGTCGGCTCGCTGCTCTACATCGCCACCTACATCCTGATCGACATCGCCTACTCGTGGGTCGACCCGCGCGTGCGCCTGGGCTGATCGACGAGAAGAACAACACCGAGAGGACAAGGTGATGCCGAAGTTCGTGATGCTGTGGACCGACGTGGCCATCTGGCTGCTGCTGGTCGCGTTGGTGGCCTACGGCTGGATGGTTCGGCGCAAGCCCAACCTGTCGGCCAACTGGGGCAAGGTGTTCCGCAACGGGCCCGCGCTGGCCTCTTCGCTGGTGCTGATGGCCTGCCTGCTCGTGACGCTGGCGGACAGCGTGCACTTCCGCGCCGTGCTCCCTCCGGCCGCGGGCGTGAAGGACGGTGCAGTGGCCTACGACACGCGCGTCCAATCGCTGCTCGACGCGGGCCTGCGCAACGTCGTGCAATCGCGTGAGTCCACGTACTCGCGCCCGCTGGCCTACGTGAGCTTCACGAAGGAGTCCGAGGAGGTCAACGGCGAGGTCCGACGCATCGCTCCCCGGCTCAAGTTCGGAGGCGCGCACCTGAGCGATCCCGAGAAGCAATGGTCGGGTGACGTCACCCGTCGCGCGCTCGTCGGGCTGGCCGCGGGCCTGGCGGTGGCCGTGGTGCTCAGCGCGTTGCTGATCGCGGCGGTCGCGCGCGCCCGCCGCGAGTCTCTGGGCGTCACCTTCGGCCGCATCCGGCGAGGCGAGACGCCGGTGCCCTGGATGGCCGCCTGCTGGACCTTGGTCGGCCTGGCCTTGCCGATCGGCGCGATGGTTTCGCTGATGGGCCACTACCACGTCTTCGGCACCGACATCACCGGCAACGACGTGATGTACCAGACGCTGAAGAGCATCCGCACGGCCTTCGTCATCGGCACCCTGGCGACCCTGGCCACGCTGCCCCTGGCGGTGACGCTGGGCATCATGGCGGGCTATCTCCGGGGCTGGGTCGACGAGCTGATCCAGTACCTTTACACGGTGCTGTCCTCGATCCCCAACATCCTGCTGATCGCGGCCTGCGTGCTGATGGTGCAGGTCTTCCTCGACAAGCACCCCGAGCTGTTCGAGACGGGTGTCGAGCGTGCGGACCTGAAGCTGTTCCTGCTGTGCACGGTGCTCGGCCTCACCGGCTGGGCGGGCCTTTGCCGGCTGCTGCGAGGCGAGACGCTCAAGCTGAGGGAGCTGGAGTTCGTGCAGGCCGCCAACGCCTTCGGGGTGGGGCAGGGCCGCATCATGGTCCGGCACATCTTCCCCAACGTGGCGCACCTGATGCTCATCGTCACGGTGCTCGAGTTCTCGGCGCTGATCCTGTACGAAGCCGTGCTGTCGTACGTCGGCGTCGGTGTCGACCCTTCGATGAACAGCTTCGGCGGGATGATCAACTTCGCCCGCAACGAGATGAGCCGGGACCCGGTCGTCTGGTGGCCCTTCGCCTCGGCCTTCGTCTTCATGGTCACGCTGGTGCTGTCCGCCAACCTCTTCGCCGATGGCGTGCGCGACGCCTTCGACCCGCGAGCACGAGCGTTCCGCCCGCGCCCCCTGGTTCACAAGAAAGCCGCCTGACGCGGCCGGACTGGATCCCCATGCTGGAAATCAAGAACATCAAGGTCGAGCTGGATGCCGAGTCCGGCCTGGTGCGCGCCATCGACGGCATGCGCCTGACGCTGCAGCGCGGGGAGACCTTCGCGCTGGTCGGCGAGTCGGGCTGCGGCAAGAGCATGACGGCGCTGGCGCTGATGCGGCTGCTGCCCGAGAACGGCGCCATCGCGTCCGGCGACATCCTGGTCGACCAGGAGGACGTTCTCTCGCTGCCCGAGTCGCAGATGCGCGCCATCCGTGGCGGCAAGATCGGCATGATCTTCCAGGAGCCTTCGACCAGCCTGAACCCGGTGATGAGGATCGGCGACCAGATCGTCGAAGCCATCGAGGCACACACGGCCCTGCGCGGCGAGGCGGCGCGGGCCAAGGCTCTGGACTGGCTGCGCAAGGTCGGCATCCCCGAGCCCGAGCGCCGCATCGACGACTATCCGTTCCGCATGAGCGGTGGCCAGAAGCAGCGGGTGATGATCGCCATGACGCTGGCCGGCGAGCCGGACTACATCATCGCGGACGAGCCCACCACCGCGCTCGACGTGACCATCCAGGCCCAGGTGCTGGACCTGCTCAAGCAGCTGCAGGCCGAGCACGGGCTGGGCCTGCTGCTCATTACGCATGACCTCGCCGTCGTGTCCGGCATGGCGCACAGGGTTGCGCTGATGTATGCCGGCCAGATCGTCGAGGTGGCGACGGCCGAGGAGTTCTTCTCCGCGCCCAAGCACCCTTACGCCAAGGCGTTGCTGCGAGCACTGCCCGATGCCACCCGCCGTGGCCAGGCCCTGGCCGCCATCCCGGGGACCGTGCCACCCCTGACGCTGCAGTTCGAAGGCTGCCGCTTCGAGCCGCGCTGCTATTGCGCCGAGCCGGCCTGCAAGACGACCCAGCCGGAGCTATACACGCTCGCAGGCACGCGGTCGGTGCGCTGCCTGCGCTATGCGCCCGGGCACGATCCGAAGGCAACGGAGGCGGTGATCAATCTGGTGCCTTCCGACCAGGGCGTGCAACACGAAGGTGCAGGGCCGGCCAAGGCGGGGCAGCCTCTGCTCGAGGTCGACAAGCTGCGTGTTCGCTTCCCGATCCGCAAGGGGGTTCTCCAGCGGGTGCGGGGGTACTTCGACGCGGTCGACGGCATCTCCTTCCAGGTGCGGCCTGGGCAGACGCTGGCGCTGGTGGGCGAGTCCGGTTGCGGCAAGACGACCACCGGCAAGGCCATCGTCCAGCTGCTGCGCCGCCAGGCGACGTTCGAGGGCCGGGCCCTGCTGCAGGGGCAGAACCTCTTCGATCTCGACGGCGAGGCCCTGCAGAAGGCGCGCCGCGACATCCAGATCATTTTCCAGGATCCGTTCGCCTCGCTGAACCCGCGCATGCGGGTGTTCGAGATCCTCGAGGAGGGCCTGCTCGCCCTTCAGCCTGACCTCGACGCCGCCGCGCGCCGCGCACGCCTGGAGCGCCTGGCCGACCAGGTCGGCTTGCGCCGAGACGCGCTGGAGCGCTATCCGCACGAGTTCTCTGGCGGCCAGCGCCAGCGCATCGCCATCGCCCGCGCGCTCGCCGTCCAGCCGCGGCTCATCGTGTGTGACGAGCCCACCTCGGCGCTCGATGTCTCGGTGCAGGCCCAGATCCTCAACCTGCTGCGCGAACTGCAGGGCGAGCTCGGCGTGTCCTACCTCTTCATTACCCACAATATCGGCGTGGTCGAATATATCGCCGACGAGGTGGCGGTCATGCGCGCCGGCCGGATCGTCGAGCAGGGCAGCTGCGACGACGTGCTGAGCCGGCCGCAGGATGCATACACGAAGAAGCTGATCGCTTCAGTCCCGAGACTGCAAGCGATCGCGGGCTGACGGGCTCCCGGTTCGAAGAAGACCTGCCCGGGCGTCTCGCTGCCCGGTCATGCGGCCAATGCGGCGCGCATTTCTGATCGGATTGACTAGACAAGTCGAATTCGGCCGCGAGTGTGGTGCGCAAACACAACATTTCCACCGCAAAACAGCGCCTAAAGGGTTTCCTGGTAGCGAGCCGTGAAAACGGTTCAGTGACAATCCGTTCACATGTCTGCATGACGGATACATGCTGGCTTCACGAGAGCGACATGTCGACCCGTTTGCAGAAGGGTTTGTCCATCAACCTTCCAGACTCAGGAGTGGTACGTATGTTCCGGAAAAACACGCTGTGCGCGAGCCTGGTGCTTGCGTTCGGCGGCACGATGCTTGCGGGACCCGCATTCGCACAGGAGGTGCAGCGGGTCGAAGTCACCGGTTCCGCCATCAAGCGGACGTCGGTCGAAGGACCGGCACCAGTCGAAGTGATCTCCCGCAAGGAGATCGAGCGCACCGGCGCGACTTCGCTGAACGAACTTCTGCACTCGATTCCCTCGATCGACATCTTCGACCAAGGTGAACTCGCCTCGAACTCGCCTGCCGGCTCTGGGACGGCCAACATTCGACTGCGCGGGCTGTCCTCCAGCGAAACGCTGGTGCTCTTGAACGGTCGTCGTCTGCCGGTCAACGCGCTGTATGACTCTTCGGGCGCCGGTGCTGCCTTCGATATCAACTCGCTGCCCGTCAGCGCGATCGAGCGCATCGAAATCCTGAAGGACGGCGGCTCGGCCATCTACGGCGCGGACGCCGTGGCTGGCGTGGTGAACTTCATCACCAAGCAGGACTACCGCGGTCTCGATGTCTCCGTCAGCTATGGCGTGAGCAGCCGCGGCGACGGCGCCGAGAACCGCCTGAGCGTGGCAGCAGGCTTCGGAGACTATGACAAGGATCGCTACAACATCCTCGTCGGCCTCGACTACTTCAAGCGTGATCCGATCCTGCGCAAGGACCGGGACATTTCCAGGTCGGTCGACTTCCGTCGCTTCGGCGCCCCGCGCGATGGTCGAAGCAGTTTCTCTCCTTACGGCAACGTCGTCGATCCGCTGACCGGCGGCCTGGTCGGCGTGACCTACCGCGACTGCCCGGCCGACCAGCTCGGCGACAACAACATCTGCCGCTACGACTTCAACGCCAGCCTGCTGAGCGCCTACAACGGTGCCGATCGCCTGAGCGGCCTGGTCCTGGGGACGGTGAAGGTCACCGACGACATCAAGGGCTTCGGCGAGCTGCTGTACTCGACCTCCAAGGACACGTTCCTGGCTCATCCGGTGCCGGACTACTTCATCGTCCCGATCATCGACGAGTCGCAACGCCCGTACGAGATCCTTGACGCCGACGGCAACGGCACCGGTCAGGTGTACATCGCCGGCCGCTTCATGCAAGGTGGCCCCCGCACGACCAAGCGCAAGTCCGACTTCATCAACGTCGCGGCGGGACTGGAGGGCTACAACTTCGGGCTCGACTGGAAGTTGAGCGTGAGCCACGGCGAAAGCAAGGTCACGAACGACGACAGCAACTACTTCAACGCCGATCTCTGGTATGCGGCGACGGGCAGCGGCCAGATCGACCCGACCGTGAGCACCAACGACCAGGACCTGGTCGACAGCCTCAAGGTCACGCCCAAGCGTGTCGGCAAGTCGGTGCTGGAAACCGCCAATGCCCAGGTCAGCGGCGACCTGTTCCGGCTGCCTGGCGGAACTGCGAAGTACGCGGTCGGCGCGGCCTTCTATCGCGAGACGCTGACCGATACGCCAGATCCGCTGACCCAGGAAGGCAAGGTGGTCGGCAGCATCCAGCAAGCGGCCGTGGACGCTTCTCGCAACTCCAGCGCCGCTTATGCAGAGCTGCAACTGCCCATCCTGAAGGACTTGGAGGGTCAGGTCGCGGTGCGCTACGACCACTATCCGAAGTGGCACAACACCAGCCCGAAGGTCGGATTCCGCTACACGCCAGTGCAAAGCCTCGTGCTTCGCGCTTCGTACACCGAGAGCTTCCGCGCCCCGGTGCTGAAGCAGCTGTTCGGTGCCCAGGAGGAGGGTGCCACCACGCTGACGGCAGATCATGACTGCGAGGTGCTGGGCATTCCGGCCGCTCCGGGCCAGTGCCTGGTCAATGCATTCCAGGTCAACGGTTCCAACCCTGACCTCGGGCCGGAGAAGGGCAAGACGTACAACGTCGGCATCATCATCGAGCCGAACAACATGTTCAGCGTCGGCGTTGATCTGTGGAAGATCGAGAAGAAGGACGAGATTTCGAGCCCCACCATCTCCGACGCGCTGGACCAGGGCCTGTGGGCCAAGATCGGCCCCCGCTACTACGTCTACACCAACCTCCAGAACATTGCTCAGCGCGAAACCGCGGGCGTTGACCTGGATGCGCGGTTGCGCCTGGGCGACACTCCCGTCGGCAAGGTCAGCTTCCGCAACGTGTTGACCTACTACTCGGTGGATCGCAGCCGTTCGGCAGCGGGCGACGAGTGGGCCGAGTACCTGGGCACCTACGCCAAGCCTTACTTCCGCAACAGCTTCCAGGCGCAGACGGATCTCGGCAACTGGATCCTGTCCGGCACTTGGAAGACGGTGGGCGGCTTCTGGGACTCGGATCAGCCGTTCCCCGACGCCGTCGCGGCTTCGGGCCGTCGCCGCGTGGGCAACTTCGAGGAACTCGATCTGCAGGTCCAGTACACGGGCCTGAACAACTGGGAGTTCACCGGCGGCATCAAGAACGCCCTGGACCGCATGCCCCCGCTGAGCTTGCAGAACGGAACGAGCAATACCTATACGCAGATGGGCTTTGCCGAGCTGTATTCGTCGCGTGGTCAGTTCTTCTATCTAGGCGCGAAGTACTCCTTCAAGTGACCTGGAGTTGACCTGGGGCGGCGCTAAGGCGCCGCTCCAGTGCACCGCCCGCTCGGCTTCGGCCCTGCGGGCGATTCTTTTCCTGGCCGGCTGACTTCCCCTCATCATGGTCACCATGGCATCGAGACAGGACCACCTCAATGCCCGAGCGGAGGCCCTCATGCAGGCCGGACGTCGGGTCGAGGCCGTGCGGGCCTACCAAGAGCTGCTGGCGAGCCATCCTGACCAGGCCGACGGTTGGTACAACCTCGGATACCTCCAGACCCTGACCAGGGACTTCGACGCCGCGCTGGCGGCGTACCAGCGTGCCATCGACTTGGGGGTTGAGGCGGCCGAGGAGGCGCACCTCAATCGGGCCGCCATTCAGGCCACCCACCTCGGACGTCCGGGCGAGGCCCGATTGGAGCTGCGCAAGGCGCTGGCGCTGAACCCGGGTTTCACGCAGGCATGGGTCAACCTCGGCAACCTCCTGGAGCAAGACGGCAACTCCTCGGAGGCTGCCTCGGCGTACGAATGTGCGTTGCGCATACAGCCTGGCCATCCACTGGCTCTTTCCCGCCTGGCGAACGTGAGCCGACTCGCCGGGCCGGACGACGAATTGATACTGCGCATCCGGCGCGCGCTGGAGCGCCCTGAGGCCACCCCCGCCGACAGAGCCGATCTGGGTTTTGCCCTCGGGAAATCCTTGGACTTGGTGGGTGCCTACGACGAGGCGTTCGCCGCATATGCTGCGGCCAACCAGGCCCTGCGAGGAGCCTCCGGCGCCTATCACTACAGGCCCGAGGTATACGAGCGATACGTCGACCGCATCATCGAGGCTTTCCCGGTGCCGACAGCCGCAAGCTCCACGCCCGAGGAGGACCGGCCTGCGCTATTCATCTGCGGGATGTTCCGGTCCGGGTCGACCTTGGTGGAGACCATTCTCGCAAGCCATGGCGCCGTCACGCCGGGCGGCGAACTCGATCTCTTGCCTGTCCTGGCACGCGGGGAAGTGTTGCCCCTGGAGCGGCCCTTTGCCGAGATCAGCGCGGAGTCGCTCGCGAGATGGCGCAGGGCCTATCTCGAGGGCGTGGCGACCCGCTGTCCTGAAGCGGATGCCGGCGTCGTGACCGACAAGCGCCCGGACAACTTTCTCTACATCGGGCTGATCAAGGCGATGTTTCCAAGGGCCCGCGTCATCCACACTCGGCGCGACCCGATAGACAACTGCCTTTCCCTCTACTTCACCCATCTCGGTCCCGCAATGGCGTATGCGACGAGCCTTCTCGACGCTGCGCACTGGTACCGGCAGTACGCCAGGCTGATGGCTCACTGGAAGGCGTTGTACCCGCAAGACATTCACGATGTCGACTATGACCAGCTCGTCGCCCGGCCGCGGCCGGTGATCGAGTCGCTGCTCCGTTTCTGCGATCTGCCCTGGGACGACGCCTGCCTGAGCTTCCATCAGGCCGTGGCACGCGTTGCGACACCGAGCAACTGGCAGGTTCGCAAGCCCTTGTACAAGGGGTCATCAGGCCGCTGGCGCCATTACCGGTCGCACGTGGGACCGTTGCTGGCGGCCCTGGGGCGAAGCCAGGCCTGAGCATTCGATGAGGTGCGACGGCGCAGGCGCTGCGCCTGCGCCGTGCCGCGTGCGCAAACACAACACGTGAGCGCCCGGAGAGGGTTTCCCGGGGGCAGGACCTCAGATAGGTTCCTTGACAATCGTGACCCACATGTTTGCGAGGTAGACACATTCGGGCTTCACGAGACTTGCATGCGTCTTGCTTTGCGACAGGGTCTATCGATCAACCTTCTAGGAGTGGCACGTATGTTCCAGAAAACAAGGCTCTGCAAGAGCTTGGTCCTCGCCTTCGGCGGCGGAATTGTCCTGGCGTCCGGCTCGGCCATGGCGCAAGAGCGCATCGAGATCACCGGGTCTCGCATCAAGACGGTCCAAACCGAAGGCACCTCGCCCGTGGTCGTTCTGGGCAAGGAGGCCATCCAGATGGAAGGCGTCCGCAATGCCGAGCAGCTGTTGAACAACCTGCCGCAGGTCTTTGCCGACCAGGGCGGTGCCGTGTCGAACGGTGCGACTGGTGCGGCGACCGTCAACCTGCGCAACTTCGGTGCCGAGCGGACCCTCGTTTTGGTGAATGGGCGTCGCCTGCCGGCTGGTAGTCCTCGCCAACTGGCTGCGGACCTGAACCAGATTCCGGTGTCGCTGATCCGGCGCGTCGAGATCCTTACGGGCGGCGCTTCTGCGATCTACGGTTCTGATGCGGTTGCCGGGGTGGTGAACTTCATCCTCGAAGACAAGTTCGAGGGGATCGCGATCGATCTCAACCATGAGTTCTACAACCACCAGCAGCACACCTCGGACGGCGTGAAGGCTGCCAACGCGGCCAAGGGCTACACGCTGCCGGGCGACAAGGGTGCCGACGGCAAGGTGACCGACTTCAGCATCACGCTGGGCGGCAACTTCGCGGATGGCAAAGGCAACGCGACGCTGTTCCTGGCGAAGAAGACCGAAGATGCACTGCGTGAAGATCAGCGTGACTTCTCCAACTGTGCCTTGACCGCCACCGCGGCGGGATGGTCCTGCGGCGGCTCGGGCACCAGCTATCCGGGTCTGTTCCTGACCGGACAGTTCTCCGACTTTGCGGCCCTGACGGTGGCCGACGCCAACGGCGGCGTGCGCGACTGGAACGACCCCTACAACTTCGGCCCGACCAACTACTTCCAGCGTCCGTCCGAGCGCTACAGCGCCTATGCCACGGCTCACTATGACCTGAGCGAGAAGGCTCGCGTCTATGGCGAGTTCGGCTTCCACGACGACCATACCGTCGCGCAGATCGCTCCGTCGGGCCTGTTCGGCGTCGGTGTCACGGTGAACTACGACAACCCGCTTCTGTCGCAGGCCTGGAAGGATGCGCTGAACGAGGCGAATCAAGCCTGGGTGATCGTCAATCCGGACGGCTCCACGACGCCGGACCCGCGTACCTTCAACAAGTCGGGGGACACTGCGCCCTTGACCATCCTGCGCCGCAACATCGAAGGTGGGCCGCGGCAGGATGACATCCGACACACGTCCTTCCGCAGCGTTGTCGGGGTGAAGGGCGACCTGAGCGATTCCTGGTCCTACGACGTGTCCGCGCTGGTCGGCAAGGTGATCTTCCAGGAGACCTACAAGAACGATTTCTCCATCTCTCGCAGCATCCGGGCGCTGGACGTCGTGACCGATCCGGAGACGGGCCAGGCCGTTTGCCGGTCGGCCCTGGACGGCACGGATCCGAACTGCGTGCCCTACAACATCTGGAGCCTGGGTGGCGTCACGCCGGAGGCGGTGAACTACCTGGCGACTCCTGGGTTCCAGAAGGGCTTCACTTCGACCGAGATCGTGTCGGCCTCGGTCAACGGCGACCTGACCGGCTACGGCGTCAAGACGCCCTGGGCGAAGTCCGGTCTCGGCATGGCGTTCGGCGTCGAGCATCGGGCGGAGGAGATGGACCTCAGCACCGACACGGCCTTCACCACCGGTGACCTTGCCGGACAGGGTGGGCCGACCATCGGCGTGGCAGGCAAGTTCGACGTGACCGACATCTTCACCGAGCTGAGGATGCCGATCATCGAGAAGGCGCCGTGGGCGGACCTCCTGGCGATCAACGCCAGCTATCGATACTCCGACTACAGCACCGGCCAGAAGACCAACACCTGGGGTTTCGGTCTCGAGTGGGCGCCCAACGACCTCCTGAAGGTCCGTGCCAGCGCCCAGAAGGCCACGCGCGCCGCCAACATCATCGTGTTGTTCTCGACGGCCGCCATCGGCCTGTACGACAACGACTCCGATCCGTGTGCAGGCGACTTCGACCCGAACACTGCCATACCGGAGCCTGCTGCCTCGGCGGAGGCTTGCGCCCGCACCGGCGTGACGGCGGGTCAGTATGGCCACGTGATCGACAACCCGGCGGGACAGTACAACGCGCTGTTCTCAGGCAACACCAAGTTGAAGCCTGAGACCTCGAAGAGCTGGACGCTGGGTTTCGTGATCAACCCGGTGAAGGACCTGAACCTCACGTTCGACTATTTCCACATGCGGGTGGACGACGTGATCGGGAACATCCCCGCGCCGACGACGCTGGCCACGTGCCTGGACACCGGCAATCCGTTCTTCTGCAACCTCATCCACCGCGACGCCGCGGGTACGTTGTGGCTGTCCAGCGACGCCTACATCGGGTCGCCCAACCAGAACCTCGGCTTCAAGGAGACCGAAGGTCTCGATGTTGGGGCGGATTACCAGCTTCGACTGGAAGGAATGGGGCGCCTCGACTTCGCCTTCAAGGGCACCTGGCTGAAGAAGTTTGAAGCGGAAGACGCGCCCGGCCTGGGTTCGTACGACTGCGCTGGCTTCTATGGCGCCACTTGCGGCACCCCGTTGCCGCAGTGGCGTCATTCGCTGCGGACAACGTGGCGCTCGCCGTGGAACGTGGACCTGACGCTGAACTGGCGGCACATCGATTCCGTCGACATCGATGCGAGCAGCAGCGACCCGCACTTGGCCGGCGGATATCAGCCGCTCGTCAAGACCCTGAAGGCGGTGGACTACTTCGACATTGGCGCTTCGTACAAGGCCACCAAGAACATCACGTTGTCGGCGGCTGTCAACAACGTGCTGGACACGGACCCGCCGCTGCGCAACAACGGCTCCGGCTTCACGAACGGCAACACCTACCCGGTGGTGTACGACGCGATGGGCCGTCGCGTGTCGCTGACCCTGAACGCCAAGTTCTGACCTGTGCCGGCGTGGCCGGCGAACATGACGAAGGGGTCGCCACGGCGACCCCTTTCTTCTGTCCAAGCCGGCTTCAGCCCTTCAGCCTATGCGGCAGCTCGACTGGTTGGCCGCTGGCCGATTGCCGATCCCGGACCACTTTTCCAGCAAGTCCAGATACGGCGGCGTCGCGATGAGGTCGATCGCCTCACGCAGGCTTGGCGACGCCGAGCTGCGCTTTCGCTCGCTATCCGGCAAGAACAACCGACCGGATTCGAGGGGCGCCTTGGCGTCCCGTTTCGCAGCGTCGATCATGCGTTGACGCCGTGCTGGCGATACTTCCAGGCCGAAGTGCGCCGCCAGCCGTCCCCAGACATCTTCTGGCAGGTTCTGGTACTGCAGAAGCATTCCCTTGGCCGGGTCCAGTCTTCCGGCCGCTTCGCAGAGCCTCGCAAAGGTGAGAGCACTTCGAGTCTCCGGGGTCGCCGTCCGGTACTCGGGGCCGATCAGCGGCGCGAATCGGAAGATCTGGTCTTCTCGGAGCCAGCCCGGCCGCGTGTCGAGGAGAGAGGCACACACCTCGACAGGGTCCCGTACGCAGAGGGCCCAAGGCGTGTCGGGAAAGGCTTCGGTGAACATGTCGCACCACAGTGCGTTCCAGCTGGACAGCTTGAGCACATACGGGCTGCGTGCATGCGCTCCAAACATGGCAACCAGGGTGCGCAATGCCGCAAGCATCTGTGAGCGGCCTGCCGGATGAGGGGGCATGAGCAGCTCGTTGAGGGCCGTTGGCTCGGAGTACACCGCCACTTGGTCTAGCTGCTTGAGCGACTGCGACACGAGCGTCGAGCCGCAGCGCGACACATGGAAGAGCAGACCCGACGGAGCGGCTGGCGGCGGAGGCGACCCGAGGTCTGCGGAGCGGACATGCACGATCGTCTGCTGCGCCGCTACCCGTCTGACCGTCTCGTGAAGAAAGGGATCGCTCATCTGCGCCGGCGGGATGGCCGCCAGCGCGACATGCAAGCCTGAGGCATCGAGCTTGGCCCGCACCGGAAGGTGTGGAGGGGTTTCGTCGGCCGACATGCGATCCGGCGTCAGCGCATTTCAGTTTCTACGACCACCCCCACGCGGACGAGCTGGTCCAGGACGGAGGCCAGGGTCGAACTGTCCAGGAAGGGGAACCTCGCCGCGAGATCCTCGAGAGAGAAGAGCTTTTGCTGGAGCAGCCAACTGACCGCAGCATGGGCTGCTCCCACCTCCATCTCGGCGGTATCAAACCTTGCGGTGAAGCCCGCATCGCCACGTAGGACCTGCCCTCGCTTGACGGTGGAGAAATACCGCGGCGCTTGCCGATGCGGAAGATCGAACGAGGCCGGCACCGTGGTCAACGATCGTTGATGGTTGCCCACCTCCATGGCGAACGCCGGCGTCGTCACGTGATGGGCCAAGCGCAGCGCCAACTTCCGAAGGTGCTCCGACAGTGCTGCAGGGTCACGAGCGTCGGGCAGGTCTGCTCGAAACGCGCTGTCCGAAGAGATTGCTGACTCAAGGACCTTCAGCAGCGAGAGTCCTGTCGCGGGTTTGACCCAGAAGGTCAGGTGCAGGGATGCATCGGCGCCGGTCTTGGCGTCGTGGTACTGCCCCCGAGGCAAGTAGAGCAGGTCGCCAGGCTTCATGAGGATCTCGGCGACCAGGTTTCCCCTGGTGGCGATGAGCCATTTCTCCGCTTCGTCGCCGGGGGGCAGGGGAGCTATGGGGTTGTCCGCTCGAGCCTCGTAGATGCGCCAAAGCTTCTCGCCTTCGGTCTGCAGCGCAAAGACATCATGGAGGTCGTAGTGGGTGTTGAATGCCTGGATGCCCTGGAAGGAGCAGTAGGCATTCGCCCCGACGGCCGCTGCAAACTCCTGCTGCAGCATGTGCACCACCGCGGCCACCTCGGCGCTGACGCGCTGGATCTGGTTGGCGACGAGACTGGCACCGAAGCCCAGCAGCGCCTTGACTTTCCGAGGGTCGGCGGCAGCCTTGTGACCCATGCCGACATTGCTGACGTCGCAATAGTTGTCGCGCAGCGCCAGGCGGTTGCGGTAGAAGACCTTCAGCGTGTCTTCGTCCCAGAAGCTGGACAGGTCCAGGCACTGATTGAAGCGCTCCCACGGCATCGGATTGTGAAGCGCCCGTGCCGGCGCGCTGATATGCAGCGGCTTCTTGCCGTAGTAAGAAGCCTTGAACTCGCGGGAGTCGAAAGGCGCAAGGAACTCGGCGAGGCTGGGCATATGACGCGAGGATGATAGCCGTTGACTTGTCGCCTCGAATCACGAGGCGCCGATAGCGGCGTCCTTCATGCGCCGTAATCTTCGGGCATCCCGGCGAACTCGTTCAATGCAGTGGACATGGCAGTGATCATGGACCGCTCCGCCTCAGAAAGGGCTGGGTGCCAGATGTCGAAGATCATGACGACCCGGAGCTGGTCGCTGTCATTCCAGGCCTCATGTTCGATGGTGTCATCGAACACCAATGCCTGGCCGGGCAACCACTCGCGCACCTGGTTGCCGACGCGAAAGCCGCACCCTGGCGGGATGATCAGAGGCAGGTGGACCAGCAGGCGTGCATTGCTCACTCCGGTGTGCGGTGGAATTCGCGTACCGGGTTTGAGAAGCGAGAACAGCGCTACCGGCGTTCGGCCCGGCTGATCCGGTTGGGGCGCCCGCGTCAGGAGGCTCAAGGTGCGCGGGCACTTCGCCGCGGCGTCCGCAGCGATCTTGCCGTCCTTGATGAGGTGATAAGCACTCCAACGTGGCGAGTTGTTGAGCTCGGCGAACTGGTTGACGGGTTGATCAGCCGAATAGGTGAGATACGGGGCGAAGCCCTCGTCGGCTCGCAGGACGTCGAGGAACTCGCCGCGAACGACATCGGTTCCAGCCTCGATCTCGCGGAGCCACGGAAACAGCTTTCGATCGAAGAACTCGACGGGCGCGAGGTGTGGAACGAGGTACTGCGATGGCTGCGAGTCGTATCGCTTCTTGCGCCCGAGCATGATGTCGACCGACAGATCGAAGCGCGACAGCTCGACGCCGTCGAGGCCTTGACGCGCCTTGTCGAGCGCTGCATCGAGGTACCGGGAGAACTCCTTGTCGTAGGCGGTCCGCACGGCTACGGCGTGCGCCAGGGCAGGGCGAAGGTCCGGACGAAGTCTGTCGACTGGCGGAGCAACTGCAATGGCAGCGGCAAAAGCGCGCGCGGCCTGGTGTCGCTGCCCCTGGCGCTCGAGGAGCTGTCCTCGCAGCAGCAAAGCCAGCAAGTCATGTGGATCGATCGACAACGCCTTCGTCAACGCGTGCTGCTCGCCGTCGAGGTCCTGCACCTGCCGGCACAGTTGCGCCAGGCTGATCCACGGCGTCGGATCGTCCTTGGCCTGAATCGCGGCACGGGTGAGTGCTTCGCGTGCCTGTGCCAACTGGCCTCGGCGTTGCGCGTCCGCACCGATGACGGTCAGGGCGCGAAGGTGATTGGGATCAACCGCCAGCACCTCCCGCCATGCCGCCAAGGCGTCCCCCAGACGCCCCATTCGTTCGGCGGCAACTGCGCGTGCCTCGAGTTCGGCTGGAGCGGGCGTGAGGGGCGACGAGGAGGACATGCAGCAGATCATGAGCCCGCCGGACTGCGGGTGCTGATCATTTTCCACACGGCGAAGTGCTCGTCGATGCGGGTGACCCTCTCAGGTCAACCCCTCATCGATCACTTCGGCGCCATGCGGATCGCCCCGTCGAGCCGGATGACCTCGCCGTTCAGCATGTCATTGGTGACGATCTGGTGCACCAGCTTGGCGTAGTCCTCCGGACGGCCGAGGCGGCTGGGGAAGGGGACGCTCGCGGCGAGCGCATCCTGCACTTCCTGGGGCATGGAGAACAGCATCGGCGTGCCGAAGATGCCCGGGGCGATGGTCATGTTGCGGATGCCGTTGCGGGCCAGGTCGCGGGCGATCGGCAGGGTCATGCCGACGACGCCGCCCTTGCTGGCGGAGTAGGCGGCCTGGCCGATCTGGCCGTCAAACGCGGCGACGCTGGCGGTGCTGATCATCACGCCGCGTTCGCCGGTCCCCTCGGGCTCGTTCTTGCACATGGCCTCGGCGGCCAGGCGGATCATGTTGAAGCTGCCGACCAGGTTGACCATCACCACCTTGGTGAAGGTGTCCAGCGGATGCGCGCCATCCTTGCCGACCGTCTTGACCGCCGGCGCGATGCCAGCGCAGTTGACCAGGCCCATCAGCTTGCCCAGACCGACGGCGGCGGCGACCACCGCGCGCCCGTCGGCCTCCTGGCTGACGTCGCAGCGCACGAACACGCCGCCGAGCTCCTTGGCCAGGGCCTCGCCCTTGTCGGCCTGGAGGTCCGCGATGACGACCTTGCCGCCGTTCGCGGCCAGCATGCGGGCCGTGCCTTCGCCCAGGCCGGAAGCGCCGCCGGTGACGATGAAGACCTTGCCGGAGATTTCCATGGATTCGTGCTCCTTCTGCGCGGCCGCGCCATCGCGTGCGGCCAATTGACGTTGACGTAAACGTCAATTGTGCGTCAAAAGAAAGGCGGCCCACGGGCCGCCTGGCTTGCGGCAGCGTCTGCTCAGCCCAGGGCCTTCAAGGCTCGCCCGGTGATCTCCTCGACCGTGCCCAGGCCCGAGATCCTCGCGTAGCGCGGCGCCTGCGGATCGCCGGACTCCGCCCAGCGGCTGTAGTAGTCCACCAGCGGGCGCGTCTGGTCCTGGTAGACCTGCAGGCGCTTGCGCACCGTGGCCTCTTCGTCGTCCTGGCGCTGGATCAGCTCCTCGCCGGTCACGTCGTCCTTGCCGGCGACCTTGGGCGGGTTGTACTTGACGTGGTAGGTGCGGCCGGATGCCACGTGGACGCGGCGGCCGCTCATGCGCTCGATGATTGCCTCGTCGGGTACGTCGATCTCGAGCACGAGGTCGAGCTTGACGCCGGCATCCTTCATCGCCTCGGCCTGGGGGATGGTGCGCGGGAAGCCGTCGAACAGGAAGCCCTTGGCGCAATCGGGCTGGGCGATGCGCTCCTTGACCAGGCCGATGATGATGTCGTCGCTGACCAGCGAGCCGGCATCCATCACCTTCTTGGCGGCCAGGCCGAGCGGCGTGCCGGCCTTGACGGCGGCGCGCAGCATGTCGCCGGTCGAGATCTGGGGAATGCCGTACTTCTGGCAGATGAAGGCCGCCTGGGTTCCTTTCCCGGCGCCCGGTGCGCCCAACAGGATCAGTCGCATGGTGCTTGTCTCTCGATGATGATGATTCTGTCGTGCCGGCCCCTGGGGCGGCGGTGCCTGTGGGGAGCCGGCGAGTGGCCTCGGAGTGGCCTCTGTCAGCGGCGGCGCGAGGCACTGCTTTCAGGGCAGGATAGCACGCGTAATCCTGCGCCTGGCTGACACCGGCGGGTCGCTGGCAGGCTGTTCAGTCCGGCCAGGCGGCCCGCACGCGCGCCAGGTCCTCGGGCGTGTCCACACCCGCGGCAGGCGCCTGCATGGCGCGGTGGACGGCGATCCGCTCTCCATGCCACAACACGCGCAGTTGCTCCAGCGATTCCAGCTGTTCCAGTGGCGCCGGCTCGAGCGTGGGAAAGCGGCGAAGGAATCCCGCCCGGTACGCATACAGGCCGATGTGGCGAAGTGCCTGGCCGGACGGCAGGGCAGGCTGGCCGGCAATCGATCCGTCGCGCCACCACGGCATCGGTGCGCGGCTGAAATAGAGCGCGCGGTCTTCGCGATCGCAAACCACCTTCACCACATTCGGATTGGTGAAGTCGGCCAGCTCGGTGATGGCATGCGCCGCCGTGGCGACCGCGCAGTCCGGGCGCTCGGCCAGCAGGCCGGCGCAGGAGGCGACCAGAGTCGGCTCGATGAGCGGCTCGTCTCCCTGGACGTTGACCACCAGGTCGTCGCCTTCGAGGCCGAGCTGCTCGCAAGCCTCTGCCAGGCGATCGCTGCCGGAGACATGGTCCTGCCGCGTCAGAAGCGCCGCCACGCCGTGCGCCTCGCAGGCCTGCACCGTCCTCGCGTCATCGGCGGCCACCCACACGGCTGCAGCGCCCGCCTCGGCGGCCCTCTCGGCCACCCGGACCACCATCGGCTTGCCGGCGATGTCGGCCAGCGGCTTGTCCGGCAGCCGGGTGGATGCCAGCCGCGCCGGGATCAGCACGGTGAAGCGCATCACTCTTCCTCGCCGTCGAGGCGGCGCGCTTCGCTGTCGAGCATCACGGGGATCCCGTCGCGGATCGGGAAGGCGAGCCGGTCGGCGGGGCAGACCAGCTCCAGGGGCCGGTTCTCATCGTCGCGGCGCAGTTGCAGCGGGCCTTTGCAGACCGGGCAGACCAGCATCTCGATCAGGCGGTGATCCATGTTCATCTTGGTGTCGGGACGTCGGTTCGGCGGGGCAGCCGCTGACGCAGTGCCGCGGTGAATTCGGGCGGAAGGACAAAGTCTAGCGCCACCACCCAGACGCGCGTGCCGGCCAGCGTCCCGGGCGCCAGCTTGACGGCATCCTTCTCGGTGACGACGACCTCCGGCGTGGTCGCAGGCCAGGGCAGGGGAGCGAATCGCGCGTGGTCGGGCAGGGGGAGGCGCTCGATCGTCAGCCCGGCCTGCTCCAGCATCGAGAAGAAGCGCTCCGGCGCGCCCATGCCTGCGGCGGCGACCAGCGAGCGGCCTGCGAGAACCGACAAGGGTCGAAGCGCTGCCGAGTCGCCTCGCCACCAAGCCTCCAGGGGCAGGGCGCCGGCCAGCGTGCGCTGCACACAGGCGCCTGGCAGCGGCGTGGTTGGACGGACAGCGTTGTAGAGCGCCAATGCTTGCGGCGGCAGTGCGGAGGGCAGCGGCTGGCGCAGTGGCCCCGCCGGCAGGACCAGGCCGTTGCCGGCTCCGCGATCGTCGAACAGGAGGATCTCGACGTCCCGCGGAAGGCGGTGGTGCTGCAGACCGTCATCGGAGACGATGACGTCGATCTCCGGATGGGCGGCGACAAGCGCCTCCGCAGCGGCCACCCGATCGCGCGCCACGACGACCGGCGCGCCCGTGCGCCGGCGGATCAGCAGCGGCTCGTCGCCCGCGCGGCCAGCTGGCGTGTCGGGTTGCACCTGCACCAGCTCCTCGTCTTGCTGGCGGCCGTAGCCGCGCGACACGACGCCGGGACTCCAGCCTTCCTGCCGCAACCAGTCGACCAGGGCGATGACGGTGGGCGTCTTGCCGGCACCGCCGACGACCAGGTTGCCCACGACGACCACCGGCGTGCCGAGCCCGGGTGGAGGACGCCTTCGCTGCCATGCCTCGTTCAACGAGGCCAGCGCGCGGTAGACGAGCGACACCGGCTGCAGCAGCCTCATCGCGGCACTGGGCCGCAGGCGCCACCAGTGCGCCTGCAGCGCGCTGGCGACTCTGCCCGTCAAGGCCCTGCGCCGGCCTGCGCCGGGTTCTGCGCGGCGAAGGTGATGCGCACGAGGCCGGCGCGCCGGGCGGCGTCGAGCACGTTGATGACCGACTGGTGGGCCGCCGTGGCGTCGGCCGAGATGATGAGGAAGGGATCGTGCCTCTGTTCGGCGGCGGCACGCAACGCGGCCGCGAGCAGCTCGACACTGCGGCCCTCGACCGGCTGCTTGTCGACCGCATAGCGGCCGTCGGCCGCCACCGCGACGATGATCTCGGACGGCCGATCTCGCGCAGCATCCGCGTCTGCCGCGGGCAGGCTCACCTGCAGTTCGGTGAACTTCGAATAGGTCGTCGACAGCATCAGGAAGATCAGGATCACCAGCAGCACGTCGATGAACGGGATCAGGTTGATCTCCGGCTCGTCGCTGCGGTCGCCGCGGAAGTTCATCGCCATGGGGATGGTGCGGCAGGCCTCAGGCTGCGCTGCGGGACGTCAGGCGCAGCAGGTGATGCAGCACGCGCTCGGCACCCTGCTCCATGTCGTGCAGGTAGTCGTTCACGCGGCCGCGGAAGTAGCGGTGGCACATCAGCGAGGGGATGGCGATC
Source organism: uncultured Ideonella sp. (assembly GCA_946479475.1). The sequence goes on along the minus strand of CAMLGG010000024.1, from coordinate 8,892 downwards.
ATCAGGCCGAAGGCCGTGTTGTAAAGGGCCACCGAGATGCCATGCGCGAGCTGCGCGGGGTTGCTGCCGGAGCCGCCCGGCGCCTGCGAACCGAAGATCTCGATCATGCCGATCACGGTGCCGAGCAGACCGAGCAGCGGTGCGGCGGAGGCGATCGTCGCCAGGGCGTTCAGGTAGCGCTCCAGCTGGTGGGCAGCGCTGCGCCCCGCGGCCTCGAAGGCATCGCGCAGCAGGGTCTCGCTGCAGCGCGGGTCTTGCGCCACCACGCGGATGCCGCTGGCCAGCAATGCTCCCAGCGTGGAGTTGGCCGCCAGCTTGCCCAGCACGTCCGACGAGGGGATGCCCTGGCGCAGGACCTGGAGCACTTCCTCGACGAGGCCGCCGGGGGCCACGCGGGCGCGGCGCAGGGCGACGGCGCGTTCGAAGATCAGGGCCAGCGCGGCCACGGAGCACAGGAGCAGAGGCCAGATCGGCCAGCCGGCGGCTTGTATGATCGACAGCAAGATGCCTGAGGCACGGGGCCCGAAACGAAAAGACGCGCGATTATGAACTGATCGTTCGCCGGCTCAGGGGCCCTCGCGGCGTGCGCTTTCCACAGTCCATGTGGACAACGCTGTGAGCAAGCCGGGCGCAACCTTCGAAAAGCGTGCAACGGCGCGGCCTGGCGACAGGTTGCTCAAGAATTAGGCGCCCCGGGCGCCGGTGGAAATCATGGATCCTCTTGCCGCGCCCGGCCCCCGGGTCTGGGAAGTCGCCGGCCTGCTGCTCGCCGTCTCCGACGCCCTGGCTGCTCGCTTCGCCGCCGTCTCGGTGCGCGGCGAGTTGTCCGGCTTCAGCCGGGCGGGCAGCGGCCACTGCTACTTCACGCTGAAGGATGGCTCGGGCGCCAACGCAGGCCTGCGCTGCGCGATGTTCCGGCGCGCGGCCATGATGCTCGGCTTCAATCCGCAGGACGGCCAGCAGGTCGAGCTGCGCGGGCGCCTGGCGGTCTACGAGGCCCGAGGCGAACTGCAGATGGTCGTCGAGTCGATGCAGCGCGTCGGGGCGGGCAACCTGTACGAGGAGTTCCTTCGGCTGCGGGCCCGCCTGGAGGCCGCAGGCCTGTTCGATCCGGCGAGGAAGCGGCCCTTGCCGAGCTTCGTGCGCAGGATCGCGGTCGTCACGTCGCCGACCGGCGCGGCCATCCACGACGTGCTGACCTGCCTGACGCGCCGAGCGCCGCACGTCGGCGTGATCCTCGTGCCCACGCTCGTGCAGGGTGTGCAGGCACCGGAGGCGATCGTCCGCGCCCTGGCGCAGGCCAACGCACTGCGCGACGTGGACCTGGTGCTGCTGTGCCGCGGCGGAGGCTCGCTCGAAGACCTGTGGTCGTTCAACGACGAGCGCGTGGTGCGCGCGGTGCGGGCTTCGCGGCTGCCCGTCGTGTGCGGGGTGGGCCACGAGACGGACGTGACGCTGGCGGACCTCGCGGCCGACCTGCGCGCCGCAACGCCGAGTGCGGCGGCCGAGCTCGCCGCGCCGGAACGCAAGGCGCTGCTGCAGTCGCTCCAGGCGCGCGAAGAGCTCTTGTCGCGCAGGCTGAGGCAACGATTGGACAGCGCCGCCCAGGGGCTCGACACGCTGGCCATGCGGCTGCACAGGCCTGCCCAGCGGCTGTCTGCCGAGCAGGGGCGGCTGAACTTGCTGGCGCAACGGCAAAGGGCCTCGCTCGGACGAGCCCTGCACGTCCAGGAGCAGGCTCTCGAACTCCGCTCGCAACGCCTGGCGAATGCCTTTCATCGGCAGTTCTCCAGAGAGAAGGAGCGGCTGGAAGGTCGCGCCCATCGGCTCTCGGCCCTCGACCCGCGCGGCGTCCTGGCGCGGGGTTATGCGTGGGTCGAATCCGAGCAGGGCCAGGCCATCGTCTCGTCCCGCGGGCTGCAGGTCGGGCAAGCCGTCCGCGCAGTCTGGTCCGATGGCAGCGCGCAGGCGCGCATCACCCTGGTGCAGCCCGAAGAGCCGCCCGCCGACTGATCATCCATGGCGCGGTGTCGGGCGGCAGGCGCTGCCTACAATGCGCCCGCGCTCCCCTTCTGAGCGGCGCCCCTGGGCGCGCCGCAAGCCCAACGAAACGAAAGGAACAAGCATGGAACACACCCTGCCGCCGCTGCCGTTCGGCCTCGACGACCTGGCTCCGCACATGAGCCGCGAGACGCTGGAATACCACCACGGCAAGCACCACAACGCCTACGTCGTGAACCTGAACAACCTGCAGAAGGGCACCGAGTTCGAGTCGCTCCCCCTGGAGGAGATCGTCAAGAAGTCCAGCGGCGGCATCTACAACAACGCCGCGCAGATCTGGAACCACACCTTCTTCTGGAACTGCCTGAAGAAGGGCGGCGGCGGCGAGCCGTCGGGCGCCCTGGCGCAGGCCATCAATGCCAAGTGGGGCTCCTACGCCGCCTTCAAGGAAGCCTTCGCCAAGAGCGCCGTGGGCAACTTCGGCTCGGGCTGGACCTGGCTGGTGAAGAAGGCCGACGGCTCGGTCGACATCGTCAACATGGGCGCTGCCGGTACGCCCCTGACCACCGGCGACAAGGCCCTGCTGACGATCGACGTGTGGGAGCACGCCTACTACATCGACTACCGCAACCTGCGCCCGAAGTTCGTCGAGACCTTCCTGAACTCGCTCGTGAACTGGTCCTTCGCCGAGAAGAACTTCGCCTGATCTTCCCGACCCTCTGGAAAGCCGGCCCCGTGCCGGCTTTTCTTTTTGCTACCCTCGCCAGCCATGCGCATCCTGCTGGTGGAAGACGACCCCGCGCTCAGCCTGGGCGTGGCGAGAGGCCTGGGCCGTGAGGGCTGGCAGGTCGACGTGCTCCACGACGGCGAGCAGGCCATGACCGAGGGCGTCATGGGCCGGTACGACCTGGGCATCCTCGACCTCGGCCTGCCCCGGCGCGATGGCATGGAGGTGCTGCGCCACTGGCGCGCCAAGGGCATCCGCATGCCCGTGCTGCTTTTGACGGCGCGCGACGAGCTCTCCGACCGTGTGCAGGGCCTGGACGCCGGAGCCGACGACTACCTGGTCAAGCCCTTCGACCTGCCGGAGTTGCTCGCCCGCGTGCGCGCCCTCAAGCGACGCGCGCAAGGCCGCATAGACGAAGTCCTGCAGTGCGGCGAGCTGAAGCTCGACCTTTCGCATCGCGAGCTCACGCACCAGGGGCAACGGATCGCCCTCAGCCCGCGCGAACTGGCGCTGACCGAGTTGCTCATGCAGAAGGCGGGCCGCGTCGTCCCCAAGGATTCCATCGTCGCCCGCATGTCGAGCTGGGAGGCGGACTTCAGCGAGAACTCGGTCGAGGTCTACGTGCACCGGCTGCGCAAGCGCTTCGCCGCGCTCGGCATCGTGATCCGGACGGTGCGGGGCTTCGGCTACCTGATGGAGGCCGCGTCGGCCCACGGCGATGAGCCCGCCGGCGGGTGAGATGCCCGTCGCCGGGCCGAGCGTCCGGCGAGCGCTGCTCAGGCCGCTGCTGTGGAGCTGGGGCCTGGGCCTGCTGGCCGCAGTGATCGGCGCCTACTGGCTGGCCCGGTCGAGCGCCAACCAGGCCTTCGACCGCGGCCTGCAGGACGAGGTGAGCGCCCTGGCCGCCAAGGTGACCTGGTCCGACCGCGGGCCGCTGCTCGATCTCTCTCGCCAGGCGATGGAACTGGTCACCTGGGACCGCGACGACCGCAACGGCTACGCGATGGTCGACAGCGAAGGCAACGCACTGGCGGGCGACTCCCACGTGCCGGTCCCGGCGGCCAAGTTGCGAAGGGCCAGTTTCGCCCAGCCTCGCCTGTTCGACGGCGAGTTCGACGGCGAGCCGGTTCGCGGGGCGATCTTCTCGCTCAGCTCGCCGATGCTGGACCGCTCGGTCTCGGTGATCGTCGTGCAGACCAAGAACAAGCGAGACGTGCTGATGCGCGACCTGCAGCTTTCCATCGTCCTGCCGGCTCTCGCCCTGGGCTCGCTGACCTTCGGGATGATCGGCTGGGGCATCCGCCGCGGCCTGCAGCCGCTGCGCGACGTGGCCACCGAGGTGGCCCTGCGCGACAGCCAGGACTGGCGACCCCTGCCGCTGCAGCAGGTGCCCCGCGAGGCGGTGCCGCTGATCGAGCGCATCAACAGCCTGCTGGCCGACGTGGAGCAGTCCATCCAGCTGCAGCGAAGGTTCGTCGCCGACGCCGCCCACCAGCTGCGGACCCCGGTCGCCGGCATCCGCGTGCTGGCGCAGAACCTGGCCGAGGAACTGGCCACCCATCCGCAGGAGGAAGCGGCCTGGCGGCCCTTGGTGGCACAGCTGGAACGGTCGACGGACCGCATGTCGCGCCTGATCGGACAGCTGCTCAGCCTGGCCCGTTCGGAGACCGCGCTGTCCATCGATGCCGAGCACGAGACGCTCGACATCGTGCCCCTGCTGCGCGAGTCGGCCGAGCCGCTGGTGCTGCGCGCCCTGCGCGAGGGGCGCAGCCTGGTGCTCGAGGCACCGGACGCCGCGGTGCCCGCCCGCGCCCATCCCCTGTGGCTGGGCGAGGTCGTCAACAACCTGCTCGACAACGCCCTGCGCTATGGCGGCCCCCACGTGATGCTGCGGGTGGCACCCAGAGGCGAGGGCGGGGCGGAGGTCATCGTCGAGGACGACGGCCCAGGCGTTCCCGCAGAGCACCTGGCGCAGCTGTTCGAGCCCTTCTGGCGCGGCGAACGCGCCGACTTGCGCAACGACGGTGGCACCGGCCTGGGCCTGACCATCGCGCGGGAGGTCGTCCAGCGCCTGGGCGGCCGCATCGAGGCGGCCACGCGGCCCGAGGTTCAGGGGCTGCGCTTCACCATCACGCTGGCCGCCTGACCGGCCGCAGCCTCACTTGAAGAGGGGGCCGGCCAGCTTGTCGCCGGCCTTGAGGCCGACCTTGGCGAACCAGCCCTGGTTCATCTCGAGGACGTAGCGCACCGGCTTCTTCGAGCAGTGCGATTCATCCGACAGGGGCTTCATGTCCTCGATGTTCACGATGCTGCCGTCGTCGGCCACGAAGGCAGCCGACAGGGGGATCAGCGTGTTGCGCATCCAGAAGCACTGGGTGGCGGGCGCCTCGAAGACGAAGATCATGCCCTCGTGGCCGGCCATCTGCTTGCGGTACATGAGGCCGATCTGCCGCTGGTCGGGCGTCTTGGCCACCTGGGCCTGGATGTTGTGCATGCCGGCGTGCAGGGTCACCGTGGGCAGTTGCTGCGGCTCGCCCGTGCCCTGGGCCGAGGCGGCGGCTGCCAGGGCTGCGATGACGAGCGACAGGGCGGGGCGGAGGTGGCGTGGCTTGATCAATGTCATGTCGAGGCGGGTGGGCGGTCGATAGATTATCGAACGCAGACGGGCGGCTTTCGCCGACACGGCTGCGTCCACCCACGCCCACGAACGACCGCCGCCCATGACCCTGACCGCCGTCGCCTCTCCTGACGACCTGGCGGTGCTCGACGACCCGGTCGAGCAGCAGGCCAGCACCCGCTGGGAGACGGCGCCCGGAGGCCGCCGGGTCGCCGAGACCAGCCTGGTGCTGGGCGGGATGCACTGCGCCGCCTGCGCCGGGATCATCGAGGCCGCCCTGGCCGGCGTGCCCGGCGTCGAGCGCGCCGAGGTGAGTGCCGCGGGTCAGCGGGCGCAGGTACGCTGGGATCCGGCGCTGACCCGGCTTTCTGCGCTGGTCCGGGCCATCCAGGGGGCCGGCTACGAGGCGGCGCCGGATGCTGCGGCGCCGGCCCGGGAACTGCGCCAGCGCGAGCGGCGCGTCGCCCTGTGGCGGCTGTTCGTCGCCAGTTTCTGCGCCATGCAGATCATGATGTTCGCGACGCCCAGCTACGTGGCCCACGGCAATGAGCTGGCGCCCGACCTGCGGCAGTTGTTGAACTGGGGCAGCTGGCTGCTCAGCATGCCGGTCCTGCTGTTCTCCGCCGGCCCATTCTTCCAGGGCGCGTGGCGGGCTCTGCGCCAGCGGCGCATGGGCATGGACGTGCCGGTGGCGCTCGGCATCGCGGTCAGCTTCGTGGCCAGCAGCGGCGCCACCTTCGATCCGGGCGGCGTGTTCGGGCAGGAGGTCTACTTCGACTCGCTGTCGATGTTCGTCAGCTTCCTGCTGGGTGCCCGGTTCCTCGAGATGTCGGCGCGCCACCGCGCGGCGGAAAGCCTCGAGTCCGCCCTGGCCGCGTTGCCCGAGACTGCTCAGCGGCTGCTGGCCGAGGGCGTCGTCGAGACGGTGAGCCTGCATCGCCTGCGTCCCGGCGACCGGGTCCTGGTGCCCTTGGGTGCGAGCTTCCCGGCCGATGGCCGGCTGGAGGTCGGCACCACCCAGGTCGACGAGAGCCTGCTGACCGGCGAGTCGCTGCCGGTGTCGCGGCAAGCGGGCGACGAGGTCGTCGGCGGCAGCGTGAACCTCGGCGTGCCGGTGCGGATGCTCGTCGAGCGGGTCGGTGCGGACACGCGCCACGGCTCCATCGTCAGCCTCATGCGCCAGGCGCTGACCCAGCGGCCGGCCCTGGTGCGGCGGGCGGATGCCTGGGCGGGGCCGTTCCTGTGGGTCGTCCTGCTGCTCTCCCTGGCCGCCGGCCTGGGCTGGTCCTGGGTCGATCCGTCCCGCGCCATCGGGGTGGCGGTGGCGGTGCTGATCGTGACCTGCCCCTGCGCGCTTTCGCTGGCCGTGCCTTCGGCCATGGTCGCCGCGGCCGGCGCCCTCGCCCGCCGCGGCGTGATGCTCCAGCGGCTCGATGCGCTCGAAGTGCTGGCCGGCATGCGGCGCCTGTTCATCGACAAGACCGGCACCTTGACCGAGGACCAGGCCAGCTGGGTGGGGACGCAGCTGGTCGATTCGAACGGCCATCCCGTCGCCGACGTGGCGCCCCCTAGCCAGGTGGCTGCCGCGATCCTGCTGGCCGGAAGCTCCGGGCATCCGCTGGCGAGGGCGCTGGCAGCGGCTCACGCCCCTTCGAGCGCCTCGGTGCAGTGGAGGCAGGTGCACGAGATCGCCGGCCAGGGCTTGGAGGCGCGCGATGGCCAGGGCCGCGCGTGGCGATTGGGCAGCTGGGCCTGGGTGCGTCCCGACGCGGGCAGCGCCACGCCATCCGGCGAGCTGCCTTGCGTGTGGTTCGCGGCGGAGGGCGCCGAGCTCATCCTGCGATTCGATTTCGACGAAAGGCTGCGCGCCGACGCCGCCGAGGCGGTGAATGCGCTGGCCAGGGAAGGCGTCGCGCTGACCTTGCTTTCGGGCGACCAGCCGCGCCGCGCGGAGCGCCTGGCAGCCCGCCTGGGCATCAGCGACGTCCGCGCCGGTGCCACGCCCGAAAGCAAGCTCGCCGCCGTCGCCCAGGCACAGGCAGCCGGCGAGCGCGTCGGCATGGTGGGCGATGGCGTCAACGACGCGCCGGTGCTCGCCCAGGCCGACGTCTCCCTGGCCATGGGCCGGGGCGCGATGGTGGCCCGGCTGCACGCCGATGCGGTGATCGTCTCGAACCGGCTGGGCGACCTGGTGGCCGCGCGAAGGCTGTCCGTGCGCATGGGCCGCGTGATGCGGCAGAACCTCGCGTGGGCGGCCGTCTACAACCTCTGTTGCGTGCCGCTGGCGCTCGCCGGCTGGTTGCCCCCCTGGGCCGCCGGCCTCGGCATGGCCTGCAGCTCGCTGCTGGTGGTGGGCAACTCCCTGCGCCTTGCGCGGATCTGACGCCCGAGCGAATCCATGGACATCCTGTACCTCCTCATCCCGCTGTCTGCCGTGCTCGTGCTGGCCATCATCGGCCTGTTCGGATGGGCCCTTCACCGAGGTCAATTCGACGATCTGCAACGCGAAGGCGAGCGCATTCTCGACGAGGGCGAGACCGGTTGATACCGATCAAGTAGCCGCGACGGGGACTGCCGAAGAATGACCGGCAAGCCTGCAAAGAGGCAGGCATGAGGAGTCCCTTGATGGCAATCGCTTCCCCACAGGCCAGGCCGGCCTACAACGACACCGTGGTACGCGGCTTCGCGCTCGCTGCGGTGATCTACGGCATCGTCGGCATGCTGGTCGGCGTGATCATCGCCGCGCAGCTCGCCTGGCCCGAACTCAACCTCGGCATCCCCTACCTGAGCTACGGTCGCCTGCGGCCCCTGCACACCAACGCGGTGATCTTCGCCTTCGGCGGCAGCGTGCTCTTCGCCACCAGCTACCACGTGGTCCAGCGCACCTGCCAGACCACGCTGTTCCTGCCCAAGCTGGCGATGTTCACCTTCCTCGGCTGGAACCTGGTCATCGTGCTCGCCGTGATCACCCTGCCGCTGGGAATGACCACCGGCAAGGAGTACGCCGAGCTCGAGTGGCCGATCGACCTGCTGATCGCCGTCGTCTGGGTGGCCTACGCCATCGTGTTCTTCGGCACGGTGGGCACGCGCAAGGTCAGGCACATCTACGTGGCCAACTGGTTCTTCGGTGCCTTCATCATCGCCGTGGCCCTGCTGCACATCGTCAACTCGGCCGAGATCCCGGTCAGCCTGACCAAGAGCTACTCGGCCTACGCCGGCGTGCAGGACGCGATGGTCCAGTGGTGGTACGGCCACAACGCGGTGGGCTTCTTCCTCACGGCCGGCTTCCTCGGGATCATGTACTACTACATCCCGAAGCAGGCCGAGCGCCCGGTGTACTCGTATCGCCTGTCGATCGTGCACTTCTGGGCCCTGATCTTCACCTACATGTGGGCGGGTCCGCACCACCTGCACTACACCGCACTGCCGGACTGGACGCAGTCGGTCGGCATGGTGTTCTCGCTGATCCTGCTGGCCCCGAGCTGGGGCGGGATGATCAACGGCATCATGACGCTGTCGGGTGCCTGGCACAAGCTGCGCGACGATC
>CAMLGG010000023.1 GCA_946479475.1 uncultured Ideonella sp. | reverse complement strand
CTGCCGGCCACGAAGGTGTCGGCCCCCGCATCGGCCACGCGGCGGATGTTGTCGGCCTTGATGCCGCCGTCGACCTCCAGCCGGATGTCGCGCCCGCTCGCCTCGATGATCCGGCGCACCTTCTCGGTCTTGCGCAGCGCGCTGTCGATGAAGCTCTGGCCGCCGAAGCCGGGGTTGACGCTCATGATGAGCACCAGGTCGACCTTGTCGATCACCCACTCGAGAACGTCCACCGGTTCGGCCGGGTTGAACACCAGGCCCGCCTGCGCGCCCTCGGCCTTGATCAGCTGCAGCGTCCGGTCGACATGCGTGCTGGCATCGGGGTGGAAGCTCACCAGGTCGGCACCGGCCTTGGCGAAGGCCTGGGCCAGCGCGTCCACCGGCTCGACCATCAGGTGCACGTCGATCGGCGCCTTCGTGCCGTCGGGCCTCACGGAGTGCGGCTTCAGCGCCTGGCAGACCATCGGGCCGAAGGTGAGGTTCGGCACGTAGTGGTTGTCCATCACGTCGAAGTGGATCCAGTCGGCGCCGGCAGCGAGCACGTTGCGCACCTCCTCGCCCAGGCGCGCGAAATCGGCCGAAAGAATGCTGGGGGCGATGCGGTAGGTGCGGCTCATGGTGTGGCGCCGGGCGGTGGCGCGTGGCGACGGCGAAAGGGTCGCATTTTACGGACCGGGGTATCGGCTGCCGCGGCTTTCTAGAATGGCCGCATGAGCAAGCCGCAGTTCACCGTCACGGTGGTCACGCAATACCTGCCCGAGCGCTCCTCGGCCGCCGACGACGTGTACGCCTTCGCCTACACCATCACGATCCGCAATACCGGGCCCGTCACCGGCCAGCTGGTCGCGCGGCACTGGATCATCACCGACGGTGCCGGCAAGGTCGAGCAGGTGCGCGGCCTGGCCGTCGTGGGCCACCAGCCCCTGCTGCGCCCGGGCGAGCAGTTCGAGTACACCAGCTGGGCCCAGATCGCCACGCCGCGCGGCCGCATGGAAGGCACCTTCTTCTGCATCACCGAGGACGCGCACTGGTTCGAGACCTCGGTGCCGCCCTTCGAGCTTTCCCAGGCGCAGGCCCTGCACTGATGGCCGGCCGCGCCCCTGCGCGCTGGGACCTGACCGCACTCCTGAACGCGGCCGATCCTCGCGCGCCCGCCGCCGAGCAGCACCTGTGGCTGGTGCGCTTTCTGCAATGGCTTCGCTCGCCGGGGCCGGCCGATGGCGCCGATGCCGAGGCGGCGAGCCCGGGCACCCCATGGCCGGTCCGCCGCCTGCGGCTTTTCATCGACGTGGTCGAGCGCCACCCCGAGCACCGCGAGCGCGTCGGCGCGCTGTGGCAAGCGATCTTCGGGCGACTCGATTCGACCGGCCTGCTGGCCGACTTCGGCTTCGCGCCGCGCCAGGGTTTCCTGAGCGAGCTGGCTGAACGGGTGCGCCTCGGCTGGCTGCCGGCCACGCCGCAGACCGACGACCTCGGCGCGCTGTTTCCGCAGCTGTTCAGCGGCGCCGACGATGCGGACTGGATCGCGGCCATCGATGACTCGACCATCGCCCGGCTGCTCGCCCTCGTCACGCCGCCGGACGCGGCGCCGGGCAGCGAGCCCTGGCGCGCGCCGATGGTCGAGTCGATCCAGCTGCTGGCCAGCCAGATCCGCGCGGCCGGCCTTTCCGGCCCGATGCGCCAGCGCATGGACGAGGCGCTGCTGGCCGGCCGGCCCTTCCACCAGGTCGTGCAGGCCGCCGAGGCCCTGCGCGCCGGCCACCTCGAAGGCGACGACGCCGCAGCACGCCTGCGCCAGGCGAGCTACCTGCGCGCGGTGCTCGACGCCTGCCGCGAGGCGGCCGCCAGCGTGCGTGGCCACCTGGACGAGTACGGCGTGTCGGTTGACCTGGTCTTCCAGGTCGAGCAGCTGAAAGAACGCGGCGAGCGGATAGAGACGCTGCTGGCCTGCCTGGTGAGCGACCTGGCGGCCGGCGCGGACGCCGGAGATTGGCTGGCCGGCATCGCGGAGTTGCGCCACCTGCTCGAAGAGCTGGCCCGCTGCGGCGAGCGCCGGCGCTCGCTGGCCGCCCTCTACCGCCGCCACTACGCCCTGCTGGCGCGCAAAGTCACCGAGCGCAGCGCCGAGACCGGCGAGCACTACATCACCCGCACCCGGGCCGAGTACCGCGCGATGCTCGCGCAGGCGGCCGGCGGCGGCGCCGTCATCGGCGTGACGACGCTGCTGAAGTTCGGGCTGGCCGCGCTCGCGCTCTCGGCCTTCTGGGGTGGCTTTGCCGCGGGCCTGAACTACGCGATCAGCTTCGCGCTCATCTACCTGGCGCATTGGACGGTCGCGACCAAGCAGCCGGCGATGACCGCGCCCGCCATGGCCGCCAGGCTCGAGGGCGTCTCGGCCAGCGACGAGGCGGTGGAAGGCTTCGTCGACGAGGTCGCGCACCTGCTGCGCTCGCAGGTCGCCGGCATCATCGGCAACCTCGCGCTGGTGGTGCCGGTGGTGCTGCTGGGCCAGGGGCTGGCATGGGCGGCCGCCGGTGCGCCGATGGTCGGCACTCACTCGGCGGAGCATGTGTTGGAGACGCTGCGCCTGCTCGGCCCGACGCCGCTCTACGCCGCCTTCACCGGCGTGCTGCTCTTCGCCTCCAGCCTGATCGCGGGCTGGGTGGAGAACTGGTTCGTCTTCCACCGGCTCGACAGCGCAATCGCCTGGAATCCCCGCCTGCGCGACGCGCTGGGGCCAAAGCGGGCCGAGCGCTGGGCGGCCTGGTGGCGCCGCAACGTCTCGGGCCTGGCGGCCAACGTGTCACTCGGCTTCATGCTGGGCCTGGTGCCGGCCATCGGTGCCTTCTTCGGCCTGCCGCTGGAGGTGCGCCACGTGACGCTGTCGATGGGGCAACTGGCGGCGGCGGTGGGCGCGATGGGGCCGGCATTGTTCTCGGATCCGGACTTCTGGTGGTGCCTGGCCTCGATCCCGGTCGTGGGCCTGCTGAACCTCGGCGTGAGCTTCACCCTCGCCTTCCGCGTGGCGCTCGCCTCGCGCGGGCTGCGCGTTCGCGAGCGGGGGCGCCTGTATGCGGCGCTGCGCCGCCGCCTGCGTGAAAGGCCGGCGAGCTTCTTCGTTCCGCCGCGCGAAGAGCGGGTGGCGCCGGCGTGAGTCAGCGCGCCTCGTCGTCCCGCCGTGGCTGGTCGGCCGGTTCTTGCGGCGGCGGCGGCTCGCCGCCGCGGCGCCCCGAGAACATCGTCCACCACACCATGAACACCAGCACGCCCGCCGCGGCGAGCGCCTCGAAGATCAACCAGCCCATGAGCCTTGCCTCGCGCCCTGCCGGCGCCCATCGGCGATTGTCTCGCGCGTTCGCGCCGCTGCTGGCCGCGGGCCTGCTGGCGGCCTGCTCGATCCTGCAGCGCCAGGCCCCGGTGCCGGTCGAGGAGCGCGGCGTCGGCGCACCCGCCGCGCCCGGCATCCCGGCGAGCGCACCGGTGCCGGCACCTCCCGGTACGCTGGACCGTGCCCATGCGCGCTGGGTGCCGGCCGGCTTCGAGGAGCTGCCCGGCTGGGGCCAGGACCGAGTCGCGCAAGCCTGGCCGGCGCTGCGGCTGAGCTGCGCGAGTCCCGGGGCCTTGGCCGTGCCGTGGGCCGGGGTCTGCGCCCAGGCGCGCCAGTTCTTCCCCGCCGACGACGCGCAGGCGCGGCAATGGATCGAGCAGCGCTTCAAGGTCTACCGTCTGGAGTCGCTCGAAGGCGATCCTGCCGGCCTGATGACCGGCTACTTCGAGCCCCTGGTCGAGGCCAGCCGCAAGCTGACGAAGGCGCGGCGGGTGCCGCTGTACGGGCCGCCCGCCGACCTGGCGCAGCGCAAGCCCTACTGGACGCGGCAGGAGCTGGACACGCTGCCGGCCGCGCAGGCCGGGCTGAAGGGCCGCGAGATCGCCTGGGTCGAGGACCCGATGGACGCGCTGCTGCTGCAGATCCAGGGCTCCGGCAGGTTGCGCATCACCGAGGCCGACGGCAGCGCCAAGCTGGTGCGCATCGCCTTCGCCGGCCACAACGACCAGCCCTACCGCTCGGTCGGCCGCTGGCTGATCGACCAGGGCGAGCTGGCACCGGGCGAGGCGAGCTGGCCGGCGATCAAGGACTGGGCCCGGCGCAACCCGAAGCGGATCAACGAGGTCCTGTGGCAGAACCCGCGCACGGTCTTCTTCCGCGAGGAGCCGCTGCCCGACCCGGCGCTCGGGCCCAGGGGCGCCCAGGGGGTGCCGCTGACGCCGGGCCGGTCGATCGCCGTCGATCCGCTGGCCGTGCCCTACGGGACGCCGGTGTGGCTCGATTCCACCGAGCCGCTGTCCACCCGGCCGCTGCAGCGGCTGGTGCTGGCGCAGGACACCGGCAGCGCGATCGTCGGCGCGGTGCGGGCCGACTACTTCTGGGGCTGGGGCGACGAGGCGGAGGCGCAGGCGGGCCGGATGAAGCAGCCGCTGCGGGCGTGGGCCCTGTGGCCGAAATGAAGGCCCCCACGCTTCCTTCCGGGGGCTGCCCCCCAAGGGGGCTCGCGCAGCGGACCGGCAGAGCCGGATCCGCGCACGCCCATGAAAGGGGCGGCGCTGCGCGCGCCCCGACGCCGTTGTTCACGGTAGGCGGCTGAGGCGCATCTCGAGCGACTGGCCCAAGCCGTCCGGCGCGGTCCAGTGGCCGACGGAAACCCACTGGTCGAGAGGGATGGCGAGCTCGCCGTCGAGCTGCTGCGCAGCGTCCGCGCGGCCCGGGTCCGACAGCGGCTGCTCGAAGCGGTAAGCCAGCGTGGCGGGCGCGTTGCCGCCGGGCCATTGCACCTGCACCCACAGCGATTCATGCCGGGCGCGACGGCGGCGTGCGCTCGCGACGCCCTGGCCCAGCGGCGTCCAGACGAAGTCCGGCGGATCGTTGGAAGCGTCGCGAAGCTGGGCGATGCGGGCCTGGCCGCCGTTGCGCAGGAGAAGGCGCTGCGGCGCTGGCTCGGCCACCGCGGTGTGCGTCGTCACGGCACCGGTCGAGGTGGCCCCTCGTGAGCTGGACACCGTGATCGAGCCCGGCGCGGTGGAGGCCACCGGCACCGGGGGCCAGGGAACCACGCGCCATTGGAGGCTGAAGCTGGCGAGGGGCGTTGCCGCCCGCGCCACCCCCGCGAAGGCGGCCGCCAGGAGGAAGAGTCTTCGGGCCGGTCGCATGCGGGCACCTTAGCACCCGCGGCCGCGGGCTCAACGTGCAGGCTGCACGACCAGTTCGTTCACGACCCCTTCGACGTCGTCGATGCTCCGTACCAGCGCCTCGAGCGCCTGGGCCTCGCCCTTGTCGCTCACGCAGCCCTGCAGCCAGATCCAGCGCCGCTGGCCGGTGGCCCAGACGCTGGTCGTGCGATCGAAGCGGCCGTCGGCATCGACCGCCTTCTGCACGCGGGGCATGATTTCCTGGTCATACAGGTAGCTGTTGGGCAGGCGGCAGCGGCCGGCCCGGTAGCAGCTGGTGCCGCGCTCGATGCGGCCGTGGGCCTGGGCCCTCGCCTCGGCCTCGGTCAGCAGCGGGCCTGGCGGCACGGGGCAGGCGAGCAGGGCGCTGGTCAGCTGGACGAAGGGGTCGTCGAAGACATTGCGCCGCGGCGCGTCGGCCGCATGCACCCACGCCGGCAGGGCCAGGAGGGCGATGACGATGTGCCGCATGAAGGGCCTCGCGCTACTTCAGGCCGCCCGAGAGAAACTGCCTGAGGCGCTCGCTCTGCGGCCGCACCAGCACCTCCTTCGGCGGGCCCTGCTCCTCGATCAGGCCCTTGTGCAGGAAGATGGCGTGGCCTGCCACCTCGCGGGCGAACTCCATCTCGTGCGTCACCACCAGCATGGTGCGCCCCTCGGCGGCCAGGCCGCGCATCACGCGCAGCACCTCGCCCACCAGCTCGGGGTCCAGCGCCGAGGTGGGCTCGTCGAACAGCATGACCTCGGGATCGACGGCCAGCGCACGCGCGATGGCGACCCGCTGCTGCTCGCCACCGGAAAGCTGCGCCGGGTAGTTGTTCTCGCGGTGCGAGAGGCCGACGCGCGCCAGCAGCTCGCGCGCCCTTTCGCGGGCCGCCTCGGGCTTCTGGCCCAGCACGTGGATGGGCGCCTCGGTCACGTTCTCGATCGCCGTGCGGTGCTGCCAGAGGTTGAAGCTCTGGAAGACGAAGGCCAGGCGCGAACGCCAATGGCGAAGCTGCGCCGCGTCGGCGGCCATCAGGCTGCCGTCGCGGTCACGCTTGAGGGCCAGCGTCTCGGGCCCCAGCTTCAGGGTACCCTCGTGCGGCTGCTCCAGCAGGTTCAGGCAGCGCAGCAGCGTGCTCTTGCCCGAGCCGCTCGCGCCGATGATGGCGACCACGTCGCCGGGCCGCGCTGCGAGCGTCACGCCGCGCAACACCTCGCGATCGCCGAAGCGCTTGTGAAGGTTGTCGACGACGAGGCCGACGTGGGCGGTCGGATGCGTCATGCGCGCCTCATGCGGACAGCAACGAGCCGGTGCGCAGCGCCTCGCGCCCCGCCACCTTGCCGATGTTCATGCCGGCCACCGCGAAGCGCTTGCATTCGCGGGCGAAGAACAGGCCGTCGACCGGCGCGACGATGGGCGTCGCCACGCCGCTGATGGGGTCGATCACCTCGGCCAGGCGGTCGCCTTTCTTCACCCGCTCGCCCACCTCGCGCAGGAAGACGAGCACGCCGCCGTGCGGCGCATGCATGGGCATCGAGCCGGCGAGCGGCGTGGGCTCGCAGCAGGTGGCGGGCAGCGCCGGCGCCGCATCGAGGCGCACCGCGCCGCGGTGGTGCAGGTAGTTCATGATCGCCTCGGCATCGCGGGCGGCCAGGGCGTGGTCGACATCGTGCTCGCCGCGCAGCTCGATGGTCGCGGCCATGCACGATGGGGGAAGCGGCCGCTGGGGGCCGAGGCGCTCGGCCAGGTCCGCCCAGACCATCGAGCAGGCCTCGTCGAAGGGGTCGCCACCCGAGCGGCCGGCCAGCAGCGCGACCTCGGCGCCGATGCTGCGCGCCAGCAACTCGCCGTGCGGCGCCCAGGTGGCGTTGGTCGTGTACAGGTGCAAGAGCGCTTCGCCGTCGCAGTGCAGGTCGAGGACGGTGTCGGCATCGATCGCGAGGCCCAGCAGCGTGCGGCGCAATTGCTCCAGCGGCGTGGCGGCGGGCAGTGCGGCCACCGCGTCACGCAAGGCCCCACGCACCAGCAAGACGTTGGCCGCGGCATCCGCGCCGAGCCGATCGCCGACGCGGTCGAGCACAACGGGGGTCAGGTCGGCGAACTGGCGGTTGAAGTTCTCGCCGCTGGACCACTCGAAGCGCCCCTGGGGGGCTCGCAGCATCCACTGGTTCAGGCCGATCGGGTTGGCCGCCGGGACCAGCACCACCTCGCCGGTCACCCGGCCTTCGGCATCCAGCGCGGCCAGGCGCTGGCGCAGGTGATGCGCAACCAGCATGCCGGGCACCTCGTCGGCATGCAACGAAGCCTGGATGAGGACCTTGGGCCCGGCGCCCGGCGTGCCGTGGTGCAGGCTGACGAGCTCCAGCTGGGCGCCCGGCGCTGCCGGGATCAGGGGATGGTGTTCGGTGCGCATGGCGGATCAGGAAGGTCAGCTGCGGGCGGTCAACGGCGCCAGCCAGCGGCGCTCGGCGGCGCGGAACAGCGCCACCAGCACGAAGGTCAGCAACAGGTAGCAGACGCCCGCGGTGATGAAGGCCTCGAAGGGCATGTAGAAGCGCGAGTTCACCTCGCGCGCCGCGCCGGTCAGGTCGAAGAGGGTGACGGTGCTCGCCAGCGAAGTGGCATGCAGCATCAGCACGACCTCGTTGCCATACGCCGGCAACGCGCGGCGGAATGCAGACGGCAGCACGATGCGGCGGAAGATGGTCAGGCGCGGCATGCCGAGCGACTTGGCCGCCTCGACCTCGCCCGCCGGCACGGCCCGCATCGCGCCGAACAGGATCTCGGTGGTGTAGGCGCCGGTGTTGAGCACGAAGGCGGCCACCGCGCAGAACCAGGCCGAGCGCAGCAGCGGCCACAGTGGGCTCTCGCGCACCGCCTCGAACTGCGCGAGCCCGTAGTACAGCAGGAAGATCTGCACCAGCAGCGGCGTGCCGCGCATCACGTAGGTGAACAGCCACACCGGCCGCCAGGCCCAGGGCGAAGGCAGGCTGCGCAGCATGGCCAGGGGCAGCGCGAGGGCGAGCCCGATCGCGAGCGACAGCACCAGCAGCGCCAGGGTCACCAGGGCGCCGTGGCCGTAAAGCGGCAGGCTGTCGAGGATGACTTCGAGATCCATCTCTTGGGGGGTGCTCAGACAGCAACCTGCTTCACGCCGATCGCGAGCCGCCGCTGCAGCGCGGCGAAGCCCCACTCGGAGACGGAGGTGAACAGCAGGTACATGCCGGCCGCGGCGAGGTAGAACATGAAGGGCTCGCGCGTGGCGCCGGCCGCCTGCCCGGCTCGGTTCATCAGGTCCGACAGCCCGATCACCGAGACGATGGCCGTGCTCTTGACCATCACCAGCCAGTTGTTCGAAAGCCCGGGCAGAGCGTGGCGAAGCATCTGCGGGCCGACGACGCGCACCAGCACCTGCAGTGGCGTCATGCCGAAGGCCAGCGCCGCCTCCTTCTGGCCCGCCGGCACGGCGAGGAAGGCGCCGCGCAGGACCTCGGTGATGTAGGCGCCGAAGATGAAGCCGATCGTGAGCACGCCGGCGACGAAGGGGTCGATGTCCAGGTAGTCCCAGCCGAAGCGCTCGCCCAGCTTGTTCACCAGCACCTGGCCGCCGTAGAAGATCATCAGCATCATGACCAGGTCGGGCACGCCGCGGATGAGCGTGGTGTAGACCTGGGCCACCCAACGCAGCGGCCTCACGCGCGAGAGCTTGGCGATGGCCCCGAACAGCCCGAGCACCAGCGCGATCGCCAGCGAGGAGAAGGCCACCGCCAGCGTCAGCAGCGAGCCTTCCAGCAGGCTGGCGCCGTATCCATGCAGCATCAGGATCCGTAGATGTCGAAGGTGAAGTACTTGTCCTGGATCTTCTTGTAGGTGCCGTTGGCGCGGATCGCCTTGATGGCGGCGTTGAGCTTCTGGGCCAGGGCGGTGTCGGACTTGCGCACCGCGATGCCGGCCCCGATGCCGAAGATCTTCGGGTCGTCGATCGGCGGGCCGACGCGCGAGAAGTTCTTGCCGGACGGCGTCTTCATGAAGCCGAGGTCGGCGGCGACGGAATCGCACAACACCGCGTCGATGCGGCCGGCGGCCAGGTCGAGGAAGACCTCGTCCTGCTTGGCGTAGCGGACGATCTCGCTGTCCTTGAAGTGCTGGGTGGCGTAGCGGTCGTGCGTCGTCGTGCGCTGCACGCCGATCTTCTTGCCCTTCCACGCGGCGGCGGATTGATCCGCGGGCGTGCCCGTCTTCGCGACCAGCCAGGCCGGGGTGTTGGAGTATTTGTCGGTGAACAGGACCGACTTCTGCCGCTCCTCGGTGATCGACATCTGGGCCACGATCGCATCGAACTTGCGGGCCTGCAGCGCCGGGATCATGCCGTCCCACTCCTGCGGCACGAGCGTGCACTCGGCCTTCATCTCGGCACACAGCGCGTTCGCGATGTCGATGTCGAAGCCCTTGATCTTGCCGTCGGTGCCGACCTCGGAGAACGGAGGGTAGGCCCCCTCGACGGCGATGCGGACCTTCTTCCAGTCCGGCGCCTGCGCCGAGGCGCCGGTGGCGGTGACGAGCGAAACGCCGGCGGCCAGCACGGCGGCAAGCAAGGCGAAGGGGCGACGGCGGATCATGGCGGGAGGCCTCCAGTCGGTTCGTGGGGATGCCGGGACAGCGGGGCTGCGCTCAGCGCGCGGCCCACGGCTGGTAGAGCGGGCGGCTGATGCGCACCGGCGCTATGTCCAGGTACAGGTTGGCGACGGAATACTCCTCGCCGCCGGACTCGTCAGAGTACCAGCCAATGCTGTCCTGGCCCTTGTAGAGCCTGAAGGAAAACCCGAGGTCGCCCAGCGGGTCGGAGCCCGGCGCCTTGGGGTCGAAGCTCAGGCCCTTCACCTCCTTCTGCGAACTGTCGATCAGGTAGCCCATCGCGTTGGACAGCGTGGAGTCGCCCAGCATGTCGATGTAGTAGGGCTCGGAGGTGTACTCGGGCCTGTAGTTCGGCGAACTCGGGTCGAGCTGCTGGCCGCGCTGCTTGCGCTCGGAGGGCTCGATTCGGCGCGATCCCAGGTCGAAGCGGTCGCCGCGGTCGAGGTACGTCAGACGCACGCCGCTGGCGTTGAGCGCACCGATGTTGGGGTCCGTCTTCACGTCGTTCAGGTCGACCAGCAGCGCGCCCTTGCCGCCTATCACCTCGACCATGTCGCCTTGCACGATGGCCGCCGAGTTCTCCTCGATGCCCAGGCCCAGCTTGTAGCCCTTGGCCAGCATCAGCGGGATCATGCGGCCGAAGCGGCCGCGCTTGAGGAAGTGCTGGTCGACGAACAGGTTGGGCCCGACGAAGCCCAGGCCGTGGTCGATCTCCTTGCCCTCGCGCAGCTGGCCCTTCATCACGTTGAGCACGCTGAGCGCGTCGCGGAACATGATGGTGCTCATGATGGCCGCGCCGGCCGAGGTGCCGGCCACCACGCCGCCGCGCCGGTAGACCTCCCAGATGACATTGAGCATCGGCGTGTTGCGGCCGCCGGGGCGGAAGGTGTCCACGATGCGCTCCTGCGCGCCGCCGGTGAAGAAGATGCCGTCGGCATTGCGCACCTGCTCGAGCAGGCGCTCGTCACGCACCGCCTTGTCGAGGTCGACCCACTTCAGCTGCGGGGCGACCGGCATGGTCTCGGCCACCGCGCCCCGCTTCTCGAGCAGCTCGGCCGCGCGGCGGCCGGTTCGGTCGGGCGATTCCGACGCCGTGCTGAAGACGACCCAGCGCGAGCCCTTGCCGCCGGAAAGGGCGACCATCCGGCCCCAGACCTCGTCGTTGTCGGCCTTCAGCGCGCCGCCGATGATCACCGCGTAGCCCTTGACGGGCTCGCCGATCTTGACCTCCTTGGCGCTGCCCCCCGCGCGGGAGCCCGCACTGGGCACCACCGGGCTGCTGGCGGCAGGCGCAGGCGTGGGGGCGGAGGCCGCGGGCGCGGCGGGCGCCGCGAACGGGCCAGCGGCGGCCAGCGCGAGGCCGGCGACGAGAGCGATCAAGCGTGCATGCATGGCAACAAAGTGCAACGACCTTCTTCTGCTTCGGCGCGATCTTGGCATCGCCTTCCGGAGGGCGGCACCAAATACGAGGGATGGACGGGGATTTTGACCGCCAGTTGCGTTGCTGCGACGCGGATGGAAGCTCAGGTTGTGTGAATGGGCAGCCGGTTCATAGACTGCGGCAGACCAATTGAGGGAGTCATCGCATGCGTGCAGTCCGTCGCCCGGGCCCTGCCCTTCATCGTCTGGCGCATGCCGCCTGGCTCGCCTTGGCGCTCGCGCCGGCGAGCCAGGCGCAGACGCCCTCGACCGCCGAGGAGACCGAGCCCGGCAAGGCGCAGAGGGTCGAGATCACCGGCTCGGCGATCAAGCGGCTCGAGGGCGAGACCGCCCTGCCCGTGCAGGTGATCAGCCGCGAGGACATCGCCAAGGCGGGCGTGACGACCGCCGCCGAGATCGTCGGCCGCCTCAGCGCCACCGCCACCAACCTGACGGACGGGATCAGCATCGCGGCCGGCGGCTACCGCGACCAGATGGGCTTCAACGCGGCCAACCTGCGAGGCATCGGCGTCTCGTCGACCCTGGTGCTGCTGAATGGTCGCCGCATGGCGAACTTCGCCTCGCCCGGCGACGACAGCGGCGTCGACCTGAACACCATCCCGGCCGCGGCGATCGAGAAGATCGAGATCCTGCTCGACGGCGCCTCCGCCATCTACGGCAGCGACGCGGTCGCCGGCGTCATCAACTTCATCACGCGGCGCGACTTCCAGGGCGTCGAGCTGAACGCCTATTACGGCGACACGCAGGAAGGCGGCGCCGGCAAGCGCACCGCCTCGCTTTCCGCGGGCATCGGCGACTACGTGGTCAACGGCTACAACGTGATGGCCGTGCTCGACCTGCAGAAGACCGACCGCCTGGCGTCGCCGCAGCGCAAGTTCATCCAGAAGCTCGACATCCCGGGCCGGCTGCCCTACCTGCTGCTGAGCCGGACGTTTCCGGCCAACATCGACATCAGCGAGGAGCAGCTGGCCATCCTCCAGGCCAATGGCTACAAGCTGCCCGGCGGGGCCGACCTGACCGAGACGCGCTTCAACCTGAGCTGGCCGGACTGCAATCCGCCGGCCAACCTGAACCTGCCGGGCGGCATCGGCGGCCCGCAGGGCTGCACCTACAACTTCATGGGTGACGTGGAGCTGTACCCCAAGACCGACAAGCAGTCCGTGCTGACGCGGGGCGTGCTCAGCCTGGGCGCGGGCCACCAGCTGTTCGGGGAGGCCTCCTACAGCAAGGCCACCAGCTACTACGTGGCCTTGCCGGCGCCCTTCACTCCGGATATCAACCTGAACGAGACCCACGTCGAAGGCCTCTCCGGCCATGGGCTCGAGAACCCGGACGACGACGAGCAGGCCACCATCTCGGCGCGCCTGCGCTTCACCGAAGCCGGCCGCCAATCCAGCGAGCTGGTCTCCACCGGCCAGCGCTACCTGGTCGGAGCCGGTGGCACCTTCGGCGCCTGGGACTACGAAGCGGCGCTGAGCCACAGCAGCAGCACCGTCTCGGACCGGGCCTTCCACGGCTACCTGAACGAGGCCATGATCGACGAGGGGCTGGCCGACGGGCGCATCAATCCCTTCGGTCCGTCCGGCGCCGAGGGCCTCGCGCTCATCGCCCAGGCCCAGATCACCGGGGAGGTGCGCCGGGCCACCGGCGAGATGAACGCCGTCGACTTCAAGCTCAGCCGCTCGCTCATGAAGCTTGGCGGCGGCGACCTGGGCCTGGCGCTCGGCGGCGAGTACCGCACCGAGAAGCAGGCCTACCACCAGTCGCAGGCGCTGGCCGACGACCTCATCCTGGGCGAGATCAGCCAGGGGCCGGACGCGGACTTCAGCTACTCGCGCAAGGTCGCCGCCGTGTGGTCGGAGCTCGCAGCCCCGCTCACCAAGGAGCTGGACCTGCAGTTCGCCCTGCGCTACGAGCGCTACCAGCGCACCGGCGGCGCTTCCAGCCCGAAGGTCGGGCTGCGCTACCAGCCCACCTCCTCGCTGGTGCTGCGGGCCTCCGCCGGCGCGGGCTTCCATGCGCCGTCCATGACGGACCTGTACCGCCCCACCACCGAGTACGACGGCGCCCTGCTGTTCGACCCCGGCTGCCCGGACGACTTCATCAGCTGCACCGACACCTGGCGCGTGCGCACCATCAGCAACCCGAACCTGAAGCCCGAGAAGTCGCGGCAGTTCTCCTTCGGCGCCGTCTTCGAGCCGAGCAAGGAGTTCAACGCCAGCGTCGACTACTGGAACATCGAGAAGCGCGACCTGATCAGCAAGCTGGGATCGGACGTGATCCTGGCCAACCTCGACAAGTACGGCGACCTGGTGCACCGCGACGAGGACGGCTACATCGAGTACATCGAGCTGCGCAAGGAGAACCGCGGCAAGCAGAAGGTCTCCGGCATCGACCTCACCCTGGCCTGGAAGAGCCCGAAGACCGAATGGGGCACCTGGGGTGCGCGCCTGGCCGGTACCTTGACGCTGACTTCGAAAGAGCAGCTCGGCAACGGCGACCCCTTCGTCAGCAACCTCGGCAAGTTCGTCGAGGACGGCGCGGTGCAGCGCTGGCGCCACACCGTCACGCTGGACTGGGAGCACGGGGCCTTCGGCGCTTCGCTGTCCAACAGCTACCTCTCGAGCTACGTAGACCAGAACAATGCGCCCGACGAGAACGCCGAGCAGTACGTCCAGTTCAACCGCGTCAAGGCCTACTCGATCTGGGACCTGCAGGGCACCTGGCAGGCCACCCCGGCGCTGAGCCTTCGGGCGGGCGTGAAGAACCTGCTCGACACCCCGCCGCCCTTCTCCAACCAGGCCTACTTCTACCTCTCGGGCTACGACCCTAGCTACACCGACCCGCGGGGCCGCTTCTACTACCTGAGCGCCACGTATCGCTTCCAGTAGGCGCGGGAAGAGGCGCTTCGGCCGTGCCCTATGCTGGCGGGCATGGCCGAAGACATCCCGAACCTGGCCGCGCTGGCGGCCGACCGCGCTGACGACCTGAGCAGCGAGGCCGAACTCCGAAGGCTCTACAGCACCGGCCCGGGCGAGACCTCGCTCGCCAAGGCGGCCGATCACCTGCACCCGCTGTACCGGCCCTACATCGAGGCCTCGCCCTTCGCGGTGCTGGCCACCCGCGGGCCGCACGGCCTCGACACGTCGCCGCGCGGCGACGGCCCCGGCTTCGTCGCCATCGCCGACGACAGGACGCTGCTGCTGCCCGACCGGCGCGGCAACCAGCGCATCGACAGCCTGCGCAACATCGTCCACGACCCCCACGTGGCGCTGTTGTTCCTCGTCCCCGGCGTGGGAGAGACCTTGCGAGTCAACGGCAAGGCACGCATCTCGGCCTCGCCGGCGCTTCGCGAGCGCTTCGCCGTGGACGGCAAGGCACCGGCCACCGTGCTGGTCATCTCGGTAAGCAGCGTGTTCTTCCAGTGCGCCCGGGCCGTCAGGCGCTCGGGCCTGTGGGATCCCGCACGCCACCTCGCGCGCGATGCGCTGCCGTCGCCGGGCACCATCCTGCAGGCCCTGAGCACATCGGGCGTCGATGGCCAGGCCTACGACGCCGCGCTGCATGCGCGCCAGGCCGCCACGCTGTACTGAGCCCGTCGTGCAAGGCGTGCCCGAGCATTTCGAAGCGCCGGCCGACCGGGCGGAGTTCCGCCGCGCCGCGGGGCACGAAGGCGTCGAGCTGTACAGGGCGCACATCGTCCACCACCAGTTCGCGCCTCACATGCACGATGGCTACGGCCTGGGCGTGATCGAGGCCGGACAGGAGCGCTTCGACTACCGCGGCCGCGAGCACCTCGCCCCGGCAGGAGCGATCGTGCTGATGCAGCCGGGCGAGCTGCACACCGGCCGCCCGGCGTCGCCACAAGGCTGGCGCTACCGCATGCTCTACCTCGACGAAGCGGTACTCGCTTCGCACCTGGGCGGTGAACGAGCGTGGCGCTTCGACACCGCGGTGCGGCGAGGCGACCGGCAGCGCGCATCGGCGATGGCCCGCGCGTTGCGAGGCCTGTGGGATGCCGAGGACGGCGCGGCGGCCGACGCGGTGCTGGCCGATCTGCTGGCGCTGCTGGCGCCGCTGGCTGCGGGCCACCGCGAGGCGGCCCGCACGACGCCCGACGTCGCGCGGCCCTTCTCGCGCGTCGTCGATGCCTTGCACGGCGACCTCGCCCGCGAGTGGCGCCTGGCCGACCTGGCGGCGCTGGCGGACCTGAGCCCGTTCCATTTCCAGCGCGCCTTCAAGGCCGCGCACGGCATCAGCCCGCACCAGTGGCGCATGGCGCTGCGGCTGGCCGAGGCGAAGCGCCGCCTGGCGCGCGGCGAGCCGGCGGCCGACGTGGCCGCGGCCGTCGGCCTGGCCGACCAGGCGCATCTGACACGCCGCTTCGCAGGCATGTACGGCGTGACGCCGGCGCGCTATCAGCGCCAGTTGCGCGCGGCCTGATCTCCCCCCCTTCCGGCGGCCAGCGGCCTGCGTTGAGCGGGCCGCGAGGGCATCGCCCGGCCGAGGGACAGCGTTGCGACCAGCGCACGCGTTCTATTCCAAAACATCGTTTGTCAGTCCTTGCGGGGCTGGGAAGACTGCCGGCCTTCGACGCCTCGCCGCCAGCGGCCGGCTCACCCACCCCACCCGCAGGAGACCCATGAACCTGAACCCGGCCACGCCGCCTCTCTGGCGAAGCCAGATCGAGCAGGACCTCAAGAGCCGCGCCAGCGACGTCATCTTCGGCATGAAGCTCGTGCTCTACGCGACAGGGCTCGCCTTCGGCGCCTCGGCGGCGCTGTCGGGCCTGCCGCCGCTGCAGGCCGCGGGCATGCTCCTGCTCGGGACGATGTTCGCGCACGGCGTCGAGCTGCAGCACCAGGCACTGCACGGCCAGGGCTTTCGCCACCGTCGGCTCAACGAGTGCGTCGGCGTGCTGCTCGGCCTGCCCATGCTGGTGTCCTTCGCCGCCTACCAGGCCAGCCACCTGCGCCACCACCGCGACCTGGGCACGCCGCGCAACCGCGAATTCTTCGACTATGGCGACCAGTACGGCACGGGCCGCGTGGCCACGCTGCTGACCTGGCTGAAGCGCCTGCTGATGCCCGCGCATTACCTGGCCTTCCTCAGGCAAGCCGTGCGAGCCGTCTTCGGCCTGCCGGTGCCCGGTGAAGGCGAGGCGGTCGCCCACCGCATCCGCCGCGATCACCTGGCGATGCTGGCAGCCATCGCGGCGCTCACCACGGCCTCTTTGCTCGAGGGTGCGCCCGTGGTCGTGCTGGCCTGGCTCGCCCCGCTGGTGCTGGTGGCCTCGCCCCTGCACGCCCTCATCGAGATGCCGGAGCACTACCGCTGCGAGGTCACCAGCACGGACGTGATGCGCAACACCCGCACGATCCGCACCAATGCATTCATGACCTGGCTGACCAACGGGAACAACTACCACGTCGAGCACCACCTCATGCCCGGCCTGCCCATCGACCGCCTGCATGACCTGCATGCCGCGATCGCGGACGAGATCGTCCATCTGTATCCGTCCTACCGGGCCTTCTACGCCGACGTGCTTCGTGGCCGGCTGGGCTCACGTGAATCACAGGAGGCCTGACCATGCAGACCATCGACTTCCGCACCCGCGAGGGCCAGCAGTTGCTCAACGATCACTACCTGCGCCTGTTGTCGCCGCCCTCGCGCTTTCGCCAGGTCCCCGATGCCGACGAGCGATCGGCCGTCGCGGCCGCCGAAGCGGCGTGGAACCGCCACGAGGAGGCCCGCCTGGAGCTCGGCCGCCTGCCCCGCTCGGCCGTTTCATTCGCGGCCTGGTATGGCGCGCTGCATCGCCGCCACCGCGAGCAGGTCGAACCCTTCTTCGAGCACCTGGCCGAGCAGGCCTCGGCGCAGGAGCTGGCGCTCTACATCGGGATGGAGGAGCAGGTCGACGGCCGCTTCGACGACGTCATCGCCCTGGCGCAGCTCGGCATGTCGGGCCGCATGAAGCTGGTGCTGGCCGAGAACTTCTGGGACGAGATGGGGCACGGCCACGTCGAGCACATGCACACGCGGCTTTTCGCCGAGTCGGCCGAGTACATGCGGCGGCACCTGGGTGGCCTGGACGTTGCCGCCCTCGTCCCGAGGGAGGCGATCGCCAACGGCAACCTGCTGCTGATGTACGCGCTGGAACGTCGCTACGCCGCCCGGCTGCTGGGCTCGCTGGCGATCCTCGAGCACACGGCGCCCTACCGCTTCTCCCGCACCGTGCGCGGGCTGCGCAGGTTGGGCCTGCCAGAGAACGTCGTCCACTATCACGAGCTGCACATCGAGGTCGATGCGCATCACGGCAAGCAGCTGTTCGAGCAGGTGCTGCAGCCCCTGGCCGCCCGCTCGCCCGAGGCCCTGCGCGAGATCTGCATCGGCTGCCTCGTGCGCTTCAACATCGCACTCGAGTACTACGTCAGCCTGTCCCGGACGATGGAGCGGCTTCGCCTCGATGCGACCAGTGCCGCCCCCCAAGGGGCGGCGGCACTCCAGGCCGGCTGAAGCGAGGGGCAACCATGCGGCAACCCAGAAAGATCGGCCTCGTCGGAGGCATGAGCTACCCGTCGACCCTCACCTACTACCGGCGCCTGAACGAGCTCGTCAACCAGCACCTGGGGCGGGCCCACTCCGCCCGCCTGGTGCTCGAGAGCCTCGATTTCCAGCCGATGGCGCACCAGCTCGCCACCGGCAACGACGCCGCCGTCGTCCACACCCTGCAGGGCGCGATGCAGCGGCTGGTGGGTGCCGGCGCGGAGGTGGTCGCGATGTGCTGCAACACGGTCCACAGGTTCGCTCCCGCGATCGACTGCGGGCTCGAGGCCGAGTTCGTCGACATCTGCTCCTGTGCAGCCGGGGCCTGCAGCGGGCGCGGGTACCGGCGCGTCGGCCTGCTCGGATCAGCCTTCACGATGGAGGAGCCCTTCTACCGCGATCGCTTCGAGGCGCTCGGGGTGGAGGTGGTGGTCCCGGCGCCAGCCGACCGCCGCTTCATGCAGCGAGCCATCGAGTCGGAGCTCAGCGTCGGCGCCTTGCTGGTCGAGACTCGCGCGCGCTTCGTCGCGGTTGCGCGCGAGCTCTCCGGCCGCGGCGCCGAAGCGCTGGTGCTGGCCTGCACCGAGATTCCGCTGATCCTGCACCCCGATGACGTGGACGTGCCGTTGATCGACACGGTCGAGCTGCACTGCACCTCGATCGTCCAGGCCGCTTTCGCGCCCCCCCTGCTGGTCGAAAGGAGCGCCCCATGCGCAGTGCCTTCGTGAAGATGACGATCGCCACGTTGCTGTTCGGGTCGTACCTGGTGGCCAGCAAGCTGATCCTGCGAGAGGCGCCCGTTTTCACCGCCACGCTCGTGCGCCTGGCCAGCGCCGCGCTGGTGCTCGCCCTGGTCGTCGGCCTTCGGCGGGGCGAGCCCTGGCACCGGCCCAGCGCCCGCGACGCCACCCTGCTGTTGGCCCAGAGCGGCGTGGGCGTCTTCCTTTTCAGCGTCTGCGCCATGCAGGGCGTGCGCTTGACGGGCGGCATCGAGTCGGGCGTGATCCTGAGCCTCGTGCCGATCGCGGTCAGCGTCGTGGCCGTGCTGTTCCTCGGCGAAAGGCTGACGGCGCGGCGTGGCTTGGGCATCCTGCTGTCGGTGAGCGGCGCAGCTGTCATCAGCGCCCTGGCAGCACGAGGATCGCCAGCAGGATCGACGGCAGGGGCACCGGCCCATGGGGCAGCGGCGGGCGCCTGGCTCGGCGTCGTCCTGCTGCTCTGCGCCGTGGCCTGCGAAGCGGTGTTCCTGACCTTCGGCCGCTTTCTCGCGCGGCCGCTGCCGCCCGACCGGCTGTCGCTCGTCATCGCCGCCCTCGGCGCGCTCATGTTCGCCGTGCCGGCCGCCCTGGAGCCTGGTGGGCTGCTGGAGGCGCAGTACTCATGGCAGACCTGGGCGCTGATGGTCTACACGGGGGTCGCGATCAACGGCATTGCGGCCGTGCTCATCTACGACAGCATGGGCCATGTCGACACCACGGTGGCCGGCGCCTTCACCGCGCTCACGCCCGTCAGCGGGACGGTGCTGGCGCTGTGGCTCCTGGACGAGTCACTGCATCCCCATCACCTGCTCGGGATGGCGCTCGTCATCGGCGGCGTGTTCCTCGTGGCCTCCACCGGGCATCGGCGGACGGGGCCTCAGAGAACGTCGCCGGAGAAGGCCGCCTCCGCCGTGGCCTGAGCCAGCCAGGCGGTGAACAGGCCGGCATCGCCATGAGACAGCGCAACGGGATTGGTGACGACGTAGTACGCGCCCGAGGCGATCGGCGACTCGGCGAAGGGGGCGATCAGTTGCTGGCGGGCGAGCAAGCGGTCGATCAGAGGCTGCCGGCCGAGCGCAACACCCTGCCCGTCGAGGGCCGCCTGGACGAGCTGGTCGTAGTGGCTGAACCGGACGCAGCCGGCCGGGGCCAGGTCCGGCAGGCCGACCGACTGGAGCCAGTGGTTCCATTGGTACCAGGCCAGGTCGCCGCAGGCATCGTCGAGGTGAAGCAGCACGTGTTGCGCGAGATCGGCCGGCTTCTTCAGCGGCCGCTCCGGGTGCTGGCACAGGCAGGGGCTGCAAACCGCCCGAACGCTCTCGTCGAACAGCAGCGGCTCGCCGCGAGGCACCTGCCCCGGCCGCGCGTAGCGGATCGCCACGTCGAGCCGGTCGCGGCGGGTGTCCTGCACCTCGCTCGTCGCACGAATCCGGATGTCGATGCCCGGGTGCAGTTGCCGGAAGCCGGGAAGCCGAGGCACCAGCCACAGCGCGGCAAAGGAAACGGTGGTTCCGATGCCGAGGGTGCGGGCGCGGCGCGTCTCCTTCAGGCCCGTGACGGCCTTCTCCAACTGGTGCCAAGCGCCGTCGACCGCCTGCTGCAGGCGCCGGCCGGCCTCGGTGAGCCGCAGGCCACGCGTGCCGCGCACATAGAGCAGGACGCCAAGGCCCTCTTCCAGCGTGCGGATCTGGCGGCTCACCGCCGAGGGCGTGACGAACAGCTCCTCCGCGGCGCGGGTGAAGCTGAGATGGCGGGCAGACGCCTCGAAAGTGCGCAGGAGATCGATCGACTGCAGCGTTTGCAGGCGCATGGGCAGGCCCTCTTCGACGAGGCCGCCATGGTAGGAGATAACGCGTCAGTTGTGCGGCATGGTGCGGCACGCCCGAGCCATCAACGCACCGGCTCGTCCAGCGGCGCGAGCACCGCCGCCGCAGCCTTCTGCACTGCACGGCTGAGCGCCTCCAGCACCGCCAGGCCACGGCGGCGGTGCTGCCAGTACAGCACCACCGTGAGCGTCTGCCCCGGCGCCAGATCTACCAGCTCGCCCCGGTCCAGCAGAGGCTGCACCATGGCCTTCAGGTTCATTCCCCAGCCCAGGCCGGCGAGGCAGCCATCGACGAAGGCCTGCGTGGAGGGCAGCCAGTGCGTGGGCGCCGGCAGGTCATGACCCAGCACCTGCTCGATCCACTGGGCCTGCAGGCGGTCGCGCCGGCTGTAAGTGAGGGCAGGTGCCTTCGAAAGCGAATCGGCGTTGACGCCTTCTGCAAAGTGGCGCCGTATGAACGCGGGGCTCGCCGTGGCGCAGTAGCGCAGGCGGCCCAAAGGCACGCTGCGGCAGCCCGGCACGGCCTCGGCCAGGGCCGTGACCGCGGCCACGACTTCGCCACTGCGCAGCCGCTCGGCGGTGTGCTCCTGGTCGTCCAGGCTCAGGTCCAGCAACAACGGAGCATCGGCCGTCGCTTCGGCGGCGGCTGCGATGAACCAGGTCGCGAGGCTGTCGGCGTTCACAGCCACGGGCAGCGTCACCCGCCCGTGCACGCCCTGCGCGAGTTCGGGCAACTCGGCCAGCAACTCATGCTCCAGCAGGCCGACCTGCTCGGCGTGGCGCGCGAGGGCGCGGCCAGCGGGGGTGGCGCGCGCGGGATTGGCCCGCACGACCAGCACCTGGCCCAGGCGCTCCTCCAGCAGGCGCACGCGTTGCGAGACCGCAGAGGGCGTCACATGCAGGGCCCGCGCAGCGCGCTCGAAGCTGCCCTCGCGCAGCACGGCGGCCAAGGCATCGATCAGGGCGTAGTCAAGCATGAACTTCACTTCATCGGCTGAAGAAAGTCTAACTGGCGCCCTGCGTCAGCCGCCGGCATGCTGCGCGCCATGCTGGAAGACCCCACCCAGGCCGCCGCCTCGCTGCTCCACTCTGCCCTGCAGGGCCTGATGCTCACCTTCGGCCTGATCGTCGCGATCGGCGCCCAGAACGCCTTCGTGCTGCGGCAGGGCCTGCGGCGGGAGCACGTCGGCCCCATCGTCGCCTTCTGCGCACTGGCGGATGCGGTGCTGATGGCCGCGGGCGTGGCCGGCCTGGCCGGGCTGATAGGGGACAGGCCTGGGGTCGCCCGCCTGCTCGCAGGCGCCGGGGCCGCCTTCCTGCTGGCGTACGGCCTGCGCGCGCTCTGGCGCGCCCGCACCCCGGGCGCGCTGCACGCCGGCCACACGCCGGCGCTGACCCGCCCGCAGGCCCTGGCCCAGGTGGCGGCCTTCACGCTCCTGAATCCGCACGTCTACCTCGACACGGTGCTGCTCGTGGGCTCCCTGGGCGCACAGCAGCCCGGGACATCGGCCCGCGCGGCCTTCGTCACCGGCGCCGCGCTCGGCAGCCTGGCCTGGTTCAGCGCCCTGGGCTTCGGCGCGGCGCGGCTGGCGCCCGTGTTCGCCCGCCCGCGGGCCTGGCAGGCGCTCGACGCCCTCGTGGGCCTGACCATGCTGGCCCTGGCCTGGAAGCTTGCGCCGCTCGCCACGGTCGCGGCCACCTGAGACCGCAACGCCGTACAAGACCGGCGGCGCGCGCCACAGGCATCATCCCGGGATGGCGATGGGTGTGATGTTCGCGCTGGCGGCGGGACTGATGTGGGGCCTGGTGTTCGTCGGCCCCTTGATGCTGGCCGACTACCCGGCCGTGATGCTCTCGTTCGGCCGCTACCTGGCCTTCGGCCTGATCGCGCTGCCATTGGCCTGGCTGGACCGCGCCAACCTGCGGCAGCTGGGGCGCGCCGACTGGATGGAGGCGATCAAGCTGGCCCTGGTCGGCAACGTCGTCTACTACCTTTTCCTCTCCTCGGCGATCCAGCGCGCGGGGGCGCCGCTGCCGACCATGATCATCGGCACGCTGCCCGTCGTGATCGCCACCTGCGCGAACCTGCGCAATGCCGAGCGCGACGGCCACCTCCCCTGGCGCCGGCTGGCTCCTTCGCTCGCCCTGATCGCGCTCGGCATCGCCCTGGTGAACCGAGCCGAATGGCAGCAGCTGCGGGCCGATCCGGAGGCCGACCCCACGCGGTATGCCCTGGGCGCCGTGCTGGCCGTCGGCGCGGTCGCCTGCTGGACCTGGTATCCGCTGCGCAACGCCGACTGGCTGCGCGCCCACCCCGGCCGCAGCCCGCGCAGCTGGGCCACCGCGCAGGGCGTGGCGACCCTGCCCCTGGCCGCCGCCGGCGTCGGGCTCACCTGGGCCTGGTTCGGCTTGAGCGGCGCGCCGTGGCAGATGCCCTTCGGCCCGCGCCCGCAGGCCTACGTCGGGCTGATGCTGGCCATCGGCCTGTTCTCGTCCTGGATAGGCACCCTGTGCTGGAACGAGGCCAGCCAGCGCCTGCCGACCAGCCTGGCCGGCCAGCTGATCGTCTTCGAGACGCTCGCTGCCCTGGGCTACGCCTTCGTGCTGCGCGGCCAATGGCCCGGTGCTGCCACCCTGGCCGGCATCGGCCTGCTGATCGCCGGGGTGGCCTGGGCCCTGCGTGTCGAGCCGGAGCCGGTGGCGGCCGAAGGGCACCCGAGCTGAAATGACTCCGGGCGGCCTTCTCGGCGATCGGGACGGGCGCGGATCAGGTGTCCGCCAGGCGCCCGAAGCTCCAGCCGAACGTCCTCCGGCGTCGAAAAGGCATTGACCCCGCTCGGGCCCACTGTGCTGGAATCACCGCATGCAAGACCTCCTCGACCCCCTGTTGGACGGGCGCTTCAAGGGCTACCCGGGCACGGCGCCGGCACTGCGCCGCCGCGAAATCGGCGCCCAGGGCTGGAACGTCCTCGATGGCCTGTGCCCGCTGCCGCTCGCCGTCATCCGCCGCGAGGCGCTGGTGAACAACCTGGCCTGGATGCAGCGCCTGGTGGACGAGGCGGGCATCGCCTTCGCCCCGCATGGCAAGACGACGATGTCGCCGCAACTGTTCAAGCAGCAGATGCTGGCGGGCGCCTGGGGCATCACCTTCGCCAACGTGCAGCAGCTCGCGGTCGGCGTGGCCGCCGGCGTGCGGCAGGCGGTGATCGCCAACCAGGTGGTCCAGGCCTGCGACCTCGCCACGCTGGCGGCGCTGTTGAAGAAGGAGCCCGCGGGCCTGCGCGCGCCCTTCCTGGTCGATTCGGCCGAGCAGGTCGCCCTCATCGAGCAGGCCGGGATCGACGTGGTGTTCGAGGTGCTGGTCGAGCTGGGCCTGCCCGGCGGTCGTACCGGCGTACGCGATGACGAGGCGGCACTCGATCTTGCGCGGCGCGTGAGGGCCAGCCCGGCGGTGCAGCTGGCCGGCATCGAGCTCTACGAGGGACTTTGGGCGACCGGTGAGGACGAGGCGGACCGGGCGCTCGTGAATGGCTTGATGGGCCGGCTGAGCCAGGTGGTCGCGGCCTGCGAGGTCGAAGGCCTGTTCGAGGTGCCGCAGCCTATCGTCAGCGCCGGCGGCTCGGCGGTGTTCGACCTCGTCGCCGAAGGATTGGCCGGCATCGCCCGCGGGCGGCCGCTGCAGGCCCTGCTGCGCTCGGGCTGCTACGTCACCCACGACGACGGCGCCTACCGCCGCTACGTCCAAGCGGTGAACCGGCGCCTGGGCTGCAGCGAAGCCAGCGGGCTGCACGCGGCGATGGAGGTCTGGGCGGTCGTCCAGTCCTGCCCCGAGCCGGGCCTGGCCATCCTCAACGCCGGCAAGCGCGACGTGTCGGCGGACTGGGGCCTGCCCGTCGCACTGAAGTTCAGTCCCGGCGGCAGCCGGAAGATTCAAGCCGCGCCTGCCACCTGGGCCATCGAGAAGCTCAACGACCAGCACGCCTACCTGCGCCTGAACGAAGCCGGCGTGGCCCTGCAGGTGGGTGACCGCGTCGCCCTCGGCATCTCGCATCCCTGCACCACCTTCGACAAGTGGCGCTGGATGGCGGTGGTGGACGAGCGCTACGAGATCGTCGACGCCATCACTACCTCTTTCTGAGCCGGCCCTTCAAGGCGCCGCGGAAGAACTCAAGGACCGCAGCAGCGTACGCGAAGCCGCCCGCTCGCCGCCCAGGGCGGCGAACTGCTTCTTGGTCGGGATCTCGACCCCGGCCTTGAGCGCCACCTTGCCGATCCTCACCACGTGGCCGTATACGTCGGTGATCTTGAAGTCGTACGGGCCGGGGCCCATGCCGCTGCTGGCGACGAAGTAGTTGTAGCTCTCGCGCGGCACGCCCTTGAAGGCATCGGTCGTGCCACTGGCCCGCCAGGCGAGCCTGGCGACCGGGTAGCGGTGGTCGCGCACCTGGACGGCCGTCCACCACTGGCTGGAGCCCTCCTTGAAGTACAGCGAAATCGTCGGCGGCGAGCAGGCGACGTAGGACCAGCGGACCGGGATGCGCCCCTGCGCCAGGTCGGCGATCTGCGCGAAGGCCTCCTGGTCGAGGTCGACGTCGCCGACCGCGCACTCGGGGCATTGGTCGTCGATGCGCACTTCCACGCTCAGCCCGTTGGCCGGGTTGGTGACCTCGATGCACGCGCCGCAGGCTCGCGAGCCGTCGTAGTCGTCATGGTTCATCGCGGCAGTCGGCCGGTCCGGCAGGGGGAAGCTGCAGTTGCCGCCACCGCCATAGCCGTAGAACGTCGCCTCGCCCTCGTGCGGACGGTCGTAGCCGCCCTGCGCCTGCGCACCGCCCATGGTCAGCGCCAGCAGGCATGCGGCCATCGATCGAAGCATGGTCATGAAGAAGCCTCCCTGTGTAGAGCGCGCCGATTGTGGGCAGGCGCCTGCACGTCGTCCGCAGCCCAAGGAAAGAAACGCGACCGCATGTATCGGCGCGTCGCCGGCGCCATCGCCGGCTCCAACAATGTCGGCTCGCTCGAACAACAGGGAGACATCGATGCGCCACCTCGTCCTCGCCGCGGCCCTGATGCTGGCCGCTTCCGCCGCCACCGCGAGCAACGTGCCCAAGGGCTACACCAAGTGCGCGGTCGAAGGCGGCACCTGCAGCTTCAGCGGGGCGCGCCAGGTGGCCTACGGCGCCCAGGGCAAGTACGCCTACGGCATCTACCAGGGCAGCGTCGGCTGCGCGCTCGCCAACTTCGGCGGCGTGGACCCGAACCCCGACGTGCCGAGGAAGGTCTGCTCCTACGCCAGCACGGCGATCGACATGTCGAGCCCGGTTCCGGCCTACCGCGGCGTGAGCCTCGCCGGCGCGGAGTTCGGTGCCGACCCCTGGGGCAACGGCGCCCTGCCCGGCCAGTTCGGCGTCGACTACATCTATCCCAACGCCGGCGAGGTGAGCTACTTCGCCGGCAAGAAGATGAACACGCTGCGCGTGCCCTTCCGCTGGGAGCGCCTGCAGCCCACGCTGCAGGCCGCGTTCAACGCGGACGAGTGGGCGCGGCTGGACGGCTTCGTCAAGACCGCCCTGGCCGACGGCATGACGGTCGTGCTGGACCCGCACAACTACGCCCGCTGGCACACGAACGTCGTCGGCGCCGGCGTATCGAACGCGGCCTTCGCCGACTTCTGGTCGCGCCTGGCCACCGCCTACAAGGGCCGGCCCAACCGGGTGATCTTCGCGCTCATGAACGAGCCGCACGACATGCCGACCGAGCAGTGGCTGTCGGCCGCCAATGCCGCCATCGCCGCCATCCGCGCCGCGGGCGCGAAGAACCTCGTGCTCGTGCCGGGCAACGGCTGGACGGGCGCGCACAGCTGGAGCGACAGCTGGTACGGCAGCCCCAACGCGCAGGTGATGCTGGGCGTCATCGACCCGGCCAAGCGCTACGCCTACGAGGTGCACCAGTATCTCGATGGGGACAGCTCCGGCAGTTCTCCGAGCTGCGTCAGCGAGACCATAGGCGTCGAGCGCCTGGCCGCCTTCACGGCCTGGCTGCGCAGCCACGCCAAGCACGGCTTCCTCGGCGAATTCGCGGGCGGCGACAACGCCACCTGCCATGCGGCCGTCGACAGGATGCTGGCCTACCTGGGCGACAACCGCGACGTCTGGTCCGGCTGGACCTGGTGGGCCGCCGGCCCGTGGTGGGGCGGCTACATGTTCTCGATAGAGCCCCGCGGCGACGGCAGCGATGCCCCGCAGATGGGCTGGCTCACGCCCTACCTGCCTTGAAGGCCTGAAGCTCGCGGGATGGCAGCGTGCGTGGCGCGGCCACAGAATCGCCGCCCATGAAAGACCTGACCCAAGGCTCCGTGCGGGGCCACATCCTCGCGATGGCGGCGCCGATCGCCATCGGCATGCTGGTGCAGACGCTGTACTTCCTGGTGGACCTGTACTTCGTCTCGCGCCTGGGCTCCGATGCGGTCGCCGGCGTCTCGCAGGGGGGCAATGCCGTGATGATCGCCATCGCGCTGACGCAGATGCTCAGCGTCGGCACGGTGGCGCTGATCTCGCATGCGGTGGGCGCGAAGGAGCAGGCTCGCGCCGAGCTGGCCTTCAACCAGTCGCTGGGCCTCGCCATCGCCTGCACGGTGTTCGCTCTGGTGCTGGGGCTCGTCGGCATCGAGCCTTACGTGCGCACGCTGGGCGCCGGCGAGGGCATCGCCGAAGCCGGCCGGACCTACCTGATGTGGTACCTGCCGGGCCTGGCGCTGCAGTTCCCGATGGCCGCGATGGGCTCGGCCATGCGCGGGACCGGCGTGGCCAAACCCGGCATGGTGGTGCAGATGCTCACCGTGCTGGTCAACATCGTGCTCGCGCCCATCCTCATTGCCGGCTGGGGCACCGGCCGGCCGCTGGGCGTGATGGGTGCGGGCCTGGCCAGCAGCCTGGCCGTCGCCGCGGGCGTGGTGATGATGATCGTCTACTTCGTGCGGCTGGAGAGCTATGTCTCGGTTGCGCCAGCGCAGATGTGGCCGCGCTGGAGCGTGTGGAAGCCGCTGCTGCGCATCGGCCTGCCGGCCGGCGGCGAGTTCTTCCTGATGTTCCTCTACAGCTCAGTCATCTACTGGCTGATCCGCGGCTTCGGCCCGGCGGCACAGGCCGGCTTCGGCATCGGCATGCGGGTGATGCAGTCGGTCTTCCTGCCGGCGATGGCGATCGCCTTCGCGCTGCCCGCGGTGGCCGGCCAGAACTTCGGCGCCCGGCGGGCCGACCGTGTGCGCGAGACGCTCAAGCAGGGCGTGATCCTGGAGTGCAGCGTCATGCTGCTGCTCGCCATCCTCTGCCACGTGGCGCCCGAATCGATGATCGGCGCCTTCACCAGCGACCCGGAGGTCGCCGAGGTCGGCGTGGGCTTTCTCACCATCATCTCGACCAACTTCGTCGCCATGGGCTTCGTGTTCGCCTGCTCGGGCCTGTTCCAGGCGATGGGCAACACCTGGCCGGCCATGGCCAGCACCGCGACGCGGCTGGTGAGCTTCGTCGTGCCCGCCGTGTGGCTCTCGCTGCGGCCCGGCTTCGCGCTGCAGCAGGTGTGGTTCCTCTCCGTCGCCACCGTGCTGCTCCAGGCCATCGCAAGCGGCCTCATGGTGCGCTGGCAACTTCGCAAGCGCCTCCAGGCCTTCGACAGCCTGGCGCGCGAGGGTACGGTGCCGGCGGCGACCTGAGGCTGCTCAGCCCGTCGCCCCGTCCGCCCGGAACATCGCCTTGATGCCGCGCACGGCCTGGCGGATGCGGCTCTCGTTCTCGATCAGGGCGAAGCGGACGTGGTCGTCCCCGTGGTCGCCGAAGCCGATGCCGGGGCTCACGCAGACCTTGGCCTTGGCGAGCAACTGCTTGGCGAACTCGAGCGAGCCGAGGTGGGCGTAGGCGGGCGGGATCTTGGCCCAGATGTACATCGAGGCCTTGGGTACCTCGACCGGCCAGCCGGCCTCCACAAGACCTTTGGCGAGCACGTCGCGCCGCTTCTGGTAGCTGGCCGCGATGTCCTTCACGCACTGCTGGTCGCCCTCGAGCGCGGCGATCGCGGCCACCTGCAGCGGCGTGAAGGTGCCGTAGTCGTGGTAGCTCTTGATGCGCGCCAGCGCCGCCACCAGGTCGGCGTTGCCCACCATGAAGCCGACGCGCCAGCCAGCCATGTTGTAGCTCTTGCTGAGGGTGAAGAACTCGACCGCGATGTCCTTCGCGCCCGGCACCTGCATGATGCTCGGCGCCTTCCAGCCGTCGAAAACGATGTCGGCGTAGGCCAGGTCGTGGACGACGAAGATGTCGTGCTTCTTCGCCAGCGCGATGACCTTGTGGAAGAAGTCGAGCTCGACGCACTGCGCCGTCGGGTTGCTCGGGAAGCCCAGCACCATCATCTTGGGCTTGGGGTAGCTGCCGCGGATGGTGCGCTCCAGCTCGGCGAAGAAATCGACGCCGGGCACGTTGGGCACCGAGCGGATGTCCGCCCCCGCGATCACCGCGCCGTAGATGTGGATCGGGTAGCTCGGGTCGGGCACCAGCACCGTGTCGCCCCGGTCCAGCGTGGCGAGCATCAAGTGGGCCAGGCCCTCCTTCGAGCCGATGGTGACGATGGCCTCGCGCTCGGGGTCGATCTCGACCTCGAAGCGATCGCGGTACCAGTGGCTGATGGCCCGCCGCAACCGCGGGATGCCCTTGCTGGCAGAGTACCCGTGCGTGTCGGGCCGCTGGGCGACCTCGCACAGCTTGGCGACGATGTGCGGCGGCGTGGCGCCGTCCGGGTTGCCCATCGAAAGGTCGATGATGTCCTCGCCGCGGCGGCGGGCGGCTGCGCGCAGCTCGGCCGTGATGTTGAAGACATAGGGAGGCAGGCGGTCGATGCGCGCGAAGCGGCGCTGGCCGGAAGTGGAGCCGGTGGCCATGGAGGCGATTCCTTTTTCAACGTGAGCGCCCGGAACCGTCCGAGCGACGTGGGCCGCGGCATTGCGCAGCGGCCGGGCGATCTTAGGGGACGCGCGAGGATTTTTCGAGCGCCGCATGTCCGCTTGTCTCATCAGCGCCTCTGTGACGGCCCGCCCTGCCGGGCGCGGGCGGGCGCTGGCGCGGATGCTGTCCCGCCATTCCCCGCTGGCCCGACAATCCAACCCCATGCCCCGCACCGCCTTGATCGCCGCCATGAACGAAGAGCTGGCCGCCCTGCTGCCGGCGATCGAAGGCGCCCGCACCGCCCGCTGCGGCGGGCGCGAGTTCTGGCTGGGCCAGTTCGCCGGCGAGCCGGTGGTCGCGGTGCTCTCGGGCATAGGCAAGGTCGCCGCCGCCATCACCGCCACGCTGCTGATCGACCACTACCGGGTCGACCGCATGCTCTTCCTCGGCGTGGCCGGCGGCCTGGGCCACGGCGTGAAGGTGGGTGACGTGGTCGTGGCCGATGCGCTGCTGCAACACGACATGGATGCCTCGCCGCTGTTCCCGCGGCACGAGGTGCCACTGACGAGCCTTTCGCGCTTTGCCGTCGATGCGCCCTTCAGCGACGCCGTGGCACGCGGTGCGCAGGCGGCGGTCGCCGGCACCGAGGCTCGCGTCCACCGCGGCCTGATCGTCAGCGGCGACCGCTTCGTCTCGACGGCCGCCGAGAGCCGCGCGTTGCGGGAAGCGCTGCCCGACGCGCTCGCGGTGGAGATGGAGGGCGCGGCGGTCGCCCAGGTCTGCCATGCCTTCGGCACGGCGCTGGCGGTGGTGCGCAGCATCTCGGACCGCGCCGACGACACCGCCCACGTCGACTTCGGCCGCTTCTTGCGCGAGGTCGCCGGCCCGCTCGGCCTGGCGATCGCGCGGCGCACGCTCGCCCCCTGACCCCTCCCGAAGGACGCGACGATGAACAACCTGCCGCATCTGCTGGTCTACACCGCCCTGCTGGCCTGGGCCAGCCTGATGGTCGCGAGCCTGCTTCGCACCGGCGGCCTCACTCCCGGGGGCTTGGCGCTGGCCTTCGGCAACCGCGACAACCTGCCCGAGCCGTCCCCCCTCGCGGCCCGAGCCGACCGCGCCGCAAGGAACACGATGGAGAACTTCGTGTTCTTCGTCGCGCTCGCGCTCACCGCCATGGCCACCGGCCGCCAGGGCCCGGCCATCGTTCTGGGCGCCCAGGTCTTCTTCTGGGCCCGTGTCGCGTACCTGCCGGTCTACTGGGCCGGCATCCCCTACCTGCGCACCGCCATCTGGACGGTCGGGGTAGTCGGACTCGGCATGATGGCCGCGGCGCTGCTGGCGGCGTGACGGCTCGCGCTCAGCCCCCCAGCGCCTCGTCCAGCACCTCGACCCAGTGCCGCACCGGGCGCGCGCTGCCCGATTGCAGGTGCTGGATGCAACCGATGTTGGCCGAGACGATGGTGTCGGCCTGCACGGGCGCCAGCGCCTTGAGCTTGCGGTCGCGCAATTGCAGCGAGAGCTCCGGCTGCAGCACCGAGTAGGTGCCGGCCGAGCCGCAGCAGAGGTGGCTTTCGGCCGGTGCAAGTTGCACGTCGAAGCCGAGCTCGGCCAGGTGTGTTTCGACGCCGCCACGCAGTTGCTGGCCATGCTGCAGGGTGCACGGCGGGTGGTAGGCCAACGGGACTCGCCCTTCCCGCTTGCCCAGGCGCGACCTGAGCAAGGGCACGATGCCGGGAAGGAGTTCGCTCAGGTCCTGGGTGAGCTCGCTGATGCGCCGGGCCTTCTCGGCGTACTCGGGGTCGTGCGCCAGCGCCTGGCCGTACTCCTTGACCGTCACGCCGCAGCCCGAGGCATTCATCACGATGGCCTCGACGCGGCCGGCGTCGGTCAGGCCCTCCACCAGGGGCCACCAGGCGTCGATGTTGCGGCGCATGTCGGCCAGGCCGCCTTCGTGGTCGGCCAGGTGCAGGCGGATCGCGCCGCAGCAGCCGGCCTCGTCGGCGACCAGCGTCTGGATGCCGGCGGCATCGAGCACCCGCGCCGTCGCCGAGTTGATGTTGGGCATCATCGCCGGCTGCACGCAGCCCAGCAGCATCAGCACCTTGCGCGCATGGGTGCGCGTGGGCCAGCGGTGCGCGCCTTCGCCCGTGCGAGGCGGCACCTTGGCCTTGAGCGGTGCGGGCAGCAGCGGGCGCACCATCTGGCCCAGCTTCATCGCCGGCGAAAACAGGGGCGAGGGCAGGCCCTCCTTCAGCAGCCAGCGCTTCGCGCGCTCGCCCGCGGGCCGCTCGACCCTGGCCTCGACCACGCGCCGGCCGATGTCGACCAGCTCGCCGTAGCGCACGCCGCTCGGGCAGGTCGACTCGCAGTTGCGGCAGGTCAGGCAGCGGTCCAGGTGCAGCTGCGTCGCGCGCGTGGGCTCTTTGCCCTCCAGCACCTGCTTGATGAGGTAGATGCGGCCGCGCGGGCCGTCGAGCTCGTCGCCGAGCAGCTGGTAGGTCGGACAGGTCGCGGTGCAGAAGCCGCAGTGCACGCAGGCCCGCAGGATGGCCTCGGCCGCGTCGCCGTCGGGCGTGCCCTTGAACTCCGGAGCGAGGTGGGTCTGCATCGGATGACGTCAGGCCAGGTTGTCCAGCCGGCCGGGGTTGAACAGGCCGTCGGGGTCGAAGGCGGCCTTCAGGGCGCGCTGCAGCCGTTGCTGCACCGGCGGCAAGGGGTGGAAGGCGCCGCAGGACTTGTCGCCGCGCCAGACCGTGGCGTGGCCCAGCGCCTCGACGGCCGCCGCCCGCACGGTGGCCGGCGGCGCATCGCTGACCAGCCAGCGCTGGGCGCCGCCCCACTCGACCAGCTGGTCGCCCGCGAGCTCGATGCGCGGCGCGGTGGGCGCCACCGACAGGCGCCACAGCCGAGCGCCCTGTGCGACCGCGGCCTCGGCCAGGCGGAAGAACTCGTCGCGCTGGTCGCGCAGCTCGCTCCAGAAGGGATCGGCCAGCCCGGCGGGAATGACCTCGCCGCCCAGGCGCTGGGCCGCCGCGGCGACCGCGGCCTGCGCACCCTGCAGGCGCAGGATGAGGGCCCCGTCCCACCAGGCGCTGGCCGACAGCGGCAGCGGCTGGCCGGCCCATTCGTTGAGGTGGCGCAGCGCGTTCGCCTGGTCCATGTCGAAGCGCAGGGTCAGCCGCCCCGGGGCGACCGGCAGCACCTTGAGCGAAACCTCGGCGATCACGCCCAGCTGGCCCATCGACCCGGCCAGGGCGCGCGAGACGTCGTAGCCGGCGACGTTCTTCATCACCTGGCCGCCGAAGCTCAGCACCTCGCCGCGGCCGTTGACCATCGTCGCACCCAGCAGGAAGTCCCGCACGCCACCGGCCGCGGCCCGCGCCGGCCCCGCCAGTCCCGCGGCGACCATGCCGCCCACGGTGCCCCCATCGCCGAAGCGCGGCGGCTCGAAAGGCAGGCACTGCGACTTTTCGGCCAGCGCAGCCTCCAGCTCGGCCAGGGGCGTGCCGGCGCGCACCGTCACCACCAGCTCGGTCGGCTCGTAGGCGCTGATGCCGGCCAGCGGCTTCAGCTCCAGCGGCTCGCCCTGCAGGGCACCGCCGAGGAAATCCTTGGTGCCGCCGCCGACCAGGCGCAGCGGGCGGCGACGCGCCGCGGCCTCGCGCACCGCATCGACCACCTGCTGCAGCGGCTTGTCTTCGAGGGCCTCGTTCAAAACCGCTCCAGCTCGGGGAAGGGCAGCATCCCGCGCTTGACGTGCATCTTCCCGTACTCGGCGCAGCGTTGCAGCGTGGGCAGCAGCTTGCCGGGGTTGAGCAGGCCGGGCGGGTCGAAGGCCATCTTCAGCGCCTGCATCTGCGCGATCTCCTCGCGGCTGAATTGCACGCACATCGAGTTGAGCTTCTCGACGCCGACGCCATGCTCACCGGTGACGGTGCCGCCCATCGCGACGCTCGTCTCCAGGATGTCCGCACCGAAGAGCTCGGCCCGGTGCAGCTGGTCGGGGTCGTTGGCGTCGAAGAGGATGAGCGGATGCAGGTTGCCGTCGCCCGCGTGGAAGACGTTGCAGCAGCGCAGGCCGTAGGTCGACTCCATCCGCGCGATGGCGATGAGGATGTCGGCCAGGCGCTTGCGCGGGATGGTCGAGTCCATGCACATGTAGTCG
>CAMLGG010000022.1 GCA_946479475.1 uncultured Ideonella sp. | reverse complement strand
GTGCTGAACAAGCTCGACATGGTGCCGCCCGAAGAGCGCGCCAAGCGGGTGAAGGACTTCGTCAAGCGCTACAAGTGGAAGGGCCCGGTGTTCGAGATCTCCGCCCTGGCACGCGAGGGCCTGCAGCC
Source organism: uncultured Ideonella sp. (assembly GCA_946479475.1). The sequence goes on along the minus strand of CAMLGG010000022.1, from coordinate 33,635 downwards.
GCTGATCCACGCGATCTGGGACCATGTGTCGGCCGAGAACCAGCCGCCCGCGGCGCCGCCCGACCCGCGCTTCGACACGCCGCAGGGGAGCCGGACGCATGAGTGAGGCCCTGCGGACAGCGCGCCGCATAGTCGTCAAGGTCGGCTCCAGCCTGGTGACCGACGAGGGCCGGGGCATCGATGCCGCGGCGATCGACAACTGGTGCCGGCAGCTGGCGGCGCTCGCCAGCCAGGGGCGCGAGGTCGTCATGGTGTCTTCCGGCGCGATCGCCGAGGGCATGAAGCGCCTGGGCTGGTCGACGAGGCCGAAGGAGCTGCCCGAGCTGCAGGCCGCCGCCGCGGTGGGCCAGATGGGCCTGGCGCAGATGTACGAGCAGAAGCTTTCCGCCCACGGCATGGGCAGCGCGCAGGTCCTGCTCACGCACGCCGACCTGGCGGATCGCGAGCGCTACCTCAATGCGCGCTCTACCCTCCTGACCCTGCTCGGCCTGAAGGTCATCCCGGTCATCAACGAGAACGACACGGTCGTCAACGACGAGATCAAGTTCGGCGACAACGACACGCTCGGTGCCCTGGTTGCCAACCTCATCGAGGCGGACGCGCTCGTGATCCTCACCGACCAGCGCGGCCTGTATTCGGCCGATCCTCGCAAGGACCCGGCCGCCCGCTTCATCGACGAGGCGCAGGCCGGCGATCCGGCGCTCGAGGCCATGGCCGGCGGCGCGGGCAGCAGCATCGGCAGGGGCGGCATGATCACCAAGGTGCTGGCCGCCCGGCGTGCCGCGGGCAGCGGCGCGAGCACCGTCATCGCGTGGGGCCGCGAGCCCGACGTGCTGATGCGCCTCGTGGCGGGCGAGGCCATCGGCACGGCGCTGCTGGCCGGCACGGCCAAGCTCGCGGCGCGCAAGCAGTGGATGGCCGATCACCTCCAGCTGCGCGGTGCGGTGAGGATCGACGACGGCGCGGTGATCAAGCTGCGTGACGAAGGCAAGAGTCTTCTGCCCATCGGCGTCGTCGAGGTGGAAGGCGAGTTCCACCGCGGTGACGTGATCGCGGTGCGCTCGACCGCTGGCGCGGAGGTCGCGCGCGGCCTGGCCAACTACTCCAGCGCCGAGGCCCGCATCATCGCCCGCAAGCCCTCTTCACAGATCGAGGGCTTGCTGGGCTATGCCAGCGAGCCCGAGCTGATCCACCGGGACAACCTCGTGCTGGCCTGATCGAGCCTTGCGAGGCGCGCGTCAGTGCGTGGACCGGTTGTCGTGGTCTGCAGCCGGCACTTCGCCGGGCGCAGGCTCCTCGCGACGCCTGTCGTCACGGCCGTGCGGTCGCATGCCGCTGCGCAGGTAGCGGTTGTGGTGGTTGACCTTGGGCAGGAAGCGCGCGAGCTCCGTCAAGGCCATCTGGTAGACGCCGCGCTTGAACTCGATCACGACATCGAGAGGGACCCAGTAGTCGTTCCAGCGCCAGGCGTCGAATTCCGGGTGATCGGTCGCGCGCAGGTTCATGTCGCTGTCGCGGCCCATCAGCTTCAGGAGGAACCAGATCTGCTTCTGGCCCTTGTAGTGCCCGCGCGCATCCTTGCGGATGAAGTGGTCGGGAACTTCGTAACGCAGCCAGTCGCGGGTGCGGGCGAGGATCTGCACGTGCTCTGGAAGCAGGCCCACTTCCTCGTGCAACTCACGGAACATGGCCTGCTCGGGCGACTCGCCGTACTTGATGCCCCCTTGCGGGAACTGCCAGGAATGGGTGCGCAGCCGCTTGCCCCAAAACACCTGGTTGCGGGCGTTGAGCAGGATGATGCCGACGTTAGGCCTGTAGCCTTCCCTGTCGAGCATAATCAAACCCCAATTTTTGAACTGAAATCAATATAGCACCGGCGGCCTGGAGGGCGCAGGCTCTCGCTTACCCCAAGCGTCACGCCGCCGGGCGCAAAGCCCCAGCGCCCATGAAAGCCAGCCAGTTCTTCATTTCCACGCTCAAGGAAGCACCCGCCGACGCCGAGGTCGTCAGCCATCAGTTGATGATGCGTGCCGGCATGATCAAGCGGCTGGGGGCAGGCATCTACAACTACCTGCCGATGGGCCTGCGGGTGATCCGCAAGGTCGAGGCCATCATCCGCGAGGAGATGAACCGCGCCGGCGCGGTGGAGCTGCTGATGCCGGTGGTGCAGCCGGCCGAGCTGTGGCAGGAGACGGGCCGCTTCCAGGCCTACGGGCCCGAGCTGATGCGGGTGAAGGACAGGCACGACCGCGACTTCGTCATCCAGCCTACCTCCGAGGAGGTGATCACCGACATCGCGCGCCAGGAGCTGCGCAGCTACAAGCAGCTGCCGAAGAACTTCTATCACATCCAGACCAAGTTCCGCGACGAGCGGCGGCCCCGGTTCGGCGTGATGCGCGGGCGCGAGTTCACGATGAAGGACGCCTACTCCTTCGACCGCGACAAGGACTCCGCGCTGAGGAGCTACGAGGTGATGTACCGCGCCTATTGCGCGATCTTCGACCGCTTCGGCCTGCAGTACCGCGCCGTGGCGGCCGACACCGGGGCCATCGGCGGGGATGCCTCGCACGAGTTCCAGGTCATCGCCGAGACGGGCGAGGATGCGCTCGTGTACTGCCCCACCAGCGACTTCGCTGCCAACATCGAGCTGGCCGAGGCGGTCTCGCTGATCCCCGAGCGTGCAGCGGCGGGTGAGCCGCTCGTGAAGGCGCCGACCCCCGGCAAAGCCACCTGCGCCGACGTGGCCGAGCTGCTCGGGCTTCCGCTGGCGCGCACAGTGAAGTCGCTGGTCCTCGCCACGGACGAGAAGAACGAGGCGGGTGACATCGTCAAGACGACGGTGTGGCTGCTGCTCGTGCGCGGCGACCACGAGCTCAACGAAGTCAAGACGGGCAAGGTGCCGGGGCTCAAGAACGGCTATCGCTTCGCCACCGTCGCCGAGATCGACGAGTATTTCGGCTGCAAGCCCGGCTACCTCGGCCCCATCGGCACGAAGAAGCCGATCAAGGTGATCGCCGACAGGACGGTGGCGAACATGGCCGACTTCGTCTGCGGAGCCAACGACGCCGACTACCACTACACCGGCGCCAACTGGGGCCGCGACCTGCCCGAGCCCGATTTCGTGGCGGACATCCGCAACGTCGTGGTGGGCGACCCTTCGCCGGACGGCAAGGGCGTGCTGGCCATCCAGCGCGGAATCGAGGTCGGCCATGTGTTCTACCTCGGCACCAAGTATTCGGCGGCGATGAACGCCAACTTCCTGGACGAGAACGGCAAGCCGCAGCCTTTCCAGATGGGCTGCTACGGCATTGGCGTGACGCGCATCCTCGGGGCAGCCATCGAGCAGAACAACGACTCGCGCGGCATCATCTGGCCGGCTTCCATTGCGCCCTTTGCCTGCGTCCTCTGCCCGATCGGCTACGACCGCTCGCCCGAGGTGAAGGCGGCCGCCGACAAGCTGCACGACGAGCTGCTGGCCGCCGGCATCGACGTGATGCTGGACGACCGCGGCGAGCGCCCGGGTGCGATGTTCGCCGACTGGGAACTGATCGGCGTGCCGTTGCGCGTGGTCATCTCGGACCGCGGCCTGAAGGAAGGCCAGCTCGAGGTGCAGGGCCGGCGCGACGCCGAGGCCGCCAAGGTCGCGGTCGCCGACGTGGGCGCCACCGTGAAGGCGCGCCTGGCCGCCTGATGGCCGGGCAGGTCGAGCGCGGCTTGGGCAGGCGCGCGTTCCTGCGTGCCGCGGCGGCTTCGGGACTGCTGGGCCCGCTGGCATCGCGCCCGGCCCTGGCTGGCAGGCAGGTGGAGGAGCCCTTGGCGGACGCGGTCCGCACGGCGCTGTCCGCCTCGATCGCCAACAGTGCGCCGCCCAAGCCCAGCTTCGCGACGATCGAAGAACGCCTGGTCTACCTGCGCTGGCTGGGCGCGATGAGCGACAAGCTCAAGCCGCGCAAGGCCGAGAGGCAGACCCGCATCGAGTTCCTCGAAACGCTGTGGTACGAGAGCAAGAGGGCCAGCCTGCAGCCCGAACTGGTGCTGGGCCTGGTGCAGGTGGAGAGCGGCTTTCGCAAGTACGCCATCAGCAGCGCCGGCGCGCGCGGCTACATGCAGGTGATGCCGTTCTGGGTGCGCCTGATCGGCGACGGCGACGCCTCTCGCCTGTTCCACATGCAGACCAACCTGCGCTTCGGCTGCGTGATCCTGCGCCACTACCTCGAGCTCGAGGGAGGGGACCTGTACATGGCACTCGGCCGCTACAACGGCAGCCGTGGCCGGCCCGAGTATCCGAACGCCGTCCTCGGGGCGCGCAAGCAGTGGCTGGTCTGAGCCGGGCCTGACTGAGCGGGCCAGGGGCTAGAGGCCCGTCCAGCGCCTCGGCTCGGCGCTCCCCAACCCGAGCAGCTCGATCACCCGCTCCACCGTGTCGTCGACCAGCTCGTCGATGCTCTGCGGCCGGTGGTAGAAGGCCGGCAAGGGCGGGAACACCACCGCGCCCATTTCGGTCACGGCCGTCATGTTGCGCAGGTGGGCCAGGTTGAAGGGCGTTTCGCGCACCATCAACACGAGGCGGCGACGCTCCTTGAGGGTGACGTCGGCGGCCCGGGTCAGCAAGTTGTCGCCGAAGCCGTGGGCAATGGCGGCAAGCGACTTCATGGAGCAAGGCGCGACGACCATCGCGTCCGTGCGGTGGCTGCCGCTGGCGATGCAGGCGCCGATGTCGCCGGCCGCGTGGGCCTCGCCGGCCAGCGCCTCGAGCGCAGCCCTGTCCAGCCCGAGCTCATGGTGCACGTTCAGCACGCCGGCTGGCGTGGCCACCAGATGGGTGTGCGCGCCGAGGGCGCGCAAGCGTTGCAGGAGCCGTACGCCATAAACAGCGCCGGAGGCGCCCGTGATGCCGACGACGACCCGAGGCTGTGTCAAGTCAGGAAGCCAGGACTTGCTGCAGCTCGCCGGCCTGGTACATCTCCATCATGATGTCCGAGCCGCCGACGAACTCGCCGTTCACGTAGAGCTGCGGGATGGTGGGCCAGTTGGCGTATTCCTTGATCCCCTGGCGGATCTCTTCGTCCTCCAGCACGTTGACGGTCGTCATCTCGTTGACGCCGCAGGCCTTGAGCACCTGCACGGCACGGCCGGAGAAGCCGCACATCGGGAACTGCGCCGTCCCCTTCATGAACAGGACCACCTTGTGGCCTTTGACGATCTGGTCGATGCGCTGCTGGACGTCGCTCATGGGCTTTTCTCTTGCCTTGCCTGTCTGGGGCCCTCGCGGGCCGAAACCAACTTTATAAGGCAAAGCCGCCGCGCGGGTGGCGCGGCGGTGTCAAGCCCTGCACGTTCGTGCCGGAAAGCGTCAGAAGCTGTACGACAGGTTGACCTGGAACATCGGCGAGAGCTGCATCGCCTTGATCACGTCGTCCAGGCCTTCGCTGCCCTGCATGGCGCGGCCGAAGCGGACCACCTGCCCGGGGCGCTGGGCCGCCAGGCCGAGGTCGGCCGAGACGCCCAGGCCGGTGCGAGCCCACCAGGCGCTGTAGCCCAGCCCGAGGTAGGGCATCGGGCCGTTGCCATCGGGATCTGCCAGGCTGGGGCTGCTGGTGCCGCGCCACTGCATCTCGCCGTGGCTGACGCCCGCTGGCGCGGATAGCGCCAGCGCGCCCGGGCCGACGAGAAGGGCGCCCGTGGCGCGCAAACCACCGCCGTCTCCAAGCCGCCCCCAGCCGAAATAGCGGTCGCCGGCCAGGAGGGCGTTGCCCATCGGCGACAGGGTGGAGAGGTTGCCGAACAAGGGTCGGCTCGGCGCGCCCAGGGCCATGCGGGCCTGCCAAGGGGACCAGTCGTCCCCCGGGGCCGAATCCACCCGCAGGCCGTCACCGGCCACCGGCGAAGCAGCCACCGCGAGCCCGGGTGACCAGGCGACAAACGCGGCAAAACACAATGGCAAGGCAACGAACTGGCGCATGGCGACCTCCCGCGGGACAGTCCCGGCCCACACGGCCGTTAGGGAATCCTACTGCAGCCGTTTTTTCCGTGCGTGTGAAATGTGGCCGCCCTCATCCCGCTGTTGCGGGACATTACAGGTCGAACCCGGGCTTCATTCTTGGGGGACTTGCCCGCCCGTGCAGCGGCCGTGGCCGGCGAGGTCGTGCCGGGTCGAAACGGCCTCGAAACCGTGGGCACGGAGCAACGTCGCGACGGCGGCGGGCTGGTCCCAGCCGTGCTCGATCAGCAGCCAGGCGCCGGGCCGCAGATGCCCCCGGGAGCCGGCGACGATGCTGCGGATCGCATCCAGGCCGTCGCCGCCCGGGGTCAGGGCCATCGCGGGCTCGTGCTGCAGATCCGCCAGGTGCGGATCGGCTGCGGCGATGTAGGGCGGGTTGCTCAGGGCCAGGTCGAAGCGGCGGCCCGCCAGCGGCGCCCACCAGGGGCCGAGGCGGAAGTCGACCGCCAGCCCGAGCCGCTCGGCGTTGCCGCGGGCCACGGCCAGCGCGTCCTCGCTCAGGTCGGTGGCCGTCACGGCGGCCGCGGGATGCCCGTGCTTGACCGCCAGCGCGATCGCGCCGCTGCCGGTCCCCAGGTCGACCACTTCGGCTGCCGCCCGGCCGGCCAGCAGCTCCAGCGCCCAGTCGACGAGCAGCTCCGTTTCCGGCCTCGGCACGAGCACCGCGGGCCCGACCTGCAGCGGCAGGCCGTGGAACTCGCGCTCGCCGACGAGGTAGGCCAGCGGTTCGCCGCGCGAGCGTCGTTGGCACAGGGTCCGGTAGGCGGCGGCCGGCGCGTCGTCCAGCGGGTCGTCGTCATGCGCGATCAGCCAGGCCCGCGGGCGGCCCAGCACGTGGCCCAGCAGCAACTGCGCGTCCAGCCGGGCGAGGCCGGTCGCCTGCGCCTCGGCCATGGCCCGGGCCAAGGTGAGGCTCATGCCGCGCCGCCGCTTTCGAGTGCTGCCAGCTGCTGCTGCGCCTGCTCCGCCTGCAACGCGCCGATCACGTCCTGCAGGTCGCCGTCCATGATCTGGCCGAGCTTGTAGAGCGTCAGGTTGATCCGGTGGTCGGTCAGGCGGCCCTGGGGGAAGTTGTAGGTGCGGATGCGGTCCGAGCGGTCGCCCGTGCCGACCAGCGCCTTGCGGGTGGCCGCCTCCTTGGCCTCCCGCTCCGCGCGCTCGCGGTCGCGCAGGCGCGCCTGCAGCACGGCCAGCGCCTTGGCCTTGTTGCGGTGCTGCGAGCGGTCGTCCTGGCATTCGGCCACCAGGCCGGTGGGCAGGTGGGTGATGCGGATCGCGCTGTCGGTCTTGTTGATGTGCTGGCCGCCGGCGCCGCTGGCGCGAAAGGTGTCGATGCGCAGGTCGGCGGGGTTCAGCGTCACCTCGGCGGCTTCGTCCGGCTCGGGCATCACCGCCACCGTGCAGGCGCTGGTGTGGATCCGGCCCTGGGCCTCGGTCTCGGGCACGCGCTGCACGCGGTGGCCGCCGGATTCGAACTTCATCTGGGCGTAGACGCCGTCGCCCTCGAAGCGGAAGACGATCTCCTTGTAGCCACCCAGGTCGGAAGGGTTCTCGCTCATCACCTCGGTGCGCCAGCCCCGGCGCTCGGCGTAGCGTGAGTACATCCGGGCCAGGTCCGCGGCAAAGAGCGCCGATTCTTCGCCACCGGTGCCGGCCCGGATCTCGACGAAGGCATTGCGGTGGTCGTCCGGGTCGCGCGGCAGCAGGGCGGTCTGCAGCTCACCGAGCAGGGCCGCCAGCTCGGTCTCGGCGGAGGCGATCTCCTCGCGGGCCATCTCGGCCATGTCCGGGTCGGCCAGCATCTCGCGCGCGGCGGCGAGATCGCGCTCGCGCTGCTCGTAGCGCCGGTACAGCCCCACCACCTGGGCGGCCTCGGCCTGCTCACGCGCCAGCGTTCGGTAGCGGGCCATATCGGCGGTGACCTGCGGGTCGGCCAGGCTGGCATCGAGCTCGGCCAGGCGCATCTGGAGGCGTTGCAGTTGCTGGCGCAGCGAGTCTTTCATCGGAATCGGGGCCGGCGGTCCGGCTGGGGAAGAGGCGGGCGACGAGAGGCGCCGGGAGCGGCGCGATGCAGCGGCGTGGGGCCGCGTCGCTAGAGCTTGTCGCCCGGGCCGGGCTCTTCGGCCGCGAGGTTGCGGGTGGCCTGGCGCAGGAACAGGCGCGAGACCCACTCGGCAGTCGCGTGCCTGGTCTCGCCTTCGCTGGCGCGCAGCTCGGCCAGGGCGCCGTGCAGCATCTTCTGCGTCAGCGCGCGCGACATCGCCTCCAGCACCGCCTCGACGTCGTCGCCGCGGGCCAGCAGCTTGCGGGCGCGGGCGAGTTCTGCGGCGCGCCACTCGTCCGCCTGGGTGTTCAGGGCCTGGATGAGCGGCACGCTGGCGCGCTGGTCCAGCCAGTGGGAGAAGCTGAGCACGCCGGCGTCGATGATGGCCTCGGCCTGGGCGACGGCGGCCTGGCGCTTCTCGCCGGCCGTCTGCACCACCTGGGTGAGATCGTCGACGGTGTAGAGGTAGACATCGGACAGGCGGGCGACCTCGGGCTCGATGTCGCGCGGCACCGCCAGGTCGACCATGAACATCGGCCGGCGGCGGCGGGCCTTCAGCGCCCGCTCGACGGCGCCCAGGCCGATGATGGGCAGGGTGCTGGCGGTGCAGGAGATCACCGCGTCGAACTCATGCAGCCGCGCCGGCAGGTCGGCCAGCCGGATGGCCTGGGCGCCGAAGCGGCTGGCCAGCTTCTCGCCCCGCTCCAGCGTGCGGTTGGCGAGGGCCATCTGCTTGGGCTGGCGGGCGGCGAAGTGGGTGGCGACCAGCTCGATCATCTCGCCGGCGCCGACGAAGAGCACTTTCGTCTGCTGCAGGTCCTCGAAGATCTGCGAGGCCAGGCGGACAGTGGCCGCGGCCATGCTGATGGAGTGGGCGCCGATCTCGGTGGAGGTGCGCACCTCCTTGGCGACCGAGAAGGAGCGCTGGAACAGCTGGTGCAGCGTGGTGCCCAGCGTGCCGGCCTCGTTGGCGCCGCGCACGGCCTCCTTCATCTGGCCGAGGATCTGCGGCTCGCCCAGCACCATCGAATCCAGGCCCGAGGCGACGCGGAACGCGTGCCGGGCGGCCTCGCGCCCTTCGAGCACGTAGGTGTGGGCCAGGAGCTGGCCGCCCTCGATGCCGCCCTGGGCGGCCAGCCAGTCGATCGCGGGGCGGACCAGCTCGCGGCTGGCGCGGCCGTTGCCGCCGGCGACGTACAGCTCGGTGCGGTTGCAGGTGGAAAGGATCGCCGCCTCGGGGGCGTGGCGCGGCTGCAGCTCGGCCCACTGCGAGCACAAGGCGCGCAGCGCGGGCGGCAACTGCTCGGGCGGGAAGGCGAACCTGCCGCGCACGTCCAGCGGCGCGGTGGTGTGGTTCAGCCCGAGCGCAACGACACTCATGGGAGCGAATTATAAAATTGGGGCCTTGCGCGCCGCTGAAGACGGCGCCAGTGACCTGCGGCCGCGCTTGATGCGGATCAAGCCGCTCGCGCCAACCCCACGAGCCAGACCCTCCCGATGGGCCCGATCGACGCCCTGTGGCACCTGTTGAACTTCTTCGGCCCGGCGCTAGGCGTCGGGCTGATCGCCGCCGGGCTGTGCAAGCTCCTGTGGTGGCGCTCGCTCAAGGCCGTGGCCTTCGGCCGCCTCGCGCTGTGGGCGATGGCCGCCGGGGCCGTGGCCCTGGTCGCCGGGCTGGTGGCCTTCGGCCGTGACGGCCGCATGGCCACCTACGGGCTGCTCTGCGTGGCGACCGCGCTGGCCCTGTGGTGGCAAGGCCTGCGCAAGCTGCCCTGACCGCTACGCGGTCGAAGCGGTCTCGCGCACTGCGACTTCGCCGCGCAGCGAGTGCGGCAACGCCTCGGTGATGTTCACCTCGACCATCTGGCCCACCAGCCGGGCCGGGCCGGCGAAGTTGACGATGCGGTTGCACTCGGTGCGGCCCATCAGCTCGGCGGCGTTCTTGCGCGACGGGCCTTCGACCAGGATGCGCTGCACCGTGCCGACGCGGGCCGCGCTGTAGCGGCGCACGTTCTCTTCCAGCCTGGCCTGCAGCGCCTGCAGCCGCGCCAGCTTGACCTCGTGCGGCGTCTCGTCCTGCAGGTTGGCGGCCGGCGTGCCGGGGCGCGGGCTGTAGATGAAGCTGAAGGAGGCGTCGAAGCCGATGTCGTCGATCAGCTTCATCGTCTTCGCGTGGTCCTCCTCGGTCTCGCCGGGAAAGCCGACGATGAAGTCGGAGCTCATCGCGATGTCCGGCCGCACCGCGCGCAGCTTGCGGATCGTGCTCTTGTACTCGAGCGCCGTGTAGCCGCGCTTCATGGCCATCAGGATGCGGTCGCTGCCGTGCTGCACCGGCAGGTGCAGGTGGCTCACCAGCTTGGGCACCTTGGCGTAGGTGTCGATCAGGCGCTGGGTGAACTCGTTCGGGTGGCTGGTGGTGTAGCGGATGCGCTCGACGCCGGGGATCTCGGCCACGTACTCGAGCAGCAGGGCGAAGTCGGCGATCTCGCTGGTGCCGCCCATCGTGCCGCGGTAGGCGTTCACGTTCTGGCCGAGCAGCGTGATCTCCTTCACGCCCTGGTCGGCCAGTCCGGCGACCTCGGTCAGCACGTCCTCGAAGGGGCGCGAGACTTCCTCGCCGCGGGTGTAGGGCACCACGCAGTAGGTGCAGTACTTGGAGCAGCCCTCCATGATCGAGACGAAGGCGCTCGCGCCCTCGACCCGGGCCGGCGGCAGATTGTCGAACTTCTCGATCTCGGGGAAGCTGATGTCGACCTGCGGGCGGTGCTGCTTCTGCCGCTGCTCGATCAGCTGCGGCAGCCGGTGCAGGGTCTGCGGGCCGAAGACGATGTCGACGTAGGGCGCGCGCTCGATGATGGCCGCGCCCTCCTGGCTGGCGACGCAGCCGCCCACGCCTATCAGCACGCCCTTCTTCTTCAGGTGCTTGATGCGGCCCAGGTCGGAGAAGACCTTCTCCGCGGCCTTCTCGCGCACCGAGCAGGTGTTGTAGAGGACGAGGTCGGCCTGCTCGACGTCGCTGGTCGGCTCGTAGCCCTCGGCGGCCCGCAGCACGTCGGCCATCTTGTCCGAGTCGTACTCGTTCATCTGGCAGCCGAAGGTGCGGATGTAGACCTTCTTCGTGGATGGGGCTCCCTCGGACTTGCGGTCCGGTCCCTCCGGGAGGGAGAGAGCACCTTCGGGCGGCCGTGCGGTGCTCTCGGTCACGGCTTGCTCCAGGTCTGCGCGTTCTCGTCGAAGAACCAGGCCTGCGCCTCGGCCGGCGAGCGGGGCCAGGGTTGCACGGCGATCTCGTCGGGGCGCAGGACCCAGACCTCGTGCACCAGGCCCATCGAGTCGATGGTGTAGTTCACGACGTACTTGTTGCCCACCAGCGCGCCGGGCAGGGCGACCATGTTGCGCAGGTCCCTCACCCGAGAGCCTGGCGAAAGCTGCGCCGGCTGGCCGTTGACGGCGACCTGCGGGAAGGCGCCGAAGGCGATCTCGCCGCGCAGCGCGGTGCGCGGGAAGCGGCGCATCAGCGCTTGCGCCCGGGCAGAGGCGAAGGGCAGGGCCGAGGCCAGGACGGCGGCAGCGGCGGACAGGAACATGCGACGGCGGGAGGCGCCGTGGGCACAGCGTTGCATGGTGTAGAGCCAGGGGCTGTGGAAAGGCGCGAATTTTAGCCGGCCCGTGCGCCGGCGGCCGTGCTCAAGTGCCGCAGAACGTGCGGAAGCAGGCGGTGACTTCGGCCGGCGCGGGCTCGGCATAGGGCGCGAGCGAGGGGTCTTCGTCGAACGGCCGGCGCACGGCGGCCAGCAGGCGCTCGAAGGGCGCGAGGTCGTCGTCGTGCATGGCCGCGTTCAGCGCCTCTTCGACCCGGTGGTTGCGCGGGATGATCCAGGGGCTGGCCTGGCGCATTCGCGCGGCCCGCTCGATGGGCATGGCGCCGTCTCGCGCACCGCGCTCGCGCCAGCGAGCCAACCAGGGGGCCAGGGCGGCCGGGTCGGCGAACAGGGCTTGCAGCGGGGTTTCGTTGCCTGAGGCCGCGTCCGCCAGTGCCCGCCACGCGAGGGTGAAGTCGACGGATTGCGCGTGCAACAGCGCGAGCCAATCGTCCACCAGGCTGGTGTCCGCGGCGTCGTCCGCCGCCGTGCCCGCAAGCAGGCCCAGCTTGGCGCGCTGGCCTTGCAGCAACTCGGCGGCGTACCACGAGGGAAAGGCGTCGATGACCTCCATGGCGCCGTCGACCGCCTTCTGGATGGCCGCCTCGTCGTCCGCCGGCGCCATCAGCGGCAGCAGGGCCTCGGCGAAGCGCGCCAGGTTCCAGCGCGCGATGAGGGGCTGGTTGGCGTAGGCGTAGCGGCCGCCGTGGTCGATGCTGCTGAAGACCGTGGCCGGGTCGTAGGCCTCCATGAAGGCGCAGGGGCCGTAGTCGATGGTCTCGCCCGACAAGGCCATGTTGTCGGTGTTCATCACGCCGTGGATGAAGCCGACGTTCATCCACTGCGCAATGAGCGAGGCCTGCCGCATCGCCACCGCCTTCAGCAGGCCCAGCTCGGGTTGCGGCGATCCGGCGAGCCCGGGATCGTGGCGGGCGATGGTGTAGTCGGCGAGGCGGCGCAGCATGTCCAGCTGCCCCCGCGCAGCGAAGAACTGGAAGGTGCCGACGCGCAGGTGGCTTGCGGCCACCCGGGTGAGCACGGCGCCGGGCAACGCCACCTCGCGGTAGACCGTCTCGCCCGTCGCCGCGACGGCGAGCGCCCGCGTCGTCGGGATGCCCAGCGCGTGCATCGCCTCGCCGATCAGCACCTCGCGCAGCATCGGGCCGATGGCGGCCTTGCCGTCGCCGCCGCGCGAAAAGGGTGTCCGCCCGGAGCCCTTGAGCGCGATGTCGCGGCGCTGGCCTTCCCGGTCGATCAGCTCGCCCAGCAGCAGGGCGCGGCCATCGCCCAGCTGCGGCGAGAAGCCGCCGAACTGGTGGCCCGCATAGGCCTGCGCGATGGGCTGGGCGCCTTCGGGCAATGCGTTGCCGGCGAACAGCGCCGCGCCCTCGGGGCCGCGCATGTCCGCCGCATCGAGTCCCAGCTCCGCGGCCAGCGGCTCGTTGAGGAAGAGCAGTCGCGGGGCGGGCACGCTGGCCGGCTGAACGGCGGCGTAGAAGCCCGGCAGTTCCCGGGCGTAGGTGTTGTCGAAACCGAACGAGGCCATGCGTCCAGTGTGCCGCGAACGGCTTGGCCGCGTCTGCCCAGGTGTCTCGCGCTGCTAGAGTCGGGGCATGCCTTCCTGCCCGCACGTCCTGCCCCGGTCCGCTCCAGCGGCAGGCGTGCGCGCCTCGAAAAAAGAAAAAGCCCGGCTCGTCTGACCGGAGCTGCGGTTCCGTCGTCGGATGAGCGACGGAACCGGCCTCGCCGCCCGGCGAAGGCGCATTCCCTGGCGTGTCCAACGGCGGTCGATCCCCTCGGTCAACCTCGAAAGGACACTCATGCCCACCGATCCATCCAACGACTTCTCCGGCCTGTGGGTGCCGCTCGTCACGCCGTTCAGCGACGACCGCGGCGCCGTCGATCACGAGGCGCTTGGCGCGTTGACGCGATCGCTCTCGAAGGCCGGGGCGACCGGCTTCGTGGTCTGCGGCTCGACCGGCGAAGCCGCGGCGCTCGACGAGGACGAGCAGCTCGCCTGCCTGGCCACCGTCTCGCGCCATGCGGGCGATCGCCGGCTGATCATGGGCGTCAGCGGCTACCACCTCGGCGAGACCCGCACATGGGTGCGCTCGCTGGCGCGATCCGAGGTGCCTGGCCTTTGCGGCCTGCTCGTGCCGGCGCCGCATTACGTGCGTCCTTCGCAGGACGGACTTCGCATGTGGTTCGAGACCCTGGCCGATGCCAGTGCAGTGCCGCTCGTGATCTACGACATCCCTTACCGCACAGGTGCGGTGATCGGCCGCGAGACGATGCTCTCGCTCGCGGCGCATCCGCGGATCCGGGCCGTGAAGGACTGCGGCGGCGACGCCGGCAAGACGCAGGCCCTGATCGCCGATGGCCGCCTGGCCGTGCTGGCCGGCGAGGACCTGCAGATCTTCGGCACGCTCGCGCTCGGCGGTGCCGGCGCGATGGCCGCGAGCGCCCACCTTCACACGGAGCGCTTCTCCGAAGTGCTGGCCGCCATCGCACGCGGGGACCTGCGGGCGGCCCGTGCCGCCTGGCAGCCGCTCGTGCCGCTGATCGAGGCCTTGTTCGCCGAGCCGAACCCCGGGCCGCTGAAGGCCGTGCTGGCGATGCAGGGACGCATGACCGACGAACTGCGCGCACCCATTACCCGCGCCTCGGCGGCCTTGCGCGAGCGGCTCGCCGCGATCGAGGCAACGCTTGGCACGCCTTGATACCGCAATTGGCGGAAGGTCAAGCACGGCACGGCATCATGGGCGGATGAGCAGCATCCTCGGCCGCGTCCAACGCGTTCGCCATGAATTGAAGTACCGCGACCTCGAGGTGCGGCAGGTCGAGCGCCTGTCGCCGCACCTCGTGGCCGTCACCCTCGGCGGCGATTCGCTGTCGGATTTCGTCAGCCCCTCCTTCGACGACCACGTCAAGGTCTTCATCGACACCGGCGAGGAGGATCCCGTGCGGCGCGACTACACGCCGCGCCGCTTCGACAACGAGGCGCGCGAGCTGGTGATCGAGTTCGTGCTGCACGGCGACGGCCCGGCCGCGAGCTGGGCGGAACAGGCGCAGCCCGGCCAGCCGCTGCGCATCGCCGGGCCGCGGGGCTCCTTCATCATCCCGACCGATTACGACTGGCACCTGCTGGCAGGCGACGAGACCGCGCTGCCGGCCATCGCGCGGCGGCTGGAGGAGCTGCCGGCGGGGACGAAGGTGCACGCCGTCCTGCAGGTGCCCGACGCGGCGGATCGCCGGCCGCCGCGCACCGCGGCCGACCTGCAGATCACCTGGGTGGACGACGATGCGGCCTGCCTCGAGGCGATCCGCGCGTTCGACCTGCCGCCAGGCGAAGGCTACGTGTGGGCCGCGGGCGAGGCTTCGACCATGGCCGAGCTGCGCCGCATCCTGGTCGACCAGAAGGGCCACGACAAGCGGGCCATCCGTGCGGCGGCCTACTGGAAGCGCGGCGCCGTGGGCAGCGGCGAAGGCGAGGCTAGCGGGGGATGAGGACCTCGAACCGCACGGCGGGGCAGGCGACATCGGCGCCCTGGTGCTCGCCGCGAGGCCGCTCCACCGGCCCGGCATGGGCCACGTGCAGGTCGTCGATGTGCAGCCGGGGCTGCACGCGGTAGCGGCCCGGCACCGAGACGTCGAAGGCCGGGGCGAGCTCGATCTCGGCGGTGGCCGAGCCGCGCCCTTCCAGCCTGAGGTAGCTGTCGGCCTTGGGCTCGGCGCGCCTGACCATCGGCCCCTGGTAGGGCACCGGACGGCCGTCGCGGGTGAGCTCCACGAAGGGGGCCAGCCAGGAGCCCTCGAACGGCGTGTTCCACTTCAGCACCTGCAGCGGCGAGGGGCCGGGGTTGCGGAGCGTGAACTTCAGGACCACCGCCTGGCCGGCCGCCACGCGCGCAGGCGCTTCGACGGAACAGCGCAGCGCAGGAGCGGCAGTGGCCGGAATGGCGAACACGCCGGCGGCGGCGCTTGCGACGAGGAGGGCAAGAGACCGGTTCATCGCGGGCACGCCTCGAATCAACGCTCGACGAAGGCGCGCTCGAAGACATAGTCGCCCGGCTCGCCCAGCCGGGGCGACACCTTCAGGCCGTACTCGTCGAGCAGGGCGCAGGTGTCCTTCAGCATGCTGGGGCTGCCGCAGATCATGGCGCGGTCGCGCTCGCGATCGAGCGGGGGCAGGCCGATGTCGTCGAACAGCTTGTTGCTGTGCATGAGGTCGGTGAGGCGGCCCTGGTTCTTGAAGGGCTCGCGCGTCACCGTGGGGTAGTAGATGAGCTTCTGGCGCACGTCCTCGCCGAAGAACTCGTTGCCCGGCAGCTCCTCCTCGATCATCTGGGCGTAGGCCAGCTCGCTCCTGGTGCGCACGCCGTGGACGAGCACGACCTTCTCGAAGCGCTCGTAGGCCGCCGGGTCCTTGATGATGCTGAGGAAGGGGGCGAGGCCGGTGCCGGTGCCGAAGAGGTAGAGGTTCCTGCCCGGCAGCAGGTCGTCCAGCAGCAGCGTGCCGTGGGCCTTGCGGCCGACCAGGACCGAGTCGCCCACGCGCAGGTGCTGCAGGCGCGAGGTCAGCGGGCCGTTGGGTACCTTGATGCTGAAGAACTCCAGCCGCTCGTCGTAGTGGGCGCTGGCCACGCTGTAGGCGCGCATCAGCGGCTTGCCATCGACCATCAGGCCGATCATCACGAACTGGCCGCTGTCGAAGCGCAGGGCCTGGTCGCGCGTGCACTGGAAGGTGAACAGCGACTCGTTCCAGTGGTGGACGTGGGTGACCTTCTCGGTGCTGAATGCGCTCATCGTGAAGAGGTGCGCCCTCTGCCATCCAGAGGGCCGGGCAGGGATGGGAGCCTGCGATTACACCAGCTTCGCGATGGCCTCACCCATCTCGGTGGTAGACGCCTTGCCACCCAGGTCGCGCGTGTGCGGGCCATCGGCCAGCACCGTCTCGATGGCCTTCAGGATGGCGTCGTGCGCGGCCTTCTCGCCGAGGAAGTCCAGCATCAGCGCGCCCGACCAGATCATGGCGACGGGGTTGGCGATGTTCTGGCCGTAGATGTCCGGCGCCGAGCCGTGCACCGGCTCGAACAGCGAAGGGAACTTGCGCTCGGGGTTGAGGTTGGCCGAGGGCGCCAGGCCGATGGTGCCGGTGGTCGCCGGCCCGAGGTCGCTCAGGATGTCGCCGAAGAGGTTGGTGGCCACCACCACGTCGAAGCGCTGGGGCTGCAGCACGAAGCGGGCAGAGAGGATGTCGATGTGCTGCTTGTCGACCTTCACCTCGGGGTACCGCTGCCCGACCTCGTCGGCGCGGGCATCCCACCACGGCATGCTGATCGCGATGCCGTTGCTCTTGGTCGCGACCGTGAGCTCCTTGCGCGGGCGCGACTTCGCCAGCTCGAAGGCGTACTTCAGCACGCGCTCGGCGCCGAAGCGCGAGTACACCGACTCCTGGATCACCAGCTCGCGCTCGGTGCCGGGGTACATCACGCCGCCGAGGTTGGTGTACTCGCCCTCGGTGTTCTCGCGCACCACGAAGTAGTCGATGTCGCCCGGCTTGCGGCCGGCCAGCGGGCAGGGCACGCCTTCGAACAGGCGCACCGGCCGCAGGTTGATGTACTGGTCGAACTCGCGGCGGAACTTCAGCAGCGAGCCCCACAGCGAGACGTGGTCGGGCACGGCGGCCGGCCAGCCGGCGGCGCCGAAGTAGATCGCGTCCTGGCCCTGCAGCTGCTCCTTCCAGTCGGCCGGCATCATGGTGCCGTGCTGCAGGTAGTAGTCGCAGGCGGCCCATTCGATGGGCGTGACCTCCAGCTTGAAGCCGAAGCGGCTGGCGGCGGCGTTCAGGGCGCGCAGGCCCTCGGGCATCACTTCCTTGCCAATGCCGTCGCCCGGAATGGCGGCGATGCGATAGGTCTTGCTCATGGTGTGTTCGAAGGGAAGAGGGAGTCAATACGGACCGGCGTTCGGCGAAGGCGTGCCGGTGCTGGCGCCGAGGCCGAAGTCCGATGCGAGCTTGCGCGTCGCTTGCGCGAGCAAGGTCACATCGATGCCGACGGCGACGAAGCGCGCGCCCAGCTCGAGATAGCGGCGGGCGGCGGCCGCATCGCCTGTCAAGGTGCCGGCCGCCTTGCCGCACGCGGTGATGGTGACGATGGCCCGCTCGATGGCCTCCTGCACGGCAGGATGGCCGGGCTGGCCGCGGCGGCCCATCGAGGCGGCCAGGTCGGACGGGCCGATGAAGACGCCGTCGACGCCATCGACTGCGCAGATCGCCTCGAGGTTGGCCAGCGCCGTCACCGTCTCGGCCTGCACCAGCAGGCAGGCCTCGTCGTTGGCCACCTCGAGGTAATCGCGCCGGGCCGCCCAGCGCGAGGCCCGCGCCACGCCCGAGCCGACGCCGCGGATGCCCTCTGGCGGGTAGCGGGTGGCCTTGACGAGTGCGGCGGCCTGCTCGGCGGTGTCCACCATCGGCACCAGGACGGTCTGCGCGCCGATGTCGAGCAGCTGCTTGATCAGCGCCGGCTCGCCCTGAACGGCCCGCACGACGGGATGCGCGGGGTACGGCGCCACCGCCTGCAACTGGGCCAGCGTGGAGCGCACGTCGTTGGGCGCGTGCTCGCCGTCGATCAGCAGCCACTGGAAGCCGGCGGTCGCGCAGACCTCGGCGGTGTAGGGCTGGGCGAGCGACAGCCACAGGCCGACCTGCGGCTCGCCGCGGGCAAGCGCGGCCTTGAAGGTGTTGGGCATGGGGTGTCCGGGGTGGAATCGGGTCAGCCGAGGCCGCCCTGGCAGAGGTACTTCAGGTGGAGGTAGTCGTCCAGGCCGTGGACCGAACCCTCGCGACCATACCCCGATTCCTTGACCCCGCCGAAGGGCGCGGCCTCTGCGGCCAGCGCGCCCTCGTTGATGCCGACGATGCCGGTCTCCAGCGCCTCGGACACGCGCCAGATGCGGGCCGCATCGCGGGTGTAGAAGTAGGCCGCGAGACCGTAGGGCGTGGCGTTGGCCTGGGCGACCACCTCGGCCTCGGTCTCGAAGCGGGTGATGGGCACGACCGGGCCGAAGGTCTCCTCGCAGGCGCAGGCCATCGTCGCATCGGCGCCGGTCAGCAGGGTGGGCGCGAAGTAGTTCGGGCCCAGAGAGGGCAGCCGCCGGCCGCCGACGACGACCTGCGCGCCACGCTCGACCGCGTCGCGCACGTGCCGCTCGATCTTCTCGACGGCCCGGGCGTTGATCATCGGCCCGATCTGCGAGGCCGCATCGCTCGCCGGGCCGACCTCGAGCGCGCCGATGCGCGAGGCCAGCTTGTCGACGAAGCGGTCGTGCACGCCGGCCTGCACGTAGACGCGGTTCGGGCAGACGCAGGTCTGGCCGCCGTTGCGGAACTTGGCCGCCATCAGGCCTTCGACGGCGGCATCGAGGTCCGCATCGTCGAACACGATGAAGGGCGCATTGCCGCCCAGCTCCAGCGAGCACTTCTTCAGCGTTTCGGCCGAGGCGCGGGCCAGGTGCTTGCCCACCGGCGTCGAGCCGGTGAAGGTGATCTTGCGCACGCGCGGATCGGCGAGCCACTCGTCGACGACCTTGGGCGTGTTCGCACGCGAAGCCGTGACGATGTTCAGCACGCCCGGCGGCACGCCGGCCTCCTCGGCCAGCCTGACCAGCGCGAGCGAGGTCAGCGGAGTGTCTTCGGCCGGCTTGGCGACCACGGTGCAGCCGGCGGCCAGGGCCGGCGCGATCTTGCGGGCGATCATCGCGGCGGGGAAGTTCCAGGGCGTGATCGCGGCGACGATGCCCACCGGCTCCCGGATCGCGAACATGCGTCGGCCGCTCACCGGAGCCGGGATCACCTCGCCGTTGGCGCGCGTCGCTTCCTCGGCGAACCACTCGATGTAGCTGGCCGCGTAGGCGACCTCGCCGCGGCCCTCGGCCAGCGGCTTGCCCTGCTCACGCGAGATCAGCGCGCCCAGCTGGTCCTGCCTGGCCATCACCAGGTCGGTCCAGCGCTTGAGGATGGCGGCGCGCTGCCTGGCGGGCGTCGCGCGCCAGGCGGGGAAGGCGGCGTGCGCGGCATCGACGGCGCAGCGGGCGTCCTCGGCGTCGCTGTCGGGCACCTCGTCCACGAGGCTGTCGTCGGCAGGGTCGGTGACGGCGAAGCGCTCGCCGCGCGCCGCGCCGCGCCATTGGCCGGCGATGAAGTTCAGAGGGGTCATGGCGTGGCTCAGCTGACGATGCCCAGGTGCCAGGGCACGAACTCGTGGTCGCCCAGGCCGAGCAGCTCGCTCTTGGTCTTCTCGCCCGAGGCGGAGCGGAGGATGTGCTCGAAGATGCGCCGGCCCATCTGCTCGATGGACAGCTCGCCGTCGATCACCAGGCCGCAGTTGATGTCCATGTCCTCCTCGAGGCGCGTGAACATCGGCGTGTTGCTCGCCAGCTTGATCGTCGGCGCGGGCTTGGAGCCGAACATCGAGCCCCGGCCGGTGGTGAAGCAGACGAGGTTGGCGCCGCTGGCGATCTGGCCGGTGGTGGCCACCGGGTCGTAGCCCGGCGAGTCCATGAAGACGAAGCCGGATTCGGTGATCGGCTCGGCGTATTCGTACACCGCCTGCAGCGGCGTGGTCCCGGCCTTCATCGCCGAGCCGAGCGATTTCTCGACGATGTTGGCCAATCCGCCGGCCTGGTTGCCCGGGCCGACCACGCCGTTGAACTGGCCGTGGTGGCCGCGCGTGTACTCCTTCCACCAGGCCAGGCGGTCGAGCAGCTTCTGGCCCACTTCGGGCGACACCGCGCGGCGCGTGAGGCGGTGTTCGACGCCGTGGATCTCGGGCGTCTCCGACAGGATCGCGGTGCCGCCGTGGCGCACGAGGATGTCCATCGCCGCGCCGAGCGCGGGGTTGGCGCTGATGCCCGAGAAGCCGTCCGAGCCGCCGCATTCGAGGCCGATCTTCAGGTGGGCGGCGCTCACCGGCTCGCGCTTCACCTCGTTGGCCGCCGGCAGCATGGCTTCGATGGCGGCCACGCCGGCGGCGATGGTGGCGCGCGTGCCGCCCACGTCCTGCATCACCAGGGTCTGCAGTTGCCGGCCCGGCGTCAGCCCTTGCGAGGCGACGAGGTCGTCGACCTGGTTGCGCTCGCAGCCCAGGCCGACGATCAGCACGCCGGCCAGGTTGGGATGGCGCGCATAGCCAGCGATCGTGCGGCGCAGCAGGTCGAAGTGCGGGCTGGGCGAGGACATGCCACAGCCGCTGGTCTGCGCGAAGGCGGCGACGCCGTCGACGTTGGGATACGGGGCGAGGCGCTCGGGCGTGAAGTGCGCGGCGATGGCCCTGATGACGGTCGCCGAGCAGTTCACCGACGAGAGGATGCCGATGAAGTTGCGCGTGCCTACGCGGCCGTCGGGCCGCAGGATGCCCATGAAGCGCGCCCGCTCGGCCTCGGGGACGTAGGCCACGGGGCGCAGGTCCTCGCCGAAGGCGGGGTCGAGATCCTGCTCGCTCAGCTCGAGGTTGTGCGCGTGCACGTGCTCGCCCGGCGCGATGTCGCGCGTCGCCTGGCCGATCACCGTGTCGAACTTCTTCACCGGCTCGCCCGCGGCGATGCGCCGCGCGGCGATCTTGTGGCCGGCCGGGACCTGGGCCTTCAGGCGCAGGTCGAACTCGGGCAGCACCTGGCCGAGCGCCAGCGGCTGCCGCGCTATCAGCACGTTGTCGTCCGGGTGCAGCCGGATGAGGGGCGAGATCATGATGTCCGTCAGCCCTTGGCCATCAGTTCCCTGAGCCTGAGCTTGTCGATCAGCACCGTCTCCTTGCGGTAGACGGCGGCGACGTACTTCTCGTAGTCGGGGCCGTCGAGGTACATCAGCGGCGCGTCGATCTTGTCGCAGGCGGCGACGAACTCGGGGCTGGCGGCGGCCTGGCGGAAGGCATCGCGCAGCTTCGCGGCGACGGCGGGGTCCATGCCCTTGGGCGCGCCGATGCCGTTGGGAGCGTCGACCACCACGTCGAAGCCCTGCTCTCGCAGCGTCGGCACTTCGGGGAAGTCCTGCGTGCGCTTCTCGCCCCAGGTCGCCAGCAGCCGCAGCTTGCCGGCCTTGACGTGCGGCGCCCAGGAGCTCGAATCGGCGAGCGCGTCGACCTGGCCGCCCAGCAGGTCCTGCAGGGCCGGTGCGCCGCCCTTGTAGGGGATGTGGTTGAGCTGGATGCCTGCGGCGAGCGCGAACTCCTCCATGCCGACGTGGGTGGCGCCGCCGATGCCGGCCGAGCCGTAGGTGAGCTTGCCCGGCGCGGCCTTCGCCGCGGCGACGAAGTCCTTCAGCGTCTTCCAGGGCGCGTCGGCGCGCACGGCAATGCCGAAGGTCTGGCCCGAGGTGCGGGCGATGTAGGTCAGCTCCTTCAGCGGGTCGAGCTGCACCGTGCCGAGCTGGGAGAAGCGGGTCACCGAGATGGGGATCTGGCCGATGGTGTAGCCGTCGGGCCTGGCGGCCGCCATGGCCTTGAGGCCCAGCATGCCGGAGGCGCCGGTCCGGTTCTCGACCACCAGGGTCTGGCCCAGGACCTTGGAGGCGGCCGTGCACAGGGCGCGCATCGTGATGTCGGCCGTGCCGCCGGCGGGCCAGGGGCAGATGAAGGTGATGGGGCGGTCGGGATAGGCGTCGGCGAAGGCGAGCCGTGGCGCGGCGGCCAGCAGCGAGGCGCTCCCCACGCTGGAAAGAATGAACTGGCGGCGGGTGGCGGGCATGAGCTTGTCTCCGGGTTCTGTGTCGATGGGGGTCGATGGCGCCGATTCTGGACAGCCGCTCCATGGCCATCCAATGAAGAAATAGACTCTCTTCATTCCGTTCGGGTGATGAAGCCATGGGTGCCGACATCGACCGCGTGCTGCGCTCCAACCTCAAGCTGCGCCACCTGCAGCTGCTGGTCGCGCTGGACCAGTTCCGCCACCTCGGCCGCGCGGCCGAGTTCCTTTCGCTGACGCAGCCGGCGGTCTCCAAGTCCCTGGCCGAGATCGAGCGCATGTTCGGGCTGGACCTCTTCGTGCGCTCCACGCGGGGGACGGAGCCGACGCCCTACGGCACGACGGTGGTCCGCTTTGCCCGCTCGGTGCTGGCCGACTACGAGCGCACGCGAGACGAGATCGAGGCGGTGGCCAGCGGCGCCTTCGGCCGCACGCGGGTCGGCGCGATGGTGGTGGCCACGCCGGGCCTGCTGGTGCGGGCCGTGCAGATGCTGAAGAACCGTTCGGCACTGACCACGGTCTCGGTGGAGGAGGGCGACCTCACGCGGCTGCTGCCGCGCTTGAGAGTGGGCGAGATCGACCTGGTGGTCGGCCGCCTGGAGCCTGGTTATGCCTCGCCTGATCTCGAGACCGAGGCGCTCTACGACGAGCCGATGGCGCTGATCGCCCGGCCCGGCCACCCGATGGCGAAGAAGGCCCGGCCCGGCTGGGACGAGCTCGCTGCGCTGCCCTGGGTCGTGCCGCCGCCCTGGGCCTCCTCGCGCATCAAGCTCAACCAGATCTTCTACCAGCACGGCCTGAACCCGCCGGTGGACCTCATCGAGACCGCGTCCTTCCTCGCCACGCTCAGCTTCGTGCGCGAGCGGCCGGCGATCGGCTTCGTGGCGCGCGCGGTGGCGAAGCACCTGGAGCGCGAAGGCCTGGCGAAGGTCCTCGGCGCCAAGGTCGCGATCGATCTGCCGCCCGTGGGCATCCTCACGCTGAAAGGGCGCTCGCGCACACCCGCCACTGCACAGCTCATCGACTGCCTGCGGCGGGCCGCCAAAGGGCATTGAACGCGCCCCCGGCGTCGTGCCTTGGAGCGGCCGAGCCCGATCCGATGGAGCTGCACGCGACAATCGCGCAATGCCCGAGATCGACCCGACCCTCATCGCCCGCCAGGTGGCCTGGATGGCCTTCGCGCTGGGCGCCGCCTTCGGCGCCATCGCGCAACGAACCCATTTCTGCACCATGGGCGCGGTGGCCGACATCGCCACCATGGGCGACTGGACGCGCATGCGCATGTGGGTGCTCGCGATCGCGGTGGCCATCCTCGGCTTCAACGGCATGGTCGCGCTGGGCTGGGTGGAGGCGGGCAAGAGCATCTACGCGGGCCCGCGCGTGCTGTGGGCATCGCTGCTGCTGGGCGGGCTGATCTTCGGCTTCGGCATGGTGATCGCCTCGGGCTGCGGCAGCCGCAACCTGGTGCGGCTCGGGGGCGGCAACCTGAAGTCGCTGGTGGTGCTGCTGGTGCTGGCCGTGGCGGCCTTCGCGACGCTCAAGGGCCTGACCGCGATCTGGCGCGTGGCCACCATCGACCGCGTGGCCTTCGAGCTGCCGGCCGGGCAGGACCTGCCTTCGCTGCTGGCGGCCGGCAGCGGCTGGCCGGTGGCGCGCGCGGCAGCGCTGCTGGGCGCCCTCATCGGCCTGGCGCTGATCGGCTGGGTGCTGCGCAGGCCCGAAGGCCGCAGCGGCACGGTGTGGCTGGGGGGCGTGGGGATCGGCCTGGTCATCGTCGCCCTGTGGTGGACGAGCGGCCGCTACGGTCACCTGGCGGAGGACCCGCGCACGCTGGAGGAGGCCTTCCTCGGCACCAACTCGCGACGCATGGAGGCCCTGAGCGCCGTCGCGCCGGTGGCCTATGCGCTGGAATGGCTGCTCTACACCAGCGATGCCTCGATGAAGGTCACGCTCGGCATCGCGGCGGTGGCCGGCATCGCGGCCGGGGCCTGGGCGATGGCCCTGTCGCGCCGCGAGTTCCGCTGGGAGGGTTTCGCCAGCGCCAGCGACACCGCCCACCACCTGGTCGGCGGGGCCTTGATGGGCGTGGGCGGCGTGCTGGCGCTCGGCTGCACCATCGGCCAGGGGCTCTCGGGCGTATCGACGCTGTCGGTGGGCAGCCTGCTCGCGCTCGCCGCGCTGTTGGGCGGCGCGGTGCTGGGGCTGAGGTACCAGGACTGGCGGCTGGAGCGCGCCGGCTGAGTCGACCCCCGGCTCAGCGTCCGTTCGTCGGCAGCAGCCGCTCCGAGGGCGGCACCTCGGCTTCCGGGTCCAGTTCGATGGCGACCTGGGTGCAGACGGCGCGACACAAGGCGGCGACGCGGTCGCTCTGCAGCCGGTAGTAGATCTGGGTCGAGTCGCGGCGCTTGCCCAGCACGCCGGCCCGGTACAGCGTCGACAGGTGCTGCGACATGTTCGGCTGCGTCGTCTCGATCTCCTCCAGCAGTTGCGAGACGTTCTTCTCGCCGTTGCACAGGGCGCTGATGATCCTCAGCCGGACCGGCGTGGACAGCAGCGAGAACAGCTCCGCGACCGATTCGAAGACGGCGTTCTGGTCGGCGGCGGTCGTCGTGGCCATGCTGTGTCTTTCCTGCTGTGGTGTGGAGCGATTCTATGAGCGGCTGCTGATGCAGTGATGCAGTGATGCAGCGGTTGCGCCTCACCGGAAGTGGTAGTGGTCACGGTCGAGTACCGCGGCGATGGCCTCGATCTCCTCGGGGAACAGCTGCAGGTTCAGCTGCGTGCTGCAGTACTCGACCTGCGACCGCAGCGCCGCCAGGCTGCTGATGCGGCCCTTCGGGCGGTAGATCGCACTGCCATCGCCGCCCACGCGCCTCGCGTGGCAATCGTTGCACTTGTGTTCGCGGATGAGCCGCGCGCCGAGCCCGAGGTCGGCCTGGGCAGGGCTGTTCGTCTCGGCCGCGGTGGCCGCCGCCAGGCAGGCGGCGAGCGAAAGAGCGGTCAGCTGCGGAAGTCGGGGCAGGGGCATGGCGGCGCTCCTTCGCGGGGTTCGGGCCAGTATGCGCGCTGCCGGCCGTGCCGCGTCAGCGTTGCTGCTGCTCCATCAGCAGATAGGTGTTGTAGGCATTGATGCGATTGGCCGCCTGGAACAGCGGCAGGCCTGCGAAGCGGCTCCAGTCGGTGTGCGCGTAGGCCTCCTCGAAGGGCTCCATCTCGCGGGCCGCGGCCCCCATCTTCTCGCGCAGGTAGAGCAGGTAGTCGCGGGTCAGCACGATGTCGCCCTGCGGGTCGGTGGAGGCCGCGCCGTGGCCGGGCACGAGCACCTTCGGCTTCAGGGCCAGCAGGCGGTCCAGCGCCTCTATCCAGGCGCGGCTGTCGGCCTGGCCGACGAAGGGGATGCGGCCGCGGAAGAGCAGGTCGCCGCCGTAGAGCACGCCCCGGTCGGGCAGGTAGACGACCACGTCCTCGGGCGTGTGGGCGGGGCCTACCGGGCGGATGAGCAGGCTCACGCCGCCGAGCTGCAGCACCGTGTCGGCCTTCGGGTCGGGCACGCCGAGCCAGCGGTCCGGCTCGACCAGCCTCGTGTGCTCGTCCACCCAGGGGAAGAGCTCCTGCCGGCTCGCGGCCAGGCGCAGGCGCGCGGTGTCCGAGGCGAGGTACTCGCGCGCCCCAGTGTGGGCCAGGATGGTCGCGCCCGCCTCCTTGAAGACCTGCAGGCCGTAGATGTGGTCGGCGTGGTAGTGGGTGGCGATGACGTAGCGCACGGGCTGCGGCGTGATGCGCCGGATCTCGGCCAGCAGCCGGCGGGCCAGCGGCGGCGAGCCCAAGGCGTCGATCACCACCACGCCCTGCGGCGTGACGACGAAGCCGGCGTTGGAGATGAAGTTCTGGTTGGCCGCGGAGCCCAGCGCTGCCTGGCCCTGCACGAACCAGGCGTTCTCGGCCACCTGCACGGGCCGCATGTCGACGCTCGCCAGCTCCTCGGGGGCCGGCTCGGCGTAGGCCGCGGGCCATGAGCGCAAGAGCAGTCCGGCCGCGGCGCAGCCGCACAGCAAACGCCTTCTGGCGGCGACCGGGAGCGTTGCGTCGGCTGGGTATAGCATTACATCAGCAAATAGTGATGTTCTGGGCACTATACGCCGATCCCGCCCGTTTCGGAGCGCCCCGGGGCGGTCGGCAGGCTGAGGTTCGTCAAGCTTCCTGCGATCGCCTGCGCGCATCATCGACACATTCGAGTTGGCTGATATAGACATGGCTTCCGTCATCGACCTGATCCTCGGGCGCCTGGGCGAAGCGGGCGGCGTCACGCTGGCCGGGGCGGCCGTCGGACTGCTGTTCGGCTTCTTCGCGCACCGCTCGCGCTTCTGCCTGCGCTCGGCGGTGATCGAGTTCGCCCGCGGCACCCGCGAGGGCAAGCTCGCGGTGTGGCTGTTCACCTTTTCGACGGCGGTGATGCTGACGCAGGCGCTCATCCTCGCCGGCGCGCTCGATGTCAGCGACGCTCGCCAGCTCGCCGCCCGCGGCAGCCTTTCGGGCGCGGCCTTCGGCGGCGCGATGTTCGGCGTCGGCATGATCCTCGCCCGCGGCTGTGCGAGCCGGCTGCTGGTGCTGGCGGCCCAGGGCAACCTGCGCGCGCTGCTGTCGGGGCTGGTCTTCGCCGTCACCGCGCAATCGGCCTGGTCGGGACTGCTGTCGCCGGTTCGCCTGGCGATTTCCGGCTGGTGGACGGTGGAGGGCGGCTCCTCGCGCGACCTGCTGGCGATGACCGGCTGGGGCCATGCCGGCGGCCTGGTGTTCGGTGCGGCATGGCTGCTGGCCGCGCTGGTGTGGGCCCGGCGCCAGCGGCTTCGCTTCTGGGGCTGGTTCGGCGCGGTCGGCGTGGGCGCGATGGTGGCGGCGGCCTGGTGGCTGACGTACGCCATGTCGCGCGCGGCCTTCGACGTCGTGGTGCCGATCCAGAGCCTGTCGTTCACCGGCCCGGCGGCCCAGACGCTGATGCTGGTGCTCTCGCCGCCGGGCCAGCCCTTGAAGTTCGACCTCGGCCTGGTGCCCGGCGTGGCCGCCGGTGCCTTCGTCTCGGCCGCGCTGTGGCGAGAGCTGCGGCTGGAGGGTTTCCAGGGCGGGCAGTCGATGCGCCGCTACATCGCCGGCGCCCTGCTGATGGGCTTTGGCGGCATGCTCGCGGGCGGCTGCGCCGTCGGTGCCGGCGTGTCGGGCGCGGCCGTGTTCACGGTCACCTCCTGGGTCACGCTGTGCAGCATGTGGGGCGCCGCGGCGCTGACCGACTCGCTGGTGGACCGGACGCGCGAGGCGCCGGCGGCGCCGGCGGCCGGCCAGACTTCGAGCTACGCCTTGCCGTGACGGCGGCGGCTCACGCCGTCATGCCGTCATGCCGGGGTTGCCGGCGACGCCGACCAGCCGAGGCGTGTTGACCGTCCGGACCGAGACCCGGCCACCCTGCTGCGACTTGAGCCACGACTCGACGACATCCCACACCGGCTTCGTGCCCGGCGCCGTGCGCGCTGCCTCGGCCACCGGGGCCCAGCCGGCCACCTTGTAGCTCTTGCCCGCCTCGATCGGCTTGCCCTTGAGCCGCATGTCGCCTATGCGCCGGCCCATCGCCTCGCCCGGCGTGCAGGTGTAGGTGAGGCCGCCCACGCGGACCATGTCGCCGCCCTGCTGGTAGTACGGGTCCGGGTTGAAGAGGTTGTCGCAGACGTCCTCCAGCACCGTCTTGATCATCTCGCCGCTCATCTCGGTGACGGTGGCGTAGGGGTAGGTGATCGCGAGCTGGTCCATCATCGTCTCGCGGGTGATCACCTCGCCGGGCAGCAGCGAGGTGCCCCAGCGGAAGCCCGGAGAGAAGGCGATGTCGGCGCCCTGGACCTGCATCAGCGCATCGCAGATCAGCTGGTCCCAGCTGCCGTTGAAGTTGCCTCGCCGGTAGAGCAGGCCGTCGGTCACCGCGAGCTTTTCGCCCAGGCGCGCCTCGTAGGGGGCGCGGACCTTGGCGATCAGCGCCTCCATGGCCGGGTCGGCCGGCAACTGGTCGGCGAAGACCGGCAGCAGGCGGTAGCGAAAGTCGCTCACGCGCCCGCCCTTGAGCTCGAAATCCATCACGCCCAGGAACTTGCCGTTCGATCCCGCGTTCGTGACGAGCGTCTTGCCGCCTGCGTTCGCCACGGGCACGGCGACCGGCACCCCGTCGTGGGTGTGGCCGCCGAAGATGGCATCGATGCCGCGCACCCGGCTGGCCATCTTCAGGTCCACGTCCATGCCGTTGTGGCTGAGCACGACGACGACCTGGGCCCCCTTGGCGCGCACCTCGTCGACCACCTTCTGCATCTGCTCGTCCTGGATGCCGAAGGTCCAGTCGGCGACGAAGTAGCGCGGGTTGGCGATGGGGGTGTAGGGGAAGGCCTGGCCGATGATGGCGCAGGGCACGCCGTTGATCTCGCGCATCACGTGCGACTCGAACACCGGGTCGCCGAAATCGGCGGTCTTGACGTTCTGCGCGACGAAGGCGATGCGGCCCTTGAAATCCTTCTCGACGATTTCCTTCACCCGCTCCATGCCGTAGGTGAACTCCCAGTGGCCGGTCATCACGTCGACGCCGAGCAGCTTGGTGGCCTCGACCATGTCCTGGGCCTCGGTCCACAGCGAAGTGGCCGAGCCTTGCCAGGTGTCTCCGCCGTCCAGCAGCAGGGCGCCGGGCCGGCTCGCCTTCAGCCGCTTCACCAGCGTGGCGAGGTGCGAGAAGCCGCCGACCCGCCCGTAGCGCCGCGCGGCCTGCTCGAAGTCCAGGCAGGTGTAGGCATGCGCGAGCTCGGTGCCGGGGCGCAGGCCGGCGCGCTGCAGGAAGCTCTCGCCCACCAGGTGCGGCCACTGGCCCTGCATGGAGCCGACGCCGAGGTTGACGCTCGGCTCGCGGAAGCGCAGCGGCCGCAGCTGCGCATGACAGTCGGTCATGTGGAGGAACGAGACCTGGCCGAAGCGCGGCACCTCGTACAGGCCCTCGCTGGCGGTGGCCGCGTCGGCCTCGGCCCAGCGGCCCAGGCCCATTCCGGCGGCCGAAGCCGCCCCCAGGACTTGCAGGAAGTCCCGCTTGCTCATGCTCATGGAGAGAACCCTGCGCTATTGCGCGTTGACTGGCGACTTCGGATCCAGCAGCAGTGCCATCACGTGCTTGAGCTGCATCTCGTTGAGCAGGCCCTTGTGGCCGAAGCGCGGCATGTTGGAGCAGGCGTTGTAGGCCCAGGAGTTGTAGAGCTTGCCCCAGGTGTACTGCAGCATGGGCTGGGCCGAAGGGTCGGCGGGGTCGCTCACCCCGCGCAGCCTGCCGTACTGGTAGAGGCTGGGCCCGATGGTGCCGAAGGAGATCTCGGCCTTGTTGATCTGGTGGCAGTTGTAGCAGTTGGCCCCGTTGGCCGACGCATCGGCGCTCTTGTCCGTCCAGGTCATGCCGCGGCCGTTCTGCGCGAGCTTCTCGCCCTCGCGCCAGTCGCCCAGGTACTGGCCGTCGCTGGGCGGCCGGATGGTGGCGCGGGCATTGGCCTCGATGCGCTGGGTATCGCCCGGGCTGGCCTGGTGGCCGGTGGAGCAGGCGGCCTGGTCGGCATCCTGCTCGAGCCGGTCCACGGTCGCGATGCCCTCGCTGCGGAAGGAGGCCTTCATCATCGCGGCGAACTCGCGGTCCAGCTGCCCGGACGAGGGCCCTGTGGCGCAGCCGGCCATCGCGGCCACGGTGCCCAGGGCCAGGGCGGAGAGCTTCAGTCTTCTCGGCGTCATGTCGTTACCTCAGCGCTTGATCGCGGGCGCGATGGACTCGGCACCCTTGGCATTGACGCCCATGAAGACGGCCAGCGCGATGGTCACGTCCGAGGCGTAGCCGGGATAGGGGAAGCGCTGCTGGCGGTAGCAGTCGTTCAGGCGCCTTTGCATGCTCCAGAGCTCGCCGCTGGACACCCGGTAGGCCGGCCAGGCCGCGAAGCCGACGCCGTCGCCAGGGTTGGTGCGCAGGTCCGGCAGGTCCTGCAGGCGGATGCGCTTGCCGGCGTCGCCATGGCAGGTGGCACAGGCGAAATCCATCGGCCCGCCCCGGAAGTAGAAGGCCTTCTCGCCGAGCGAGTACATGCGCTTCTCCTCCGGGTGCGATTGCGGCAGGTTCATCCGCTGGCCGCGCGACTCGGCGGAGATCCAGGCCGCCAGGGCCTCCATGGTCTTCTGCTCGCCCTTGCCGAACGGGGTCTTCGCGACCTCTTCGGCCGGGATGCCCTGCAACTCCTGCATGCAGGTCAGCAGGCGGGATTCGAGGTCCTGCACCCGCTTGGTGTCGGGGAACCAGCGCGGCAACTGCACCCACGCGCCCTTGACGACGCCGGGACCCAGGCCCAGGTCGCAGCGCTCGAGCGAGGCCTTCTTCGGCCCGCGCGGCTCCTTCCACAAGGCCTCGCCCTTGGCCTCGAACAGCTCGGCGGGGTTGCCTTCGGCCAGCATCGCGCGGTATTCGGCGATGCCGTCGGCGGCGCTCTTCTGGGCCAGGGCGCCGCCGGTGGCCAGGGCCAGGGTCAATGCCACGATGGGGGCGAGGGCGGCGGATCCTGTCTTGTGAACGGGTGCTTGCACGCGGTCTCCTGCGGGGGTTCGGGTGAGGCGGCCGCGGTCAGCTGACCACGGCCTCGTCGGTGCGCTTGTCGCCCTTGTTGTCGACCCAGGTGATGCTCACCTTGTCGCCGGCCTTGGCGCCCTTGATGTTGAACTGCAGGAAGGGATTCTTGGCGATCGACGGGCCCCACTGGGCCGTCATCACCGTCTTGCCGTTGAGGGCGGCGCTCACCTCGCGGATGTGCCAGGCCGGGATCGTGACGCCGTTCGCGTCCTTGCGCAGGCCGGTCTCCATCTCGTGGCTCATCAGCACGCGCACCGTGGCGCCGTTGCCGGAGGACTGTGCGCGGATGCGCATCGGATCTGCCATGGAAGGCTCCTGGGAATGTCTGTACGGATCGGAAAGGAAAGGAAGAAGGAATCAGCCCCCACAACCGCCGAGGGTGACCTTGATCTCCTTCTGCGCGTAGAGCACCTTGCCGTCGGACATCATCGCCACCGCATAGACGTTGGACGACTGGGCCATCTTGACGCGGGTCGAGAAGTTGGCGTCCACCGCATCGCTGACGTCGAAGGCCGCGGCCAGCACCGACGGGTTCTTCTCGATCAGGATGAGCATGCGCTTGACGCCGGGCAGGGCGGTCGATGCGCCGATGGGCACGACGGCGCCGTTCTCGGCGATGTCCGGGCCGGTGAGGGTCACGTCCTTGCTCTCGGTGGGCGCCGCTCCGCCGAGGGCCTTGAGGGCATCGGCCATGCTCTTGGCGTCGAAGGCCGGCTGGTTCCACTCGGCCCGGGCCAGGGCCGGCCACAGGCCTGCGGAGGCCATCAGCCCCGCCAGGGTGGCGCTTCGCGCCAGCATTTCACGTCGCTTCAGCATGCGTGTGCACTCCTTGCTCATGCAGGTTCTGGTGTAGTCGCCCGGCGCCGGGCCGGCAAGCGGCCCAACCCTGAAGGGCGGCGAAAGTCATTTCTTGGCGCCTTGCGCAAGCCATTGCGCGATGACCCGGGCGTCGGCTTCTGAAAGGGTCTGCGGCGGCATCGGGATGGTCCCCCAGACGCCGGATCCCCCGGTCCTGATTTTGTCGCTGAGGTAGCTCACTGCGTCGGCGCGGGCGCCATGCCTGGCCGCGACGTCCTTGAATGCGGGGCCGAGGACCTTGGTGTCGACGGCATGGCAGGCGACGCAGCCATGGCCCTGCAGCAGGCTCATCGGCCCTTGGGGGCTGCCCGAAGAGGAGGCGGCCGGGGCCGGCGCCGCGGAGCCGGTGCTGGCCCCGTGCTGGGCCCCGACGAGCCGGTTCTGCTCGGCGAGGTTGCCATGGGCGTTGCGGGCGTGGTCGGGCAGCATCGAGGCGACGTGCGGCTCGGTGGCGCAATCACGCATGCACGCGGTCACCTGGATGTCCGGCCTGGCCGCAGTGCCCGGCAGCGAGCGGCCGGGCCACAGCGCATGGTCGGTCGTCATGCCGTTGCGGTTGGGCAGGCGCGCCTGCGCCTCGGCCATGGTCCGGTCGGAGAGCACGAAGTCGTCCGGCACCACGCCGCCGAGGTTCAGCAGGAAGGCGGTGACGGCGTAGACCTCGTTCGTCTTCAGCGACTTCGGCGCGTTCCAGGGCATGGCACGGTTGATGTAGTCCCACAGCGTCGAGACGGTGGGGACCTTCATCAGCGTCGTGCGGCCCGGGTAGGCCGGGTCCATCAGCCGGGCGACCCGGCCGGTCTTCACGTCCTCGGCGGTGGTGCCGCCCACCAGCGGGTTGAACACCTGGTTCGATTCCCCGAAGACGCCGTGGCAGGAGGCGCACTTCGACTCCCAGACGTCCTGCCCCTGCGCGACCGACCCGCTGCCCGCCGGCAGGCCCTTGAAGTCGGGACGGACGTCGATGTCCCAGGCCGCGAGCTCCTTGGGCGTGGCGGGCCGGCCGATGCCGGGGTAGCCGTCGGCCGGCGCGGCGAGCAGCGGCCCGCAGGCCAGCGCGACGGCCACGCCCAGCGCCACTCGACGCAGTCGCTCACGAGAGCTGCACATTGCGCACCTCCCCGCTTTCCTGCACCAGCCAGCTCTGGATGGAGTTGTTGTGGTAGATCGAGCGCTTGCCCCGCACCGCGCGGGACTGGCCGTAGTTGGGCTGCACGTAGCCGGTCTCGTCGGTGGCGCGGCTCTGCACGATCGCCGGCTGGCCGTCCCAGGCCCAGTCGATCGAGAAGCGCGTCAGGCACTTGCTCATCACCGGTGACTCGAGCCGCGCGGGCCGCCAGTTGCGGCCACCGTCGACCGAGACGTCGACCGCCTTGACCTTGCCGCGGCCCGACCAGGCCAGGCCGGAGATGCAGTAGTAGCCCTTGTCCAGCAGCACCTGGCCGCCCGAAGGCGTGGTGATCACGCTCTTGCACTCCTGGATGCTGCTGTATTGCCGATGGCGGCCGTCGGGCATCAGGTCGATGTAGTGCACGGACTCGTCCTTGGTGCCGTAGGGCTGGTCGCCGACCTCGATGCGCCGCAGGTACTTGACCCAGCTCACGCCCTGCACGCCGGGGACGACCAGCCGCAGCGGGTAGCCGTTCTCGGGCCGCAGCATCTCGCCGTTCTGGCCGTAGGCGA